>JBBRFD010000156.1:0-11963 GCA_038224985.1 Reyranellales bacterium
CGGCGACCGCTGCGTGCGCGCCGAGATCGCCATGCCTGGCCGCACCCGCTGGACGGTGTTCGATCCCGACGCCGAAGTCTTCTACGTCAACATCGTCGACCCCGCCGTCATCACCGTCATCGACGCTCGCAAGCCCGACCGGCTCGCCCATATGTTCGCCGTGCCTGCGGCCGGACCACACGGTCTTGACCTCGACCGGGCGACGCAGCGGCTGTTCTGCGCCTGCGATGCCGGCACGCTGGCCACCCTCGATGCGCGCTCGGGCAAGATCCTGAGCGTAAAGCCCCTGAGTGGCGTGCCCGATGTCGTCTTCTTCAACAGGCAGCGCCAGCACCTCTACATCGCCGTGGGCGATCCTGGCGTGGTCGATGTCTATTCAACCGCGACGATGGAAAAACTGGCGACGATCGAAACGGAGCCCGGCGCCCATACCACCGCGCTCGCGCCGGCGGGCGACCTGCTCTACGTCTTCCTGCCGCGCAGCCACCGCGCCGCGATCTACGAGACGTGACAGCGCCGTCATGACCGGAGTCGTCCTGCATGGCTTCCACCGCAGCGCCTGCGTCACCATCGCCAAGCTCGTGCTGGCGGCAAAGCGGGTCGAATACTTCTTTCGCGACACCGAGGACGCGATGGGCAAGCCGGGCGGCTGGATGCTGCATCCGTTCGATCGCGTGCCGGTGCTGACGCACGGCGACTTCATGCTCTACGAAACTGCCGCCATCGCGAGCTACGTCGACGACGTTTTCTTCGGGCCCGCGCTGGTGCCGTCCAATCCGTGCGAGCGCGCGCGTCAACGCCGTCGAGGCGGGCTTCCGTGCCGCCTCCGAAGGCTGCGCGGTGGCACCTCCGACGTCGGCGCTCCCTGTGCCCGGCGGCTCGTTTCACGCCAAGAGCGGCGCGCTGACTGGCGGCGACGGGCCCGTCGTCGCCATCAAGCTCAACGTCTTGTCAGAAACAATGCAGAGACCAGCGAGCTGTTCGGGGCTCGATGCAGCGGCAACAGCAAAACCTCTGGAAAGACTACATTCACATCGGATCCACGAATTTTAGCGCTTCGAGCGTCGAGTCAGCTGAGAACTTACCCAGCCATCGGCCTCTCCAACGACTCGACCAGGTCATCACACGGCCGATCCTCGGTGCGCTTCATCATGAATATTGCCGGATGTAGTTTCCGCCAGGGACACGTCGTTCCGACACGAAAAAGCGGCGGGGCGCCTGGCCCCGCCGCCGTCTCCAGTTTGCCGCCGTTACATCTTCGGCGTCATGACCCTGTCGATCACGTGAATGACGCCGTTCGACTGCTTCACGTCGGCGATGGTTACCGTCGCGACGCTGCCGTTCTCGTCGGTCAGCGTGATCTTGTCGCCCGTCATCTTGGCCTGCAGCACGCAGCCGCCTACAGTCTTGACCGGATGGGTGCCCTTGTCGTCGGCGATCATTTTGGCGATGGCCGGCGACATGGCGTTGGCGGCGACCACATGGCAGGTCAGAATCTTGGCGAGCTTGGCCTTGTTCTCCGGCTTCAGCAGCATGTCGACGGTGCCGGCCGGCAGCTTGGCGAAAGCATCGTTGGTCGGCGCGAAGACGGTGAAGGGGCCGGGGCCCTGGAGCGTGTCGACCAAGCCGGCGGCCTTGACGGCGGCGACCAGCGTGGTGTGGTCCTTCGAGTTCATCGCGTTCTGCACGATGTTCTTGTCGGTCATCATGGCGGCGCCGCCGACCATCGGGTTTTGGGCGAAAGCGGGCGCCACCGTGAACAGCGTAGCGGCGGCGACGGCCGCGAGGAAAGCGTGACGTTTTGACATTCAGGAACTCCGTCAAGGTGATCGCATTGGCAGCCGCGAGTCCGGCAGGACCAATTGCAGCCGGCGTGCCGGGCGATTGTCCAGCGACGACCCGACTCTAACGACCACCAGCGGCGCGCGTTCCTTGCGGCGCCAAACTTTCACGATAAAGCGAGCGGCAGTGCGATGGCGCCGCAGTCGGCAAGCAGCGACAGCCAGCCGCGCGGCGCCCTAGTTCCGGGGAGCACCCGGCGGCGGCGGGCTGCGCAGGCAGCTGCCGTGCAGCAGGCCGGCAGTGAAGGCGCCACCGCTGAGCGGGCTCAGGCTCACGACACCGTCGTTGCGGTTGTAGGTCAGCGCGTATTCGGGGAAGCGCGTGCGGATGACCTGGAAGTTGATGGAGGTGCTTACGCCCTCGACCATGTTGCCGCTGATGGGGTCGAAGAAGGCCGCGACATTGCGCCTCTCGTCGAACATCAGATTGAAGCTCTGCGGCTTGCCCCGGGGATCGGTGAACTTGCAGGCAAGCCAGCGCGTGTCCGCCGCCGCCGGCGCGGCGATCAGCATCGACAGCAGCACAAGCCGAGCGACTTTCACTTCGCCACCCTCATTTGGAAGCGCTCATTTGGGAGCCATCCGGATGGCGCCGTCGAGACGGATGGTCTCGCCGTTCAGCATGCGGTTGGCAACGATCGACATCGCCAGCTGGGCATATTCCCGGGGGTCGCCGAGGCGCGGCGGGAACGGCACCTGCGCGCCCAGGCTCTTCTGAGCCTCGGGCGAAAGTCCCATCATCATCGGCGTCAGGAAGAGGCCGGGTGCGATGGTGCAGACGCGGATGCCTAGGCTCGAGAGATCGCGGGCGATCGGCAGGGTCATGCCGACGACGCCGCCCTTGGACGCCGAATAGGCCGCTTGGCCGATCTGGCCATCGAAGGCCGCGACCGAGGCGGTGTTGATGATGACGCCGCGCTCGCCGTCTTCCAGCGGCTCGGCCTGGCTCATCGCCCAGGAAGCGAGGCGAATGACGTTGAAGGTGCCGATCAGGTTGACCTGGATGACCTGGGCGAACATGGCGAGATCGTGCGGACCGGTTTTGGAAATGGTGCGGGCGGCGCGGCCGATGCCGGCGCAGTTCACCGTCACGCGCGGCGCGCCCAGCGTCTCGACGACCGTCTTGACCGAGGCTTCCGTGCTGGCGGCGTCGGCGACATTGGTCTTCACGAACAACCCGCCCAGCTCCCGGGCCTTCTTCTGGCCGAGCTCCTCCTGCAGGTCGAAGATCGCGACCTTGGCGCCGGCCGCCGCCAGCGCGTCCGCCGTGGCGCCGCCCAGACCCGATGCGCCGCCGGTAACGATGACGGCCTGACCCTTAACGTCCATGCAACTCTCCCTGATTGCCGCGTTTTTAGCATGAACCCGCCCCTTGCCAAGCAGGCTGCGGTCCCTACTTCATAGGGTATGACCGACGGTAACCGGATGACTCTCGACCCCGAGCGCGACGAACAGCGCGTGCGCGACGGCTTCTGGCCCAAGGCGCGCAAGACCCTGGGCCGCGTGCCCTTCAGCGAGCAGGCGATCGCGGCCTATTACTGCGCCACCGACAGCGCCACGCCGATGGCCATCCGCGTTACGCTGTTCGGCGCGCTTGCCTATTTCATCCTGCCCTTCGACATCATCCCCGACATGATTTTGGGCCTGGGCTTCACCGACGACGCCGCCGTGCTCTTCACCGCCTATAAGGCCGCGCAAGCGCATATCACGCCGGAGCATCTGCGCCTCGCCCGTCTGTGGTTGCTCAAGGAGCAGGCTGGACCGGGGGCGGTGTAGGCGGCGGCCTGGCCGCCTCGGCCTTGCGCCTTTCCCTGGCGAGCTGCTGTTCGCGCCGCGCGATATAGAGTGCCGAGGCGATGACGATGGCGGCTCCCACATAGGTCCAGATCACCGGCGTCTCGTTCCAGATCAGCCAGCCCAGGAACACGGCGAAGGGCAATCGCAGATACTCGAAGGGCGCCACCGCCGACATCTCGCCGGCCTTGAAGGCCTGCACCCAGAAGTATTGTCCGACCGTGGCCGTCGAGGCGATGCCGATGGCCAGCGTCCAGCCCCAGAGGTCGGGCCAGCGCCAGACCCAGAGTGCGGGCGGCAGCAGCAGCATGGTCGAGAAGATCGCGAACTGCGTCAAGATCATCAGCGGCGTCTCCGAGTCGGAGAGGCGCTTCACCAGCAGGATCGAAAACGCCACCATCGCCGCATTGGCCAGCGCCACCAGCGCGCCGAGCTGCAGTGAGCCCGCGCCCGGCCGCACCATGATGAGCACGCCGATGAAGCCGACGATGGTCGCCGTCCAGCGCCGCCAGCGCACCTTCTCGCCGGCAATGGCGGCGGCGACAACGACCGAGAACAGCGGCTGCGAGAAGGCGATGGCCGTGGCGTCGCCCAGAGGCAGCATGGAAACGGCGTAGAAGCCCAGCACCATCGAGGCCGTGCCCGCCGCCGTGCGCCAGAAATGTCCGGCGATGCGCTTGCTGGCCCACGGCTGCACGCGGCCGCTCAGGATCCAGGGCAACAGCATCAGCACGGAAAGGGCGGCCCGGAAGAATGCCGTCTGCACGCTCTCGACCTGCTCCGAGAGCAGCCGGATCATCACGCCTGTCGTGGTGAAGATGAAGCCGCCCGAGACCAGCCACAGCGCGCCCTGGACATTGGCCGGCAAGCGGCGGAACGCGGCGACGAGAGGGATCACGTTTGAGGGTCGCTGGATTGACGCACTGACGTCGAGCCCAACACCGGCGTCATCCCGAGCGCAGCGAGGGACCTTTCCTTCGGCCGCGCAAAAGTCCCTCGCTGCGCTCGGGATGACAGATTTGTCGCGGCGGATAACATTGCGTTCACAATAGCCTTCTCAGATCTTCCGCTCGCGGCCGGCCCAGTAGGGTTCGCGCAGGTTCTTCTTCAGGACCTTGCCGACGGGGCTGCGCGGCAGGGCGGAGATGAAATCGATCGACTTGGGCGCCTTCACGCCGCCGAGCTTTTCCTTGACCAGTGCAATCAGCTCGCCCTCGCCTGCCTTGGCGCCGGGCTTGAGCTCGACCACGGCCTTGACCGCTTCGCCCCATTTGTCGTCGGGCACGCCGATGACGGCGCAGTCCTGCACGGCGGCGTGGCTCCACAGCACCTGCTCGACTTCGCTGGGGAAGACGTTGAAGCCACCACTGATGATCATGTCCTTCTTGCGATCGACGATATAGACGAAGCCATCCTCGTCGATAACGCCGATGTCGCCGGTGTGATGCCAGCCGAAGGTCGAGGCATCGGCGGTCGCCTGCGGGTTCTTGTAATAGCCCTTCATGACGAGGCCGCCGCGCACGACGATCTCGCCGCTCTGGCCGCGCGGCAGGAGATTGCCGTCGTCGTCCATGGTCTCGACGCGCATCAACGGCGCGGCCTTGCCGCAACTGCCGAGGCGATGGCGGTTGTTGCCCTTCAGGGCTTCGACGTGATCCTCGGGCGAAAAGAACGTGCAGATCATGCAGGCCTCGGCCTGGCCATAGGTCTGCGTCAGCACCGGCCCGAAGACCTCAATGGCCTCGACCAGCTTGTCGACCGACATCGGCGCCGAGGCATAGACGAGGTTTTTCAGCGAGCTGTAGTCGTATTTGCGCACGTCGGGATGGGCGAGAAGGATGTAGATCAGCGTCGGCGGCATATAGATGTGCGTGACGCGATGCTTCTCGATGGCGGCCAGAATGGCGCCTGCGTCGGCCGTGCCCATGAAGATATTGGTGCCGCCGAAGGGCAGCATGGGAAACGAGCAGACGCCGGCGGCATGGGTCATGGGCGCCACCATCAAATGTACCGGCGGCGCCTCCATCGGCATGCAGGCCCAGAAGATCGAGTTCATGGTCTCGATCACGCGATTGGTGATCTGCACGCCCTTGGGCCGCCCCGTCGTGCCGCCCGAGCTGATGAGAATGGCGACATCGTCGGGCGCGTCTCCGAGATCGGGCGCCTTGCCGTCGAACCGCGCCATCCACTGCTCGAAGGACGGCGCATCGATGCAGAGCACGTCCTTGATTGCGGGGCAGGCCTCGCGGATGCGCGGCAGGTAGCCCTCGAAGCTCGAGTGATAGAACAGGAACGCCACGTCGGTATTGTCGAGGATGAAGAGGTTCTCCTCGAGGGCATTGCGCGCATTGACCGGCGCCCAGATCAGCCCCGCGCGCTCGATGCCCAGCAGGGCGGCATAGGCCATGGCGTGGTTGGGCGAATAGACCGCGACCTTGTCGCCCGCCTTCAGCCCCGCCGCCAGCAGGCCATTGGCGATGCGATGCGTGTTGGCCTGCACCTCGGCATAGGTCCAGCCGCGCGTGCCATCATGCAGGCAGTCGCGTTTGCCATGAAGATCGGCGCCGCGGTCGAAGTAGTCGATCAGTCTCATTTCGCGACCTGAAAGGGATTGAGCGTAGCCACGTCAAATGGCCGGAAGTCGCGCACATTGCGCGTCACCACGGTGAGATCGTGCACGATCGCCGTCGCCGCGATTCGCGCATCGTCCGCCAGGGTATCGGATTTGCGATGCATCAGTTTTGCCCAAACCCGGAAGACCATCGTGTCCATCGGCAGCACTTCATAGCTTCGCGCAACCTCGTTGGCCCATTGCTCGAGCTCGGCGGCGCAGCCAGGGTCCTGCTCCCGTGTCTTTTCGATGCCTTCCTGAATTTCTCCCATCGACACAGCCGACAGCCGCAGCAAGCGGTGATCGACCGAATTTACCCACGCCACGACCCCACCATGGGGACGGGGGCGCCGCAACTCGGAGATCACGTTGGTGTCCAGCAGATACATCGTCAGTCGAAGCGCGGCGAGCCCCGTCGCGGATGCCGGCCACGAGGGGGAATGTTGAGATCACCGCGCGCCTCATCCGTAAGCAGAAGGTCCTTGAGCGTGCGGGCGGGCGATCCGCGCAGGCGTCGCCATTCGTCGATTGGCACCAATACCGCCGCATCGCTACCGCGCTTGGTTACCAATTGAGGGCCCTGTGTAAGGCAGGCATCGAGCATTTTGCTGAACCGTGCCTTCGCGTCCTGAACAGGCCATGACTTCATGAACATACCTCGTCAACTAGTCAGATGACTAGTCTACTCGCTTTGGCAACCCTTACACAACTGCAACGATTACACTTGTGCAAGGGTTAGGCGTCTGGCGGTGTCCTGTCGCCCACGCCCAGCGGCCGTTGCATGATCACCGAGTCGAGCCAGCGGCCGAACTTGAAGCCGATGCTCTTCAGGGTGCCGGTCATCTCGAAACCGAAGCCGGCATGGAGGCGGATCGACGGCGTCTGCGCACTGTCGCCGATCACGGCCACCATCTGGCGCTTGCCCAGGGCCGTGCACTGCTCGATCAGCACCGGCAGCAGCGCCTTGCCGACGCCCTGGCCCACGGCGTCCTTGTCGACGTAGATCGAGTCTTCCACGGAGAATTTGTAGGCCGGACGCGGGCGCCAGTTGCCGGCATAGGCATAGCCCAGGACGCGGCCGCCTTTTTCGGCCACGAGATGCGGCAGGCCGATGTCGAGCACGGCGGCGCGTCGCTTCTTCATTTCGGCAAGGTCCGGTGGATCGATCTCGAAGGAGGCGGTGCCGTGCAACACGTGATACCGATAAATTTCCGCGCAGCGGGCGATGTCGGCTTCGGTCGAAGTCCGAACGATCAGCTCTGATCTTGCAATCCCGCTCACGCGCTACCCCCCCCTTCTAACCCGGGAGAACTATGGCCTCAGTTGCCGCCGCCGCCGCGCAGCTGTCCGGGATCGGGGCCGTCGAACTTGAACAGCGCGTCGGCCAGCGCCAAGCCGAAGCGCACGTCGCTCAACGCCACGTCGACGCGCTGGCCGCGGTTGTCGATGATCGACCAGCCACGCAGCTGCATCGGATTTTCACTGAGGCGAACGATGACGCGGCCTTCCTGCGGCTTACGCGCCTGGCTCATGGTGATGGCGAGCAAGCCGTCGACGCGCTCGCTGTTCTCGACCCTGAGGTCGGTGCCGAGCGACAGCGGCTCCTTGACCAGAAACGACGCGGCCGTCCAGCCGATCGGCCACTGGCCGAAATCCTTGGTCTGGACATCCCACATGGTGACCTGCGATCCGTCGGCAACGATCTTGAGCTTCGAGGGCGCGTCATACTCGAAGCGCATGCGGCCGGGACGGCGGATCGACAGAGTGCCCTGCACGATCGAGCCATTGGGATTGCTCTGCACGAAGCGGGCCTGCAGCGTTCGGATCGAGTTGAAATAGGTCTCGACCTGGGCGATCTGCGGATTGGCCGGCGTCTGCTCGGGTGCAGCCTGCGCGGGGGCGCTCTGGCGGGGCCGGCGCGTCAGGTCGGGTGCCGGCATTTGGCCAGGCTGGCCCGACGTCTGGGCAGCGGCGAATTCGGTCAGGGAAAGAAGTGCCACGAGGGCGAGGGCTATGACGCGCATGATCGTTGTATGGGGGTCGATTGGGGCCGAATCAAGAAAACGCCCCCCTTCCAAGCTGGTAAACGCCCGTTTACCATACCTTCCACAAAAGAAAGGGAAACGCCCATGCATGTCGGAATGGCCGCCGTCTTCCAGAACACCGGGCGCGCGATCAGCGACCGGCAGGTCTACCTGAACGAAGTGGCGCTGGCCGACATGGCCGAGCCGCTGGGCTTCGAGTCGATCTGGTCGGTCGAGCACCACTTCACCGACTACACGATGTGCCCCGACGTCGTGCAGTTCCTGTCCTTCATGGCGGGGCGCACGAAAACGGTACGGCTGGGCTCGATGGTCATGGTGCTGCCGTGGCACGACCCGATGCGCGCGGCCGAGCAGATCTCGATGCTCGACCAGCTCTCCGGCGGGCGCATGATCCTGGGATTGGGACGCGGCGCCGGTAAAGTCGAGTTCGACGGCTTCCGTCTCGACATGGGCGACAGCCGCGAGCTCTTCGTCGAATACGGCGAGGCACTGCTCAAGGGCCTCGAGACCGGCGTCATGCAATACGACGGCAAGCACTACAAACAGCCACCGGTCGAGATCCGGCCCGCCCCGTTCAAATCCTTCCGCGGCCGCACCTATGCCGCCGCCGTCTCACCGGAGAGCGCGCGCATCATGGCGCGGCTCGGCGTCGGGTTGCTGATCATCCCGCAGAAGCCGTGGCGCGAGGTCGAGAAGGAATTGACCGAGTACAACACGCTCTATCGCGAGATCAACGGCAGCGACGCGCCGCAGCCGATCTCGGCGGGCTGGGTCTTCATCGACGACAGCGCCGAGCGGGCACGCGAGATGGCGATGAAGTATATCGGCGGCTATTACCGCACCGTGCTCGACCACTACCAGTTCGCCGGCGCCCATATGAAGAACCAGCGCGGCTACGAGTACTACGCCAAGATGAACGAGAAGCTCGCCGTCTATGGCGACGAGAAGGCCATCGAGTTCTTCGCCGACCTGCAGGTCTACGGCACGCCCGAGCAGGTCCACGAAAAGATCATGACCATCCACCAGCGGACCAACAATTCCGGCTTCGTCGGTGTGTTTTCCTATGCCGGCATGCCGCACGAGGAAGCCGCGCGAAACATGCGGCTGTTCGCGAAGACGGTCATGCCCGGATTACAAAAATTCGACTCAGGCGCCGCCATCGACCGCTCGACACTGCTGCCCGATCACCGTTTCGCCGTCGCCGCGGAATAGCGACGCAAAAGCGGTCGTTCCGGTCACTTACCCGTCACTGGCCCGTGACGGCCGCCAGCACGGCTTCCGGTGACGGCCGTACCTCGAAGCCCTCCCCGGCCAGCTTGGCGCGCACGGTGCCGTCGCGGCCGACGATGAAGATTGCCGGCTGCGGCACGCCGAAGGCCTTCGAGCCTTCCTTGTATTGCGAATCGCGGATGCCGAAGGCATCGATGGCGACCGAACCCTTGTCCGACAGCATGGTGTAGGGAATGGCGTTCTTGGCGATGAACGCCGACAGCACCTCGGGCTCGTCGTAGCTCACGGTGACGAGGCGGTAGCCCTTGTCGGCCAGGGCCGGAACGATACCGCGCAACTCCTTCATCTGCGCCTGGCAGAACGGACACCAGGCAGCCGAGCGCGTGAACACCATGACCACGCCCTTTTCGCCCACCACATCGGCGAAGCCCTTGGCCGCGCCATCGGCATCGCGGAAGCTGAGCGGCGCGGGGATTTTCGTGCCAACCTTCGGTCCGATCTCGATGCTGCCGGCCCCTGCCGGGACCGAGACCATGGCCGCGGCCAGAAGAACGGCAATGAAGCCGAGGCAGCGGACGAGACGGACCATGGGCTACTCCTTCACGACACGGCGCAGAACATCGAGCGTGGTTTCCGGCTCGGGCCTGTAACGATAATCGGGGTCGGCCTGCACGCTTTGCACGATTCCCCGGGCATCGACGACGAAACGCGCCGGCACCGGCAGTTGCCACGACGGATCGCCGTTGCGAAGGGCGAGATCGTTGCCGAAGCCGAGATAGACCTGCTTCAGGTCGTCGGGCAGCTTGAAAGCCAGCCCGAAGGCGGCGGCGGTCTCGCAGCGCTCGTCCCAGAGAATGGGAAAAGTGAGTTTCTGTTTGGCGGCCATGGCTGCGATCGCGGCGGGCAGCTCGGGCGAGATCACGACCAGCGAAGCCCCGAGGGCGGCGATGTCGGCGTAGACGGCTTGCAGAGCATCCAGCTCATGTCGGCAATAGGGTCACCACGACCCTCGGAAATACGACAGGACCAGCGGACCGCCGGCCAGCAGCTCGTCGGAAGCGACGCGGCGGCCATCGTGACTTTCGAGATCGAAGCGCGGCATCGGACTGCCGACGGCCACGATGCGATCGAGCATGCCGGAGGCGCGCAGGTCTTCCGTCGCCTTGTGCATGATGGCCTGACGTTCGGGCGGGATACGCCCGGCGCTGGCGGCGCGCGTAGCGGCAAGGGTGTCGGCGAGTGACATAGGCTTATTCCTTCTTCCTGGAGGTGGGTTTGGCTTTGGGATGATCGAGCAGAGCGAGCGCCGGGCGGGCCACGCCGGCCAGCAGCGCCGGATCGGCTGAGGTGCGGGCAAGCACACGGATACCGGCGACGATGCCCAGCAGATGGCCCGACAGGTCCTCGGCATCGAGACCGGCCGGCACCTGACCGGCCGCCTGGGCGGCGAGAAGGTTGCGGCGGAAGAAGCCGCGGATCTCGTCGAGATAGCCCGCGATGACACGGCCGATCCCGGCGTCGTGCGGCGCGACATCGAGCGCGGAGTTGATCAGCAGGCAGCCCTTGCGGTCGCGGTCCTTGACCGAGCGCTCGACGATTTCCTCGATGAAGGTGCGGATCGCCTGCTTGGGCTTGTTGCCGCTTTCCAGCCGCTGGATGCGTTCGCGCATCGAGCGCTCGGCATAGCGCGCCAGCGCCGTCGCGAAGAGCGCGCGCTTGTCGCCGTAGGCATTGTACAGGCTGGCGCCGGAGATTCCCATGCTCTCGGTGAGATCGCGCACCGAGGTCGCCTCGTAGCCGCGCGACCAGAAACAGTCGGCGGCGGCGTCGACGGCTTTCCGGTCATCGAATTCGCGCAAACGGCCCATGGCGCAGTCTGCGCAGGATTCTGGAACGAGTGCTACAAAATTCGCGCCATCTGGCTATCCACAATCCGCTCCGTTAGAAAAACGGCGGATGACGCGGAGGAGCAGGCGGGATGCGGACGGCGATGATCGGTTTGGTGGCGGCGGCGATAGGATGCGTGGCCCCCATCCAGGCTCAAACTCAGGCGCAAACTCAGGCCCCAACTCAGGCGCAAACGGCGCTGGAGCGCGGCAAGTACCTGGTTGAAGGCATCGTCGGCTGCGGCAACTGTCACACGCCGCAGGGGCCCACCGGCCCGGTCATGGCCCGCGCTTTCTCCGGCGGCCCGCCGATCGACGACGCGATGGTCGGCAAGATCTTTCCGTCCAACATCACGCCCGATCCGGACACCGGCATCGGCAAATGGACCGATGCCCAATTGAAGGGGGCGATCCGCGAGGGCAAGCGGCCGGACGGTTCACTGATCGGACCGCCGATGCCCTTCTACTATTATCGCCACATCTCCGACGCCGACCTCGACGCCATCGTGGCCTACCTGCGCACGCTGCCGCCCGTCAGCAACAAGGTGGCCAGCTC
>JBBRFD010000157.1:0-11825 GCA_038224985.1 Reyranellales bacterium
CAGATCGATCTTGTCGCTGCCATTCGCGAAGTCGGTGACAGTATCGAAGCCGGTCTCGTTGGAAGCGACATAGAAAGTATCGTTGCCGGCGCCGCCGGACAGGGTGTCGTTACCCAAGCCGCCCCACAGCGTATCGTCGCCGGCTCCGCCATAGACCGTGTCGTTGCCGTCGTTGCCGAGCACGAAATCGTTGCCTGTGCCGCCATCGACAACGTCGTTGCCTTCGGCACCCGCCACAAGCGCATCGTTGCCAGCGCCACCGTAGACGAAGTCGTCGCCGCGGCCGCCGTTGACGATGTCGTCGTCGTTACCGCCGTCCACCGTGTCGTTGCCGCCGCCGCCATTGATGATGTCGTTGCCGGTGCCGCCGAAAAGCGTGTCGCTGTCGCCCGAAAGATCCGCACCGCCGAACAGGTAATCGTTGCCGCCGCCGCCGTAGATCGTCTCGGAGATGCCGCCGCCGACCACCAGATCGTTGCCGCCACCCATGACAAAGACTTCGTTGTCGTTGCCCAGCGCATCGGCGCCGAAGCCGACGGCGGTCGCATTGCCGACATCGACCGTCATGTCGTTGGACGTGCTCTGGAAATCGACGACATCCTGGCCGTCGCCGCCGAAGTAGCTGTCGTTGCCGCCCTGGTCGATCATGTAGTCGGCGCCGCTGCTGCCATACAGCGTGTTGCTGCCGGTGCCGGAGACCAGGAAGTCGTCGCCATTGCCGCCGAGGAAGGTGTTGCTTCCGTTGTCACCGTACATGTAGTCGGCGCCGTCTTCGCCCCACAGCAGGTTACTGCCGGCGCCGCCGAAGACCGTGTCGTCACCGGAGTTGCCCAAGACGAAGTCGTTGCCGTCGCCGCCGTAGACCGTGTCGTTGTCCTGGCCGCCAGCCACCAGCGCGTCGTTGCCGTCGCCGCCGTAGACCGTGTCGTTGCCGAAGGAACCGTCGAGATACTGGTCGTCGCCAGCATCGCCATAAATCTTGTCGTTGCCCTGATTGCCGTTGGCGATGTCGTTGCCGTCGCCGCCGTAGATGGTGTCGTTTTGATCCTTGCCGATCAGGAAGTCGTCGCCCCCGAGGCCGGAAATGGTGTTCTGCTCGAAATCATTGCCCTGCAGATTGTCACTGGTCGTGTCGTTACCGATAATGATAGCCATGGCAACCTTCCCTCCGAGGATGGACCTCAGACCCTAAAAATTTCTCTGCCCAAGTTTGCGGTTTGGTGCCTGCTTTCGAACCGAAAACCTGGTTCTCCGACCGGCGCTTCTTTGTTCGAAATATCCCAGCCAACCTTTTGGCCGGTTAACTTCGCCGCAATTACTTGGACCCCAATAGATAAACTCATACTCTAAAGGCGATACCACCTGCAATCCCAATCTTGTGATATTTGTCCAGCTAAACCCCGCCAGACGGTCAGCGCCAGGCGCTGTTAAGTGCCTGTTCCGACTTCCACTTCTCCACCCCCGCCACGTCGTCGCAGGCGAAGGAACGGGCATTGCTGCGCGCCGCAGAAGGTCCGACATTTATCCAAGCAAAAACAATGCATTGCATAAATTTCTTCTCACTTTGCTTTAGCTCAAAATGGGCTTCGACGGAGACGGCCGAACCACCCTTGGCGTCGCCGTAGTCTTCTACCACCGGTGAGATTTCGGACACGGCTCTACCCACGGCAAAATTTTCTTTTAACCATGTGGAAAAATATGTGAATTGGTCGCCGACCGCCCCGGTTTTGCCCTCGGCGGCGACATAGGCTTTGAGATCCTTGATCAAGATCTGGCCGGCAGCCTCTGCCTTCGGCTCCGCCGCCTTGCGTCTTTCCGCTTGTTTGGCCTGCAGGGCTTTCAACAGGTCGGCATTGGAGGGTGGCGGTGGCGCGGCAGCCTGCGCCGGTGGCTCGATGCGCTTGATCGGGGCCTTCGACGCCTCGGCGTGAAGCGTCTGCACTTCGTCGGGCGTGAGCTTGCCGGTGACGGCTGTCCCACGCCCCTTCTGCCAATCGGCGATGGCCTTCACGGTACCGTCGGATTGAATGTTGCCATCGATCGGCCCGTTGTACTTGTCGAGCGTCCGCAGCGATTCCTGGATGCGCTTGCGTTCGGCATCGGGACGCTGCAGGACGCTCGCGTAGTCGGGCCCCGGCCGCGCTGCAGCAACACCGCCACCGCCACCGCCGCCGCCGGAAGCTGGCGGCGTGGCATGGCTCGTCGAGCACGCCCCGGGATTCTGAAAGCAGCGTTCGACGTCATTCGCGCTTTGAGCCTGGGCGGTCGAGGCGAGCGCTAGCAAACCAAGCAGCAGAAGCCCAAACCGCACCTCAGAGGCCGCCATAAGTCGCGGCCGCCAATTGGGACGGCAGGCCGATCACGAGCACGACGGGCTGGCCACCGGCGGTCTTGCCCTGCCCGATGATGTGATCGTTGGGTGCGCCGTTCTTGCTCTGATAGCTGCCACTGCCGCTGAACTTGCCGCCAAAGCAGGACAGCGAAAAGCCGCCGTTATTTCCGCCGCCGCTGGTCAGCGTGCCCTCGCACACCTGCTCGCCGCGTGAATTGTCGACGGTCATGGTCACCGAGCGGTTTCGGCCGACCAGAGCGCCGTAGCGCGCATAACCGTTGACACGGGCAACGTTGCCGCTGTTGTCACGGTAGAAAATCGACGTCGGCCCATAGGCTTCATCCGGCAGCTGATCGCGCGGTACCATCGCCACGTCGTTGCTGACGACGAGCTTGCACTGGCAGGGGAAGCTGTAATTCTCACCGGTCGGTCCAAGGTCGGCGAGGCGGCGGTTGCAGGCGGACATGGCCAGTTGCTGGACTTCGGCCTCGCTCATCTGCCCCCGCGAATAGCTGTCGGCATAGACGAAGGCACATTGCTTCGGCAGCGGGATGGCCAGGGCCTTGTGGGAGGCCGCCATCGTATCGGTGTTGACCCAATAGCGATCGGCCATGTCGGAGAAGCGCAGGAACAGCGGTTCGCGCCGCTCGACCTTGCCATAGGGCGAGGTCAGCGCGGACTGGCCCCATGCGGTGCCGGTCACGACCGTTGCAAGGGCTACGAAAATAGAAAGGATTGTTTTGATCATGGCCTGGGATTTAAAAGGAGGAACATGACGGAAATACGACCTCGGAACGCCTGTCATCCCCCGCCCTCCATCCCCTCTCCATCTTCGGCTAGACCAGCCGGCTCTGGTTCTTGGCGGCCCCGATGAACGAGGTAAAGAGCGGGTGGGGCGCGAAGGGCCGCGACTTCAGCTCGGGATGGTATTGCACGCCGATGAACCATGGATGGTCGGGAATCTCGACGATCTCCGGCAGGATGCCGTCCGGCGACATGCCGGAGAAGCGCAGGCCGACCTGCTCCAGCCGGTCCTTGTAGTTGACGTTGACCTCGTAGCGGTGCCGGTGGCGCTCGCTGATCACGTCCTGGCTGTAAATATCGTGCACCTTGGTGCCGCGCCGTAGATGGGCAGCGTAAGCGCCGAGCCGCATGGTGCCGCCAAGGTCACCGTCGGCAGCACGCTTCTCGACCTGGTTGCCTTTGGTCCACTCCGTCATCAAGCCGACGACGGGATGCTCACAGGGTCCGAATTCGGTCGACGACGCCCCTTCGAGGCCCAGGAGATTACGCGCCGCCTCGATCACGGCCATCTGCATGCCGAAGCAGATGCCCAAGAACGGTACATTGCGCTCACGGGCGAATTTCACCGCATGGATCTTGCCCTCGGTGCCGCGCTCGCCAAAGCCCCCCGGCACCAGGATGCCGTTGACGTGTTCGAGATGGCTGACCGCGTCGTCGCGCTCGAAGATCTCGGAGTCCATCCACTCCAGACCGACCTTCACATTGCTGCCGAAGCCGCCATGCGTCAGCGCTTCCGACAGCGACTTGTAGGCATCGAGCAGGACCGTGTACTTGCCGACCACGGCGATAGTGACGCGTCCCTCGGGCTCACGCACGGAACGCACGACGCCGCGCCAGCGGTCGAGATTGGGCTCTGTCTCGGCCTCCAGCTTGAAATAGCGGCAGACTTCGCGGTCGAAGCCCTGGTCGTGATAGGCGATCGGCACGTGATAGATCGTGTCGACATCGCGCGCCTCGATCACGCGCTCGGGCTTGACGTTGCAGAACAGCGCGATCTTGCGGCGCTCGTTGGCCGGGATTTCCTTGTCGCCGCTGCGGCAGACCAGCAGGTCGGGTTGGATACCGACGCTCAGCAGTTCCTTGACCGAATGCTGCGTCGGCTTGGTCTTCAGCTCCCCCGCCGTCGGCACCCAGGGCAGCAGCGTGAGGTGAACGTACATCACGCGCTCACGGCCGACTTCGTTGCCGACCTGGCGGATGGCTTCGAGGAACGGCAGGCTCTCGATATCGCCCACGGTGCCGCCGACCTCGATCAGGACGAACTCCTCCTTGTCGGTATCGGCGAGGACGAATTCCTTGATCGCGTCGGTGACGTGCGGAATGACCTGCACGGTGGCGCCGAGATATTCGCCGCGGCGTTCCTTGGCGATCACCGTCGAATATATGCGGCCGGTGGTGATGTTGTCGGTCTGCCGGGCATCGACGCCGGTGAAGCGCTCGTAATGGCCGAGATCGAGGTCGGTTTCGGCCCCATCGTCGGTCACGAAGACCTCGCCATGCTGGTACGGGCTCATCGTGCCAGGGTCGAAGTTCAGATAGGGGTCGAGCTTGCGCAGCCGCACTCGGTAACCACGAGCCTGCAGCAGCGCACCGAGCGCCGCCGCCGAGAGACCCTTACCCAGCGAGGAAACCACGCCGCCCGTTATGAAGATAAAGCGCGTCATGGGCTTACAGCCTACTAAATCTGGTTGGCGTCAGCCATGGGGATATCACCTCGCCGGGTTTGCATCGGCGAGGGGGCTGGTGGTGCATCCTTATCTCTTAACGGGTGGGTGCAGCGGGCGTTGCCGGGGTCGCCGGCGCCGGAGTGGCAGCGCCGGGCGTCGCCGGAGCGGTCGACCCGGCCGGCACGCGATCCATGATGGAGGTGTTGGACTGGGTATGCGTGCCCGTGCTCCAGGCCATCAGGAGGCTCAGAAAGAAGAAGATTCCGGCGAAAATCGCCGTCAGGCGCGAAAGCACGTTGGTTTGGCCGCGCACGGAAAAAAGCGCGTCGGTGCGCCCCCCCATGCCAAGACCGCCGCCTTCGCTCCGCTGCAGGAGGATGACGACGATCATCGCGGCGGTGACGCCGACGTGAATGATCAGCAGCACAAGCTGCCAGTCGTGTAGAAACGCCTTAACGCTGTCCATGAGGCGGGGCTTCTAGCTGCTTTAGGCTGCCTTGGCGATAGCCAAAAACTCTTCGGCCTTGAGCGCAGCCCCGCCGACGAGGGCGCCGTCGACATCGCCAGCGGTCAGAAGCTCGGCTGCGTTGGATCCCTTCACCGAGCCGCCATAGAGAAGCCGGACGCCCGCGGCGTCGGGCACGAGACCGCCCAGCACCGTCCTTATATGTGCATGTGCGGCGGCTACTTCGGCGGTGGTCGGTGTCTTGCCGGTGCCGATCGCCCAGACGGGCTCATAGGCCACGACCAGTTTCGCGGCCGTTGAGCCGGCGGGAACGCTGCCTTTGAGCTGCGTTTCCAGCACGGCCAGTGTCCGCCCCGCTTCGCGCTCGGCCAAGGTCTCGCCGATGCAGACGATCGGCAGCAACCCTGCGCGCCATGCCGCTTCGGCCTTGGCCCGGACGATGGCGTCGGTTTCACCGCAATCGGTGCGACGCTCGGAATGACCGACAATGACGTAGGTGGCGCCGGCGTCGCGCAGCATTTCAGCCGCAATCTCGCCGGTATGCGCGCCGCTCGCCTTGGCATGGCAATCCTGGCCGCCGACGGCAACCTTGCTGCCGGCCAGGGCCTCGGCGACGGCGGCGACCAAGGTCGCCGGTGGGCAGACAAGGACGTCGCGGTCGGTCCAGCCGGCTTTGTTCGTGCCTTCGGCCACGGCTTTCGCCAATGCGAGGGCATCGGCCTTCAGGCCGTTCATCTTCCAGTTGCCGGCGATCAGCGGGCGTCTTGTGCGTGACATGGATTTTCTCTAGCGGCGGCGCGACCGGCGGTAAAGGCCCGTTGGTTGCCTGCCATACGGTCGGATGGTAGGCATGCGGCCCTCCCGCCCAGCCCCCCAAAGAAACCGTGATCAATTTCAAAAAAGCCGCCCGTTATCTCGTCCTGACCGTGCTCTTCGGCATGCTGATCGTCAGCTTCGGCCTGTGGGGCATCGGCGACATGCTGCGCATGGGCCGGGGCGCCGTCGAGGTGGCCCATATCGGCGGCACGCATATCCCGGTTTATGGCTGGATAGGCGGCTCTTCGGTATCGGTCGAAGAAGTCCGCGATCGCTTCAACCGCCAGCTCGAGGCCATCCAGCGCCAAACCGGCCAGCGGCCCGAGCCCGAGGCGGCGCTGCGCTACGGCCTGCATGTGCGCGCCCTCGAGGACACCGTCCAGCGCGCCATCCTCGACCACGCCATCAAGGAATTCGGCCTGTCGGTCGGCGACGAGGAAGTCCGCGCCGCCATCGCCAAGAACCCGGCTTTCGCCGGCGTCGGCGGCAAGTTCGATCCGCTGCAGTACAAGACACGCCTGTCCAATGCCCGCATCACAGAGGCGCAATACGTCGCCGACATGCGCCGCGAGATCGCCTCGAGCCAGCTCTTCTCCGTCGTGCGCACCGAGGGCCTCGCGCCCAAGATGCTGCGCGACGACATCTTCCGCCAGGAAAGCGAGAAGCGCGCGGCCGAGACGGTCTATGTGCCCGACGCCATGATCGTGATGACGACAAAGCCCACGACCGAGCAGCTCAATGTCTATTACGAGACCAACAAGGCCAAGTTCCAGATTCCCGAGTTCCGCGCCTTCTCCTATGTCCTGCTGACCGTCGATGACGTCTCCACCTCGGTCACGGTTTCGTCGGAGCAGATAAAGCAGGAATACGAAGCCCGCTCGGCCGACTTCGGCGCGCCTGAAAAGCGCGATATCGACCAGGTGATGGCCGACAGCGAAGACAAGGCCAAGGCCGTGGTCGCCGCCGTGACCGGCGGCAAGTCGCTGGAAGACGCCGCCAAGGAAGTGCTGGGCAACGCCAACAGCGTCATCAAGCTTGGCTCCGTCGAGAAGAAAGAGCTTCCGCCCGGCCCGCTGGCCGACGGCATTTTCGTTGCCCAGGCCGGCATGGTGCCGCAGCCGATCCAGTCGCCGCTCGGCTGGCACGTCGTGCGCGTCAACAGCGTCGAGGCCGGCAAGAAGGTCACCTTCGACGAGGTCAAGGACAAGATCGAGAAGGACCTGAAGGCGCAGATCGCGCCTGATCTCCTGATCAAGCTGGTCACCGATTTCGAACGCATGCTGGGCAAATCGCAGTCGTTGAAGGCCGCCGCGCAGGATCTCAATCTCAATGTCCAGTCGGTCGAAGGTGTCGATGCCCGCGGCATGGACGCCATCGGCCGCCAGGTCGTGATCGGCGCCGCCGCCGTGGAACTCGTGCAGGCTGCCTTCAGCACGCGCGAGAGCACCGAGAGCCAGCTGTTGGAGACGCCGAAGGGCGAATATTTCGTCGTCCGCACCGATCGCGTCACCCCTGCCCGCACCCCGGCGCTGTCCGAGGTCGAAGCCAAGGTGAGCGAAGCCTGGCAGCGCGACGAGCAGCGCAAGCAGGCCGATGTCAAGGTCAAGGCCGCTCTCGACAAGACCAATGCCGGCGGCGATCTCGGCGCCGAAGCCAAGGAGATGGGCCTCGAGCTGCGCACCGCCAAGACGGTCAGCCGCTTCGAAGCCGATGCCGGCAACTATCTCACCCAACCGTCCGTCGTCGAACTGTTCAAGCTGGCACCCGGCAAGGCCGCGTCGGTGCGCGCGGCCGAGGGCAGCGTCATCGTCCGCCTGAAAGAGGTCGAAGCCGCCGATCTCGGCAAGGACAAGGACGCGCTCGACCGCTTCGGCAAGCAGCTCGACTCGATGATGGCCAACGATCTGGTGACCCAGCTTGTCGCCGCGCTTCGCGCCAAATACGGCGTGTCGGTCAACGAGGGTGTCTTCGCCGAAGCCTTCAAGGCCCAGCCCCAGCAGTAGACCGATGACGATCCTTCCCGAATACAACGCGTTTGCGGCGACCTACGAAGCCGGCAAGCCACAGCTCGTCTGGACCAAGCTGGTCGCCGACCTCGAGACGCCGGTTTCGGCCTATCTCAAGTTGGCAGATGGGCGCGCCAATTCCTTCCTGCTGGAATCCGTCGAGGGCGGCTCGGTGCGCGGCCGCTATTCGATCATCGGTTTCAAGCCCGATGTGATCTGGCGCTGCATCAAGGGCAAGGCCGAGATCAACCGCCATGCCCGCAGCGACGCCCAGGCCTACAAGCCCCTGCCCGGCCGGCCGCTGGAAACCCTGCGCACGCTGATCCGAGAAACCCAGATGGACATGCCCAAGGACCTGCCGCCCATGGCCGCCGGTCTGTTCGGCTTCCTGGGTTACGACATGGTCCGGGACATGGAGAATTTGCCGGACATCAACGAAGACCCGATCGGTCTGCCCGACGCGATCATGGTGCGGCCGACGCTGATCTGCATTTTCGACCGGCTCGAAGACAACGTCGCCCTGATCACCCCGGTCTGGCCGCAGGCCGGCATCCCGGCGCGCGCCGCCTATGAGGCCTCCCAGGAACGCATCGCCGACGCGGTCTCCGACTTCGAACGCTCGCTGCCCTTCCGCCGCGAGAGCGACGAAGTACTGGAGGCGCTGCCGAAGCCGCAGGCCAATATGAGCGAAGCCGAGTTCAAGCGGATCGTCGAGGTCTGCAAGGAATATATCCGCGCGGGCGACGCTTTCCAGATCGTGCCGTCGCAGCGTTTCTCGCTGCCTTTCAAGCTGCCACCGCTGTCGCTCTACCGGTCGCTGCGCCGCATCAACCCTTCGCCGTTCCTGATCTTCTTCGACTATGGCGACTTCCAGATCGTGGGCTCCTCCCCCGAAATCCTGGTCCGGCTGCGCGACAACATCGTCACCATCCGGCCGCTCGCGGGCACCATCCGGCGCGGCGCCACACCGGAAGAGGACAAGCAGCTCGCCGACAAGCTGCTGGCCGACCCCAAGGAACACGCAGAGCACCTGATGCTGCTCGACCTCGCACGCAACGACGTGGGCCGGGTCGCGAAGATCGGCTCTGTGCGGGTGGTCGAACAATTCACCATCGAGAAGTACAGCCGCCTTCAGCACATCAGCAGCCACGTCGAGGGTACGATCGAGGACGGTCTCGACGCCATCGACGCGCTGAAGGCCGGATTCCCGGCTGGCACGCTCTCCGGCGCGCCCAAGGTCCGTGCCATGCAGATCATCGACGAGGTCGAGCCGGTGCGGCGCGGCATCTACGCCGGCTGCGCCGGCTATTTCGCGGCCAACGGCTCGATGGATACCTGCATCCTGCTGCGCACGGCGCTGGTGAAGGACGACATGATGTATGTCCAGGCCGGCGTCGGCGTCGTCGCCGACTCCGACCTCGAGGCCGAGTTCCAGGAGAGCTTGCTCAAGGCGCGCGCCTTGGTCGACGCGGCGGAAGAGGCCGTGCGTTTCGCCAGTTCGCAGAACGTCGGCAACAGAAGGCGTTAAGACACTCCGAAAAATACGGGGCCCGGTCCGGCTTTTGCCGATTTTGGGCGATACCGGACAATCGGGGACTTCCAGCGGAGGAGCGAGTCATCGAGGTGGTGGACGCCATGCGCCTCGGCTATGTTTTGCCTAGCTAGCAAAACGCAAGGGGGGATTGGTATGCGTATTACTTCCCGTCAGTCGCGTAGAGAGTTGCTTAAGCTTACCGCACTCGGCGCCGCCGGCACCGTGCTGGCCCCGGCAATTGGACGGGCCCAGACGAAGAGCCTCACGATGATGCACGAGAGTTCGTTCGTGCCGCCCTACGACGCCTTCTTCAAGAACAAGCTGGCGGCCGCCTACGAAAAAGCGACCGGCATCAAGGTGAACTACGAGGTCGTCAGCGTCGGCAGCCTGCAGACCCGCGTCACCACCGCGGCGGAGAATGGCAGCGGCCCCGACATGACCGCGATCGGTTTCAACTGGGCCTTCCTGTTCGACGAGAAGCTCGTCGACGTGAGCGACATCGCCGCGGAGATCGGCAAGGAAAGCGGCGGCTGGTACGAGTCGGCCCAGGAATCGGTGGTGGTCGGCGGCAAGTGGAAGGCGATCCCCTTCGGCAATATCGGCCAGCTGATGAACTGGCGCACCGACTGGTTCAAGCAAGCCGGCTACGACAAGTTCCCCGATACCTGGGACGAGTTGCTCGAAGCCGGCATCAAGCTGAAGAAGGCCGGCCATCCGTTCGGCTTCGAGCTCGGCCACGGCTTCGGCGACAATCACGGCTGGCTCTATCCGCTGCTGTGGTCCTATGGTGGCCGCGAGGTCGAGGCCGACGGCAAGACCATCGTGATCGATTCCGACGAAACGGCGCGGGCGATCGACTATTGCCGCCGGCTCTACAAGGAAACCATGCTCGAGGATTGCCTGGGCTGGACCGACGTCAACAACAACAAGGCGTTCCTGTCGGAACAGATCTCCTGCACCAACAACGCCGAATCGATCCTGTGGTCGGCCAAGAAGGACTTCCCGGAGATGGCCAAGGTCATCGACCAGTCGGAGAATCCGAGAGGTCCGAAGGGCCGCTTCCACATGCTGAATCCGCTGTGCCATTCGATCTTCACGCATACCAAGGATCAGAAGGCCGCCAAGGATTTCCTGCGCTGGCTGATGGCTCCGGCGCAAGCCGGCGCCTGGTACGACGTGGCCGTCACCTACTATCAACCGTTTCTGCACGCCTATGACGACGCGCCGATGTGGAAGGTCGAGCCACGCAACATCCCGTACCGCGACGCGCTCAAGACAGCGC
The DNA here is from genome assembly GCA_038224985.1 of Reyranellales bacterium. Lineage (GTDB taxonomy): Bacteria > Pseudomonadota > Alphaproteobacteria > Reyranellales > Reyranellaceae > Reyranella. The sequence continues at coordinate 10,908 of JBBRFD010000157.1, forward strand.
ATCTGCCAGGCTGGCCGGCGCCGCTCAGCCGGGCGCAGTCGGAGACCATCGCGAAATTTGTCGTGATCGACATGTTCGCCAAGGCCTGCGCCGGCAAGTCGACCAAGGAGGTCATCGCCGACGCCAAGACGCAGTTGAAGCAGATCTACAAACAGGCGTAGGCCGATGACGGTGCAATCGCTCGCGCCGGCGCCCTCTTTCGATTCGCGGAGAGGGCGCCGGCGGCCAGCGTTTTCGTTCGGACGCTGGCTCGAGCGTGAGGGTGTGTTCAGCTGGCTGATGGTGGCGCCGCCGGTCGCGTTCCTGGTGGCGCTGGTCGGCTACCCCTTCTTCTACGGCATCTGGCTCAGCCTGCAGAACCGGCCGGTGGCGAAGGCCGGCGTGTTCGTCGGCCTCGACAATTTCGTCGCCGCCTGGCACGACCCGGTGTTCCAGCTCGTGGTGATCAACACCCTCGTCTACACCATTGCCGCGACGATCCTGAAGATGGTGGGCGGCCTCGGGCTCGCTCTGGTGATGAACCAGCACTTCCGCTTCAAGAACCTGACGCGCGCCCTGCTTCTGTTGCCGTTCATCGTGCCCACCGTGCTGTCGACCATCGCCTGGCAGTGGATTCTCGATCCCGCCTTCAGCGTGATCAACTGGGCGCTGATGGCGACGGGACTGGCCAATCCCGGCCCGAGCTGGCTCGGCAATCCCTATCTCGCGATGTTTTCGCTCATCCTGGTCAACACCTGGCGCGGCCTGCCGTTCTACGCCATCACCCTCTTGGCCGGCCTGCAGACCATCTCACCCGAACTCTATGAGGCGGCGACAATCGACGGCGCCAGCACCTGGCAGCGCTTTCGCCACGTCACCCTGCCGCTGCTCAAGCCGGTCCTCTTCATTGTCACCATGTTCTCGGTGATCTTCACCTTC
>JBBRFD010000158.1:0-11682 GCA_038224985.1 Reyranellales bacterium
GATCAGCACGATATGGCTCAGCACGCCGTTCTGGTCGGTGGCGGGATTGGCCGTCATGCGCATGACGCGCCGCTGGCTCTCCGAGATCATGACATCGACGTCGAACTCGACCGGCTTCAGGCTGCGGCCGCGCCCGGCCGAGCGCCATTGGTCGAAATTCACCGAAGGGATGGCGCCGAAGCCGAGTTCGTCGAAGCGCTTGCCCACGACCTCGTCCTGGGTGGCGCCGGAGAGGAACAGGAAGGCGTGGTTGGCGAGCTTCACGCGCTGGTCGGCATCGAGCAGCAGGATTGAGGCGCCGGTGGCCTCGAACACCGAGTTGAGGTTGGCGGCTTCCTGGTCGAGCTTCTGCGCCAGCATGTGCTGGTCGTGGATGTCGCGCACGACCGCGGTGAGCTGGACCGGCGTTCCTTCGGCCGGTCTGGCGTCGCCGGAGGCCGGGAGGCGCACCTTGAACTTGATCTGGACGAAGCGGCGCGAACCGTCCGGCCGCACCGATTCGCAGACGATGGTCTGGGGCTTGTCCGGCGATTCGCGCAGACGCTGCAGGCCTTCCATGATCAGCCCGTAGTCGCGCTCGACGACGAACCTGGCGAGACGGCGGCCGACGATTTCCGTGGGCGCGCGGCCCAGTACCTCGGTCGAGGCCTCGGAGGCATAGAGAACGCGGCCCGATTCGCCGATCGTCAGCAGGGCATCGGGCAGCGATCCCACCAGCTCGGCATAGCGCGCCTCGCTGGCGCGCAACTGCGCCTTGCCGCGCTTCAACTCGCTGATGTCGACGCGCAGCACGACACGGCCGCCGCCGGGCAGCGGCGTGATGTAGGTGCGGCGCCAGGCATCGCGGGCATCGCGTTCTTCGCGCGAACCACCAATCTTGAAGAAGTCGAGATTGTCCTTGAGCCAAGGTGCTGATTCGTCGATCGGGCGATCCGGGCTGCGCTTGGCGATCGCCCTGAGCATGATCTCGCGCAGGGTATCGCCGGTGCGTCCAAGCGAGCCCAGGAAAGACATGCGGCCCTGAACGTTCGACAGGATCAGGCGGTCCTTGGCATCGAACTCGAAGATGTCGGCGGGAATGGCGTCGAGCATCGCCAGCAGGTGCTTCTGGCGGTCGGCGATCTCGTCGCGCTGCAGCGTGGCTCCGCGCGTCTTGCCGAACAGGAGGGCCGAGAAGAAGGCCACCAGCAGCGCGCCCATGGCGGCGCCGCCGACGATGAACATCTGGAAGGGCCGCGCGCCGGCGGCGATCCTGGCGGGGTCGAGGCCGACCTCGATACGCAGCGGCCAGCCCGGCACCTCCGACGACGCGCCGATATAGGCTGAATCGGTCGAGATCGACTGGGGGATCGGCGACAGCAGAATCTGGTTGTAGCGCGGCCAGCGGATCCAGACCTCGCCGTTGGGCGCTGCGATATCGAGAATATCGGTGGTGCCGAGGCTCACGTCATGCAGCATTTCACCCAGCACCGCGGCATCGAGCGAGGCGATGACCACGCCCAGCAGATTGCCATTGGCGGCGCGCACCGCGCGCGAGATCGGCAGCGACCAGCGGTTGGAGAGGCGTTCGACGACCGGCCGGCCGACATAGGTGCCGGTCACCAGACCGGCGAAATGCGGGCGCACGAATTCGCGGTCGAGCAGGCGCAGCGGTTCGACCTTGGGAATGCGCATGGCCGCCACCAGGTCGCCCGATGAATTGACGAAGCCGAGATTGACCTTGAGGTGTTCGGGGAACTGGCTTGCCAAGACCAAGGTCTCGTGCGTCACGGCGCCGTTGACCTCGAGCACGCGGCGCTCGGCGCGTTGCAGGCCGTGATCGACCATGAAGAGGGCGAGCTGGAGCTGATAGGCGGCGGTCTTCGAGACCTGCTCGGCGCGCACGGCGCTGGCGGCTTCGACCGTATTGTCGAAGTGCCGGACGATCAGCGTGGTGAAGGCCACGATCAGCATCAGGATGTTGAGGCCGACCAGGATGATCAGGCGGCCCTGCTTGCCGCCCGGATTGCGCCACCAGTCGCGCGCAAGGCGCAGCGCATGAATCACACCAGCAAGAGGAGACATGGCGGAGGAGGTCATGACGCTCATGACGCGACACGGAAGCAAACGGGCCGTGAAAATCGGACCATTGGAAATCACCGAATGATAATAAACGACGTTAAAAAAAAAGAGTAACTATCTGACAAATATATCAAAATTAAGCGGACATTATATTGTCATGAAGGCTGACAATCAATCCTGATTATTCGTCGGGGCTGAAAAGACCTTCAGGCGGTGCGCCAGTCGTAACCCAGCCGGGGGAAATGCACGGCGACCCGGCCGACCTCGGGATCCGACCGCAGCAGGGCGATTTCGTCGGAATCGACGAAGGAAACCTCGCCCTCGGTCCAGTCGCGGGCGTTGTCGTTGGGCCGCACCCGGGCGCGCTGGCCGGGCTCGGGATCGCCCTCCTGGGGCTGCGACGGGCGCGGGGCGGCGGGCGAGGCGGCCCGGGCGGCGGCCAGGGCCTCGTCGGCCCCGATATCGGTACGCTGGCCGTGGCCGATCGCTGCCATGCGGTCGCGCCAGGCCCGCAGCTTCGGGTGGGGATCGAAGACGGCGCGGCAGTCGATATGGCGGCCGCGATAGAACCAGACGACGTGATAGGCAGCGAAGTCGGCGATGCTGGGCACGCCGCCCAGCAGATAGGCCCGGCCGTCGTCCAGCATATTGGCCAGCCAGGCGATCTGCGGCTTCACCAGATGCAGGTTGCGGATGGCGGCCTTGCGCACCGCCTCGATCGACGGCACCGGCAGGCCATGCAGGCGGGCGCGGTCCTCGTGCAGGCCTTCGGGCATGTGGTCGGCATTGATGCCGGAGACATAGAGCGCCGTGGGTCGCATGAACTGCTGCTCGGCCCACCAGGCGATGGCATTGGCCGCACCGGCGACCTCGGATGGCCAGAAGGTTGGCTGCGGCACGCGGCGCTCCAGCTCGCGGGCGATCAGGCGGGTGTCGCACCACAGGTCGGCGCCGTCCTGCAGTACCGGCGTGCGGCGATAGCCACCGGTCATCGGCGTCAGCTTGGGCTTGGGCAGGATCGGCGGGATCTCGACGCCGCGCCAGGCCAGGCCCTTGTAGCCCAGCATCAGCCGCGCCTTCTCGGCGAAGTTCGAGAAGTCGTAGTGGTGGAGGATCAGCCCGCCGCTCACGCTGCTTTCAACACGCCCTGGTCGTCCTCGAGCGGCAGCGCATTCCAGTTGCGCGAGACCACCCAGTCGGGACGCGGGTTGTCGCCGAGCTGCGGCTTGTTGGCCACGGTGTTGCACGAGACATAGATGTGCCAGCGGTCGTCGGCCGAGAGATTGTGGCCCGAGGCGTGCAGCACGTTGCAATGGAACAGCACGCAGGTGCCGGCATGGCCGGTCACCGCCACCGGCTCGGGCGAGTTCTTCAGGACCTCGATCATGCGCTGTTTCGGCATGGCCCAGAACTTGTAGGAGGTCGATTCGTCGTAGACCGGCTCGATGCGGCCGAGCTTGTGGCTGCCCGGGATCAGGTAGAGCGCGCCGCCCATCTCCGTGGTGTCGGTCATCATCAGGTTGAAGGTCGCCATGTCGGGCCGCAAGCAGCCGTCGCGCATCCACGAGCCGTAATCCTGGTGCCACTGCCAGACCGTGCCCTCGATGGCGGGCTTGGTGTTGATCTTGGTGTGATAGACATAAACCGCCTCGTCCTTCAGCACCTGGCGCACAGGCTGCAGCAGGCGCGGCGTGCGGACCAGGGCATGGAAGGGCTTTGATCGGGTAGCGCCGTTGTCTTCATGGCACCGGAAGATCGTGCGGACGCCGCCGGTATGCTCGCGGACGACCTCCTCGCTCTCGACCTGGCTCAGGCGCGAAACTTCGCGGCGCAGAACGGCCACCTCGGCCCGCGAAAACAGGTCGGGAAACACGAGGAATCCGTCGCGGTCGAACTGTTCGAGTTGCTGGGCGCTCAAGTCCATGGCGCATCCTCCGGTCTGCTTTCGGCAACGCTAACACCGCTGGCACGAAGCGGCAAAGCCGGTCAAAATCGCCGCAAGCGGGAGAGAAAATATGCAAGGCGTCGTCAATATCGAAGACCTGCGCAAGCTGGCCAAGAAGCGGCTGCCCAAAATCGCCTACGATTTCATCGAGGGCGGCACCGACGACGAAGTGGGCCTCGTCACCAACGAGCAGGCCTTCCGCCAGGCGCGCCTGGTGCCGCGCTACCTCGTCGATGTCTCGGTCCGCGACCAGGCGACGACGCTGTTCGGCCGGACCTATTCGAGCCCCATCGGCATCGCCCCGACCGGCCTCGCCGGCCTGTTCCGCCGCGGCGCCGACCTGATGCTGGCCGAAGCCGCGCGCGACGCCAACGTGCCCTTCATCATGTCGGGCTCGAGCACCGGCTCGATCGAGAATCTCGGCAAGCTGGCGCCCGACCATGGCTGGTACCAGCTCTATTCCGCCAAGGACTCGGCCGTCTCCGAGGACCTGATCAAGCGCGCCGGCGATGCCGGCCTGCGCACGCTGGTCTTCACCGTCGACGTGCCCGAAGGCTCCAACCGCGAGCGCAATACGCGCAACGGCTGGGGCCGCCCGCTCAAGCTCACCTGGAAGACCAAGTTCGAGGCGCTGCTGCATCCCGCCTGGATGCTGGAATGGATGAAGCACGGCACGCCCTATTTCGACAATTGGGCCAAGTACGCCGGCCCCGACGCCACGGCCGAGAAGGTCGCCGACCTGGTCGCCTACCAGAACCGCGCGCCGATGACCTGGAAGCATGTCGAGCGCTATCGCGAGCTGTGGAAGGGCAATTTCGTGCTGAAGGGCATCATGCATCCCGACGATGCCATCCGCGCCCATGCGCTCGGTGTCGACGGCATCATGGTGTCGAACCACGGCGCCCGTCAGCTCGACCTCGCGCCGTCGCCGCTCGAAGTCCTGCCGGCGATCCGCGACGCCGTCGGCGACAAGATGACCCTGATGTTCGACGGCGGCATCCGCCGTGGCATGGACGCCATCGTGGCGCTCTGCATGGGCGCCAAGTTCTGCTTCGTCGGCCGCCCGACGCTCTATGGCGTGACCGCCGGTGGCATTCCGGGTGCGGCCATGGCGCTGAATATCTTCAAGCGCGAGGTCGATCTCACCATGGCGCAGATGGGCGCGACCAAGATCTCCGATCTCGGTCCGGACTTCCTGATGTGGAAAGACGTCGAGGATCTGCGCCGCAACAAGCGCTGACCCCACCGCCCGCTACGCGGGCACCTCCCCGCGCTTTCGCGCAGGGAGGGTCGCGTACTTCTTACTGAATGACCTCGAACAGGCCGGCGGCGCCCATGCCGCCGCCGATGCACATGGTCACGACGACGTTCTTGGCCTTGCGGCGGCGGCCCTCGATCAGGGCGTGGCCGGTGCAGCGCGCGCCGGTCATGCCGAAGGGGTGGCCGATCGAGATCGAGCCGCCGTTGACGTTGAGCTTGTCGTTGGGAATGCCGAGCTTGTCGCGGCAGTAGAGCACTTGGACGGCAAAGGCCTCGTTCAGCTCCCACAGGTCGATGTCGTCCATCTTGAGGCCGAAGCGCTTCAGCAGCTTCGGGATGGCATAGACCGGACCGATGCCCATCTCGTCGGGCTCGCAGCCGGCCACGACCAGGCCCTTGTAGATGCCGAGCGGCTTCAGGCCGCGCTTGGCGGCTTCTGAATCGCTCATGATCACCGCGGCCGAGGCGCCGTCGGAAAGCTGGCTGGCGTTGCCCGCGGTAATCCACTTGTCCGGACCCATCACCGGCTGCAGCTTGGCCAGGCCTTCGAGATTGGTCTCGGGACGGTTGCCTTCGTCCCTGGCGAGCAGCATCTTCTTCTTCGAGGTTTCGCCGGTGTTCTTGTCGGTCACCAGCATCTCGGTTTCCATCGGCACGATCTCGTCGTCGAATTTGCCGGCCTGCTGGCCCGCCGCGGTGCGCATCTGGCTCTGCAGCGAGTATTCGTCCTGCGCCTCGCGGCTGATCTTGTAGCGCGCGGCCACCGTATCGGCGGTCGTGATCATGGCGTGATAGATGCCCGGCACGTGCTGCTGCACCCAGGGATTGACGAGGCGGTTCTTGTTGCCGCCCGGCGGGCCCTGCACCAGCGACACCGACTCGAGGCCACCGGCGATCATCACCGGCACCTTGTCGACCAGCACGCGCTGGGCCGCCATCGAGATGGTCTGCAGGCCCGAGGAGCAGAAGCGGTTGACGGTGACGCCCGAGACGCTGACCGGCGCGCCGGCGCGCATCGCCGAGACGCGGGCGACGTTGGAGCCCGTGGTGCCTTCCGGCGCCGCGCAGCCCAGGATCACGTCCTCGACCTCGGCCAGTTCGATATTGGCGCGCTCGGCGGCGTGCTTGATGACATGGGCGCCCATGTCGGCGCCGTGGGTGTCGTTGAACACGCCGCGGAACGCCTTGCCGATCGGCGTACGGGCGGTCGAGACGATTACTGCATCAGCCATTTTGATTTCCCTCTCCTAAACTTCGGGTCAGACGCTAGAGAACTTCTTGCCGTCCTGCACCAGCTTCTTGAGCAGCGCGGCCGGCTCCCAGAACGGGTCGCCGGAGGCGTCGCGGTAGCGCAGCAGGGCGTCGTGGATGGTCTTGAGGCCGACCACGTTGTCGGCCCACCACATCGGGCCGCCGCGATAGACCGGCCAGCCGTAGCCGTTGACCCAGATGACGTCGATGTCGAGCGAGCGCTGCGCCATCTTCTCCTCGAGGATCTTGGCGCCCTCGTTGACCATGGGATAGAGGCAGCGCTCGAGGATCTCCTGGTCGGAGATGGCGCGGCGGGTGATGCCGAGCTTCTTCGAGGTCTCCTCGATGATCTTCTCGACCTCGGGGTCGGGGATCGGCGTGCGGTCGGGCAGGGCGTACTTGTAGTAGCCCGAGCCGGTCTTCTGGCCGAAGCGGCCGAGCTCGCAGATGGCGTCGGCGACATAGCCGGTGTAGCGGATGTTGCGCTTGTCCTTCTCGTTCTTGCCCTGGCGGATGCGCCAGCCGACGTCGTTGCCGGCGAGGTCGCTCATGGCGAAGGGGCCCATCGGGAAGCCGAAATCGTAGATCACCTTGTCGATCTGCTGGGGAAGGGCGCCTTCCTCCATCATGTAGGCCGACTGGATGCCGCGCGAGCGCAGCATGCGGTTGCCGACGAAGCCTTCGCAGACGCCGACGAGGACGGGGATCTTGCCGATCTTCTTCGACAGCGACATGACCGTGGCGATGACGTCCTTCCCGGTCTTCTCGCCGCGCACGTTCTCCAGCAGCTTCATGACATTGGCCGGCGAGAAGAAGTGCATGCCGATGACGTCGCCGGGGCGCTTGGTGTATTGGGCGATCTGGTTGACGTCGAGGCCCGAGGTATTGGTGGCGAGGATGGCGCCCGGCTTGGCAACGGCATCGAGTTGCTTGAAGACGCCTTCCTTCACTTCCATGGTCTCGAAGACGGCTTCGATGATGACGTCGCAATCCTTGAGGTCGTCGTAGCTCAGCGTCGAGGAGATCAGCCCCATGCGCGTCTCGACATCCTCGGCCTTCATGCCGCCGCGCTTGGCGGTGTTCTCGTAGTTGGTGCGGATGGTCTTGAGGCCGCGGTCGAGCGCCTCTTGTTTTACTTCGAGGATCTTCACCGGGATGCCGCCATTGGCGAAGTTCATGGCGATGCCGCCGCCCATGGTGCCGGCGCCGATGATGCCGGCGCTCTTGATCTCGCGCTGCGGCGTGTCGGACGGCACGTCGAGCACCTTGGCCGCCACGCGCGCGGCGAAGAAGTAGTAGCGCAGCGCCGCCGATTCCGACGAGGTCAGCAACTCGCCGAACAGCTCGCGCTCGCGCTTCATGCCCTCGTCGAAGGGCAGCGAGACGGCGGCCTGCACCGTCTTGATGATGCTCCACGGCGCCTTGAAGCCGCGCGCCTTGCGGGCGATCGACTTCTCGGTTTCGGCGAAGAGGTCGGGCGATTCCAGCGTCGCCGTCAGGTCGCGCACGCGGCGCAGCGGCGCCTTCTGCGCCAGCAGCATCTCGGCATGGGCAATGGCGCCCTTCAACAGATCGCCCTCGACGATGGCATCGACGATGCCCTTGCTCTTGGCTTCCGGCGCCGGGATGTGGCGGCCCGAGATCATGGCGTCGAGCGCATACTTCGCGCCGGTGAGGCGGGGCAGGCGCTGGGTGCCGCCGGCGCCCGGCAGGATGCCGAGATGGACTTCCGGCAGACCCATGCGCGTGGTCGGCAGCGACACGCGGTAATGCGCGCCCAGCGCGGTCTCAAGACCGCCGCCCAGCGGCGTGCCGTGCAGAGCGGCCACGATCAGCTTGGGCGAATTCTCCATGGTGGCGATGACGTCGTTCAGGTTGGGACCCGACGGCGGCTTGCCGAACTCGCGGATATCGGCGCCGGCGATGAAGGTGCGGCCACCGCCGATCAGCACGATGGCGTCGATAGCGGGGTCGGCGCCGAAGGCCTCGACGCCTTCCTTGATGCCGCTGCGGACGGCCGCGGCCAGTGCATTCACCGGCGGATTGTTGACGGTAAGGATGCCGATACGGCCCTGCGTGGAGCGAATGACTGCGGCGTCGGACATGGCCGTTTCTTCCCCTGGAAACCCGTTGCTGTTGGCCCCGTCTTAGCACACTGGAGCGCGCCGCCCAGCGGGCTCGGATTTCGCTTTGCGAAGGTTTGGGCTGCGCCCCGGCCTCTGGCTTCCGGCCGCGTCAGTGGTTATGCATTCCAACGCCAAAGGGAGGAAATGAAAGAATGACGACGACCCGCCGCACCATGCTCGGCGCCAGCGCCGCTTTTGCCGTGGCCGCGCCTTCGATCCTGCGCGCCCAAGGTGCCTGGCCCAACAAGCCGATCACCATCGTGGTGAATTTTCCCGCCGGCGGCCTGACCGACGGCATCGCCCGCGCCTTCGCCCAGCACGTCCAGCAGGCGACGGGCCAGCAGGTGATCATCGACAACAAGCCGGGCGCCAGCGGCAACATCGGCGCGGCCCTCGTCGCCCGCGCGCCGGCCGACGGCTACACCTTCCTGCACACCGTCTCGAGCACGCTCATCCAGAACCGGGTGATGTTCAAGACGCTGGGCTTCGACATGGACAAGGATCTGACCATCGTCTCCGGCACGTCCTCCGGCGTGCTGCCGGTCGTGGTGCACAAATCGACACCGGAAGAGGTCAAGGACCTCAAGTCGTTCATCGCCTACGCCAAGGGCAAGAAGATCAACTGGGGCTCCTGGGCGCTCGGCTCCTCCTCGCATATTTTCGCGCAGCACCTCAACGAGAAGCATGGCCTGTCGATCGAGGTCGTGACCTACAAGGGCGAAGCGCCGATGTGGCAGGACATGGGCGCCGGCTCGTTGCACGCCGCCATGGGCAGCCCGCAGGCGATGAACGCGCTCTTGCTGAAGGGCGATGTGCGGCCGATCGTGGCGCCGTCGAAGGTGCGCTACGTCAAGCTGCCCGACGTGGCGACGTCGATGGAGCAGGGCTTCGACGACCCGGCGCTGACGCTGCGCGGCTGGCTGGCTCTGGCCGCGCCGATCGCGACACCCAAAGAGATCGTCCAGCGCATGTCCGACCTCTGGGTCGCGGCCGCCGATTCGGTGCCGGGCAAGAGGATGATGGAAACCTTCGGTCTCACCGAGCGGCCGCTGACGCATCGGGAAGTCATGGTGGACTACGAATACCTGAAGAAGAACCTCATTCCGCTGATCGTTGCCCTTGGCATCACGCCGGAATGAATGAGGAGAGCCATCATGACAGTTGAACAGGCAATCGACGCTCTAAACAAGGCGATGCTCGCGGCCGATGGCGCCAAGCTGGCGGGGCTGCTCTCCGACAGCTTGAGCTACGGCCATTCCAGCGGCAAGGTCGAGACAAGGGCGCAAGTGATCGACGTCGTCGGCACTCGCAAGACGATCTATCACGCGATCAAGCTGGAAGACGCCACCGCCGCCGTGACCGGCAGCTACGCGATAGCGCGCAACGTCTTCATCAACACGACCGAGACGGGCGGCAAGAAGTCCGATGCCCGTGTCGGTGTGCTGATGGTCTGGGTGATTGAGGGCGGCTGGAAGCTGGCGGCCCGTCAGGCGTTCAAAATCGCTTAAGGACCGCCCCGGAAACCTCGCAAACCTCTACGGCAGATTACAGGCGCTGTGGAGATCGAAGCGGTGCACGGGCGTGGGGTCGTCGCCCGTCGAGACGGCGAGGCGGCAACGTTTGCAGGGCTTGGCCGGTTGCAGCATCGACGCGCGTTCCGTGCGGGGCTACATGCTGCTCGGCCACTGGACCTCCCGCGACGATGGGTTCCTGTTGGACGTGCGCGACCCGGTCGAACTCGCTGTCGAGCATGTGCCCGAGGCGCTCAACTGGGGCATCGACTGGAACACGGCACAACACGCTCGACAGGTGCTTCAAACGCCGCCCCGTCGCACCATCCCACGCGAAACCGACACCTCTCGGAAATCTGTGACAGATCGGCCGCGGGTCAGGGCGCCTTCTCGACCGAGGCCGCGGCCTCATTTCGCCGCAGGAAAGGCAACGTGAAGGGGGCGTCGTAGTTGAGTGTGTAGGGCTCACCCGACGGCCGCCACGGCGATGGGGAAAGCGCCGCTGTCAGCTCGGCCTCGCGCTGCGCTCGGTCGTTCCCCGATCCGGAGTATCGCAGGATCGCGATGGTCTCGGCGGGCGTTGTGACGAGCCGTACCCGGTCGTCGACAGGCATCGGTGCGTTCTCACGGCTGAACTTTGCCGGCAAGAAGAACCTCATCCGCACGAGCCCTTCCGTCTGCGAGGTCTGAACGGGAACGGTCATCGCCACTTTTTCCCGGTCGTGCACCTCGACGGGCACGGTCATGGCAATCCTATCGCTTCCCGACGCCGCCGTGCGGTTGGCGCCAGCGATATAGGCAAACAGCAGCTGGAAGGCCTCTTTGCGTCCCACCTCACCGGCGGCCGGAATCTCGACTTCGGCAGCAAGACGCTGCCCGTAGCGCCGGATCTCGACCTGATGCGCGACACGATCAATCACGTCGTAGCGCGGTTCCTCGTAAAGCCGGACGCCGAACACGCCGACCACCGACTCGAGGGCGAGCACGCTGTAATAAGAAACTGTCTGCCACATTTCTTTTCATCCATTCGTGTACCCTGATGCGGTTGAACGGGCTGGCTCATAGCCCGTTCCGTATCGCGTTTAGGAAATCAGCAGGCATTTGCCCGCATTCGACATCAAATAGCAGACCATCGGGTTGTAAGATGTTTGGCACCCAGTGTCAGGAACGCGAGGACCGGACCCGCCAGCAGGAACTTTTGCATGATCGCTTCCTTCTTGAGTTGGAAGTTGCCGCCGCCTCAAAAATCCACGATCAGGCCATCCTCCGCCGCTTCGCAGGCGATCTCGGCGCGGCGGGCCAGCAGCTCGGCGCTCATATGCGTGACGATCGTGCGCTTGGGCGCGATCTCGGGCAGGCGCTTCATCAGGGTGCTGTAGTCGATGTGGTACTTCATCGCCTTGTCGAAGAAATAGGCCTCGCAAATGAAGAGATCGGCGCCCCGGGCGGCCGGGATCAGCTCCTCGACCCATTCGGTGTCGCCGGAATAGGTCAGCACCTTGCCTTCGCTCTCGATGCGGAGCGCGTA
>JBBRFD010000159.1:0-11602 GCA_038224985.1 Reyranellales bacterium
CGGGACCGTCGGTCTTGCGGCCCGTCATGGTCTGCTCGATCTTGAGGGTATGGACCAACGGCAGGCCGAGGAAGTCCTCGTAGAACTGCCGAGTCTCTTCGGAATCGCGGCAGCGATAGGCGTTGTGATGCAATCCCTTGATCATCGAAGCCTCCTCAGCGGTCGATCCAGACGTCCTCGAACCGCCAGTGATTGTAGATTGTATTGACGGCCAGGTTGAGCCCCTTGACCTGCGGCTGCCAGCACGTAGCACCCCAGTCGTGCTGGATGACGGGGCGGGCGCCGTCTTCCTGGAGTTGCTTGTCGATCTCCCAAACCAGCTTCTTGCGCTCCTCGCGATCGGTCATCCGCGACTGCTTCTCGAACAGCTTCTCGATCTCGGGGCTGCAGTAGTTGGTGTAGTTACGCTCCGAGCCGCAGCTGAAGGTCTCGTAGAAAACCACGTCCGGATCGTCGATGCCGACGCCCTGGACGTTGAGGCCTACGGCGTAGTCCTTACGGGCCATACGATTGTACCAGACCGCCGTTTCCAGCGGCTCCAGCTCGGCCTGGATATTCACCTGCTTGAAATGGTCGATCAGGATCACCGCCTGGTCGCGGTAGGTCGGGATGTTGCGGGTCGAGAGCTTGATCTTGAGCGGCTTCTCGGCGGTGTAGCCCAGCTTCGCCATCATCCTGCGGCCTTCCTCGCGGCTCTTGGCGACATCGGGCGAATAGCCCGAAACGGTCGCCAGAAAGTCAGGCGGCATGCCCCAGAGGCCTTCCGTCGGCGGCAGCATGGTGCCCCCGACTTTGTTGACGCCGTGGCCGATGATGGTGGTGAATTCCTTGCGGTCGATCGCCAGCACCATGGCGTGACGCACATCGGCATTATCGAAGGGCGGCTTGTCCCGATTTACCAGCAGGTTGGCCTGCGTATTGGTCGGCAGCATCTCGCAGATCGCCGTCGGCACCTGCTTCTTGATATCGGCCATCACCGTGGGCGTGATCTCGGCGGTGAAGGTGAGATCGGCCTTGCCGGCGATGAAAGTCAGCACCGAGGTCGCGCGGTTGGGGATGATGGTGAACTCGATGGCGTCGAGATAAGGGCGGCCCGGCTTCCAGTAGTCCGTGTTGCGCACGACCTTGGTCGATTCGTTCTGCTTCAACTCGACGAACTTGAACGGACCCGTGCCGATCGGCTGGGTGCGCATTTGCGCCACCGGCACATGACAGGGGTAGACCGGAGACATGGAGCCGGCGAGCATCGTCAGCAACGAGGGTTGCGGGCGGTTGAGGTTAAAGGTGACTTCGCGGTCGCCGTTGACCGTCACTTCTTTGAGATTGAAGTACCAGGGTTTGCGAGGGTTCTTGCGTAGCTTTGAGTCCTCGCCACCCTTCAGCATTTCCCAGGTGCATTTGACGTCGGCGCTGGTGAAGGGCTTGCCGTCGTGCCACTTCACGCCGTCGCGCAGCTGGAAGGTTAGCTTGGTGCCGTCCTCGCTCCATTTCCACGAAGTCGCGAGCTCGGGAACGATATTCTCCGGTGTGTTCTGCTTGGTCTTGGGATCGAACATTACGAGGTTGTTGTAGATCGACGAGAAGGGCATGACGGTCGAGATCGTTGCCTCTTCGTGGATCGAGGCGCTCGGCGGATTGTCGCGATGCGTGACCTTGAGCGTGCCGCCTTGCTTCTGGGCATGAGCGAGCGAGGCGCCGGCCGCGATCAGCGCCAGCGTGAACAACGGCGTGACAATCTTCCTCATCATGGCATTCCCCCTGCATCGTCCTGTGGTAACGCTATCACCTCACCGACGGGCAACGTAGGCTCCAAAGTCATGCGATTGCTTCTTTGTCTGCTGGCCGGAATTCTGCCCCTGGCGCCGCTCGCCGCGCAGGACCTCCCGACTCGGCCGATCCACATCATCGCGCCGTTCGGGCCGGGAACGGCTACCGATACCGTGGCGCGGCTCGTAGCGTCGGAACTGTCGCGGCGGACCGGCCAGTCGGTCGTGGTCGACAACAAGCCCGGCGCGGAGGGCCAGATCGGCGCCCAGATAGCGGCATCGGCGCCGCCCGACGGCTACACTTCGTTTGTCACCACCCAGACGACGCAGGCGATCAATCAGCACGTCTACAAGAACATGCTCTATGACCCGGTGAAGGGCTTCGCGCCGGTCAGCAGTCTGTCGCGCGGGGCACAGATCGTCATGGTGCGTAATGAGCTTCCGGTAACCTCTATCGCCGAGCTGATCGCGCTGGCCCGGGCGCAACCGGGCAAGCTGACCTTCGGCAGCGGCAATGGATCGAGCCGGGCCGCCGGCGAGCTGTTCAAGATCATGGCCAAAGTCGATCTGCTCGGCGTGCCCTACAAGACCCAGCAGCAGGCGGTCGCCGATCTGCTGGGCGGGCGGATCGATGTGATCTTCTGCGACTTCACGACGGGCCTGCCGTCGGTGCGCGACGGTCGTGCCCGGGGCATCGCCGTCACCAGCCCGGAGCGCTATCCGGGCCTCGAGCAATACCCCACCGTCGCCGAGAGCGGCGTACCCGGCTACGAAGTGCAGCCATGGAACGCCGTCTATGCCCCGGCAGCGACGCCGCGGCCGATCGTCGACAGGCTGAATCTTCTCGTTCGCGAGGCCGTGAATTCGGAAGCCTATCTCCGACTGATGCGCACCACGCTTGGCGTGCCGTTCCCCGGCTCGCCGGAGGATCTCGCGGCCTTCCAGGCGAGCGAGATCCGCAAATGGGGCGAAGTCGTCCGTCTCTCCAGGATGCAGGAGCCTTAGAGCACGACGATGGGGCGGCGCCGGGAGGCTACGAGTTGCCAGATCGCCGCCATCAGCACGGTGGCCGCAATGGTGAGGAACGCGGCGCGGTAGCTGACCGTCGAGGCGATCAGACCGAAAAGTGGCGGACCGATCACCGCGCCTGAAAAGGCCAGTGCGATCTGAACGCCGGCGACGGCGGCGACCTGACCTTTTGGCGCCAGATGGGCGAACTCGGCCATCGACACGCCATTCCAGCTGATCGCGATGGAGCCGTAAGCCACGACGACCAGGCCGGCCAGCCAGAGCGGCGCGTCGGACGGCAGCAGCGCGGTGGCGACGGCCCCGGACGCCATCAGGAGCCCGGTCCAGCCCAGCAGAGCGATGCGCGGAACACGGTCGCCGATGCCGCCCAGCACAAGCCGCACGGCCGTGCCGGCGATCTGCGAAAGAAACAGCAGAAAGCCCGCCTCGGCGATTGTCATGTTGCAGTGCTGGTAGAGGTAGGTGACGAGGAAGAACGAGAAGGTGTGCTGGCAACTCACATAGACCAACGCCGAGAGGCCCAGCACGCGAAGCTGGGCATGCGTCATGACGAACTTTACCGAGCTCCAGATGCCGGGTGACGGAGCGGCATGGTCGACCGTGGCATCGAGGCCGGGGCGCAGAAACTCCAGCAGCAGGGCCACCAGCAACACGCCGCCCGCTGCGGCCAGCGTCGCGCCGCGCCAACCCCAGATCTCGAGCAGGAAGGGCAACAGGGCGCCGGCGAGGGCGAAGCCCAGCGGTACTCCCGTCTGCTTCACGGAGAAGATGAAACTGAACCATTCGCGCGGCGTGCGCTGGGCCAGGATATGGGAGGAGGCGGGGTTGACCGGCCCTTGCGCCACGCCGATCAAGATAACGGCGATCACGGTGGCAAAGACGTAGCCTGCGGCATTCATTGCAAGGCCCGCCGCCGCCATCAGCAGCGCCCCCTGGCAGACCCGCACCGCACCGAAGCGCAGGACAGGGCCGGCGCTGGACAGGGCCACGGTTGCCGCGACGGCATAGATGATGGCGGTGAAGACACCAACCAGCTTCGGGTCGATCGCGAGATCGACGGCAACGGCTGGCATCATGACGCCGAGCGACAGCACGGAGAGCGAGACCATCGCCTGCACGATCAGCATCGTGCCGACGGCGATGGCCGCGCCCTTCATGTCCTGTCGCACGGCAATAACCTACAGACCGTAGAGGTCGGCCTTGTTCAGCACCGTGTTGCGCAGGATGCGGATCGAGGCCACGTCGACCATGATGCCGTCGACATTGATGGCGCCCAGGCCGGCCGCCTCGGCTTCGGCATAGGCCTTCTCCAGCTTACGGGCGCGGATAATATCCTCGGGCTTGGGCGAATAGGCTTCGAGCGCGAGATCGATCTGCGACGGATGGATCGCCCATTTGCCGACGCAGCCCAGGATCATCGAGCGCTTGCACTCTTCGGTGTAGGCCACGGGATTTTTGAAGTCGGCGAAGGGGCCGTCGACCGGGTCGATGCCGGCAGCGCGGCAGGCCATGACCAGGCGGAAGCGGGCGTAGTGCCAGACGTCGCCGGGATAGCCGTCGGACGAGCCGACATTCTTGTTGGTGACGCCCATCGAGGCCGAGAAATCGCCCATGCCGAAGACCAGGCATTCCAGCCGCGGCGTGCATTTGGCGATCTCGTCGACATTCTGCATGCCCTCGACTTCCTCGATCAGCGCCTCGAGGCCGATCCGGCGCTTCATCTTCAGCTTCTTTTCCATCTGATGTAGGAGCTTGTCGGCGAACAACACGTCGGCGGCCGTCTGCACCTTGGTCATCATGATCGTGTCGAGATGATCCCCCGCACCCTCGACGATTTCGATGATGTCTTCGTAAGCGTATTCGGTGGTGAGATCGTTGATGCGCACGCAGCGCGTCTTGCCCGTCCAGTTGAGTGTCTTCAGCGCCTGCACGATCTTTTTGCGGGCATCGCGCTTCTGGCTGGGCGCCACGGCGTCTTCGAGATCGAGGAAGACGTGGTCGGCCTTCGATTCGGAGGCCTTCTGCATCATCTTCTCGCTGGAGCCGGGGGTCGAAAGCTGAACCCGACGGGCGCGTCTGGGACGGTCGGTCATGTCATGTCTCCTTTAAGCGACGATCTTTTCGGCCTTGAGGCGGGCGATCTCCGCCGCGCCGAGGCCAAGGGAAGCGAGGTACTTGTCGGTATGCTCGCCCAGCAGCGGCGCGCGATGGCGCACGCGACCGGGGGTCTCGGTCATCTTGACGGCGACGCCGGCGATCTGGACCTCGTGGTCGAGGCCGGGATGCGGCACCCAGGGCAGCATGTCGCGCGCCTTGAAATGCGGATCGGCCACGATGTCGCGCACGTTGTAGACCGGCGAGAAGGGCACCTGACCGCCGAGATGCGCCAGCAGTTCCTGCTTGGTGCGCTCGCGCGTGAAGTCAGATACGGCCTCGATGATGACGTCCTGGTTGGCGCGGCGGCTCTGCACATCGACGAAGCGCGGATCGGTCACGAATTCGGGCTTGCCGATGAGGCGGCAGAGGATCGGGAAGTGCTGGTCGGCATGGGCTGCGATGGTGACGGCGCCATCCTTGGCCGGAAACATGCCGAAGGGGCAAAGCAGCGGGTGGTGATTGCCCTCGGGCACCGGCAGCGTCTGGGCATAGGAATGCTGATGCATGACGCGCTCGCAGACTGCCAGGATGGCGTCGACCATGCCGACATCGACGAACTGGCCCTTGCCGGTCTTGTGGGCGCGGAAGATGGCGGAGACGATGCCGAAGGCGCAGGTAATCGCCGGCACGATATCGCCGACGCCGGGGCCGACCTTCATCGGCGTGTCCTTGTCCGGACCGGTGATGGCCATGATGCCGCCCATCGCCTGGGAGATCACGTCGTAAGCGGGCCAGTCCGAATAGGGGCTCTTGCCGGTACGGGCGTCGCCGAATCCGCGGATCGTGGCATAGACCAGCTTGGGATTGCGTTCGCGGATCGCTTCGTAGGAGAGGCCGAGGCGGTCCATGACGCCGCCGCGGTAATTTTCGACCACCGCATCGGCTGTCTCGCAGAGCTTCATCACCAGCTCGCGGCCTTCGGGTTTCTTCAGGTCGATGGCGATGGAATGCTTGTTGCGGTTGACCGAGGCAAAGTAACCACCGAAGGCACGCAGCTTATCGTTGACGTGATAGGGACCGATGATACGCGTGTGGTCGCCGTCGAGCGGCTCGACCTTGATGATCTCGGCGCCCTGGTCGGCCAGCAGCATCGTGCAGTAGGGACCGGCGAGCATCTGCGTCAGGTCGACGATGCGGACTCCGTCGAGCGCTCCGTCGGGCGCTAGTTCGCTCACTTATCCGCCCAGTGACTGCGCCGCTTGATAAGGACCGTGCGCTCGCCTTCGAAGATGTGCGTGTCGTCCTGGTTCACGCCGTAATGCTTGAAGCGCACGATACCGGCATCGGCCTGCTTGGAGTCGGTCTTTTCCAGCACTTCGCTGTAGCAATAGAGCGTGTCGCCGTGATGCAGTGGCCCCTTGAGGCGGATCTTGTCCATGCCGAGTTCCATCAAGGCGTTCTCGGCCGTGTCTTCGGCGGCGAGGCCGATGCACATCGAGATCGTGACGCCACCGAAGCCCAGACGCTTGCCGTAGGGCGTCGACAGGGTCAGGTGCTCGTTGAAATGCGCTTCGGCCGTGTTCATGGTCACGTTGGTGATCCAGACCTGCTCCAGTGGCTCCACCGTCTTGCCGCGCGCATGTTTCAGCACCTCACCAACGGTGAAGTCCTCGAAGTAGTTGTTCTTGCCGGTGAGGGCGGAGACTTTCATCAGTTCCTCCCGCGGCCCAGCAGGCGGTCGGAGATGATGCGCTTCTGGATTTCCGAGGTGCCCTCGAAGATCTTGGTCAGGCGGGCGTCGCGCCAGTGGCGCTCGACGGCATGGAGCGTGGTGTAGCCGGCGCCGCCATGGATCTGCAGGCCCTCGCTGCAGACGCGCTCGGCCATCTCCGAGGCAAAGAGCTTGGCCATCGAGGCTTCCTTGTCGCAACGCTGGCCGGTGTCGATCTGCTCGCAGACGAAGTAGTTGAGCTGGCGCGCGGCTTCGATCTGCGTCGCCATGTCGGCGATCTTGAAGCGGATCGCCTGGAACTCCGAAATCGACTGGCCGAACTGTCGGCGTTCGCCGGCATAGCGGATCGAATCGTCCAGCGCGCCCTGGGCGAGTCCGATGGCACGGGCGGCGGTATGGGCGCGGGCGGTCTCGAGGCCGGCGGTGGCGTAATAGAAGGCCTGGCCTTCCTCGCCGATCATGTCCTCGGCCTTGACCCGGCAATTGTCGAAAGCGAGTTCCCAGGTCTTCCAGCCGAAGTAGCCGATCTTGGGAATGGGCGACCCGCTGCAGCCCGGCATCAACTCGCCGCGCTTCTTCTCGACGAAGAACATCGACAGGCCGAGATGCCTCTTGCCCGGCGGTGCATCGGAGGTGCGGGCGATAATGATCATGAAGTCGGCACCATCGGCGAAGGTGCACCAATATTTATTGCCGGTGATCAGGTAGCTGTCGCCGTCCTTCTTGGCGCGGCAGGAGATGTTGGAGATATCCGAGCCGGCATTCGGTTCCGACATCGAGAAGGCACCGAGGAACTCGCCCTTGGCCATGCGCGGCAGGTACCGCTTGCGTTGCTCCTCGCTCATCATATGCGAGCCGATCAGCAGGTTGCCGCGGGCGATGATGGAAGCGACGCTCATCCAGCCGCGCGACAGCTCTTCCGTCACGATGCAGTACTCGGAACAGCCGAGCCCCAGCCCGCCATAGACCTCGGGGATCAGGATGCCGAAGTAGCCGAGCTCGGCCATCTTGTCGCGCAACTCCATCGGGATGTCGCCCTTCTCGGGGTCGAGCTTGTTGGCGACGGGCAGCACCTCGTTGAGGGTGAACTCGCGCGCCTGCTCCTGGATCATGCGGCGTTCTTCGGTGAGGAAAGTCATCTTTACGGATTCCTGAGTCGGACGAGGTTGGTTCGCTTGAAGTCGATGAC
Organism: Reyranellales bacterium; assembly: GCA_038224985.1. Classification (GTDB taxonomy): domain Bacteria; phylum Pseudomonadota; class Alphaproteobacteria; order Reyranellales; family Reyranellaceae; genus Reyranella. Next base: position 7,814 of record JBBRFD010000159.1, read on the forward strand.
GACCTCTTCGCGCTGGTTGAAGCCCTTGGTGTGCCAGCTGACGATGCCGAACCCCTTGTGTGAATCCGAGATGCGGCGATCGAGCACAGTCGATTCGGCGCGCAGCGAATCGCCGGGATAGACGGGCTGCGGGTAGGTAAGCTCGTTGACGCCGAGGAATGGCCCGCCGCCTTCGCTCAGGTCTTCGACGGTGAGGCCGAAGACGGTCGTGAAGACCAGCAGCGGGTTGGCGACGATGCCGGGATGGCCATGCGCCCGGGCATAAGCGGCGTTGTAGTAGTGCGGATTGAAATGCAGCGTCAGGGTCGAGAAGAGGGTGGTTTCCGATTCAGTGATGGTGCGGCCCCAATGGTGCGGGAAGACGCGCCCGGGCTCGAAATCCTCGTAGCGGTTACCCTTGGGAACGAGGCGGGCCCGCGTCCTGAAATCCTCCGACATTCTCTCTCCGTCTAACTCTTGGCCGAAGCGCGAGCGAGTTCGCCCACATCGGTCAGCGTGTCAATGCGTTCGATGGTGTCATGCAGTCGCCGGGCGCTGGCCGTGCCCAGCACAGGCACCGCGAGGCTTTCGTACTTGGTCTCGATGGCCTGGCGCTGCTTGGCAAGATCGGCCCAGGGAATGCCCGAGTCGTGCGTGGCCTCGACCGTCGTGCCGTCGTCGAGCTGGATCGCCATTTCCGACAGCGAATGGGCCCAGTTGGGCACGAACTCGATATCGACCTTGTTGCGCAGTGCCTTGATGCGCGGCTCTTGCGTCACGGCATCAGTATAAGAATCGAGATTGGCTGTATCGACGCCGGTCAACGCCATGGCGATGGTTTGGCGCAGCGAGAACTTGGCTTCGAGGCCGGTCGTCGGATGCGGAATGTTGCAGACCTTGTCCGAGCCCGAATCGATGCGCAGCCGGATCTTCTTTACGCGTTCGGGCGGGAAGTTGCTCTTGAGGCGGATCTCCTTGGCGCATTCGATGGGCGCGTGCGTCAGGTAGCAGGCCGCGTGGTATTTGAAGAGATTATTGCGCAGATGCCAGCCCTGCGGCGGCTCGCCAAGAGCTGCCTCATGGGCGAAATGGTCGCTCTGCGAGGAGGCGAAGCCCTGGTCGCATTCCAGGACATCAGCGCGGGCGGTGAAGCCTTTGGCCGCCAGCCTGGCCGCGCGCAGCCCGTGCTCCGAGGCTGTGCCGGCATGCAGTGGTTTGCACATGGTGCCAAAGTTGGACTTGAGCCCGGCGGCTTGCGTGGCGGCGATGCCGAAGGCGACAGCAAGCTGCTTAGCATCGAGGCCGAGCATGCGGCCGGCGGCGGCCGTGGCCGAGAAGGAGCCGACGGTGCCGGTGACATGGAAGCCCTTCTGGTAATGGCTCGGTGCCACGAGCCGGCCGACGCGGCCCGAGGTCTCGTAGCCGGCGACGAAGCTCTCGATGAACAGGCGACCCGACGCCTTACGCTGCTCGCCGAGCGAGAGCAGGGCCGGCACGACCGTCACGGTCGGATGCCCGCCCATGGAGAAATTGACGTCGTCGTAGTCGAGCGCGTGGCTGGCGGCACCGTTGATCAGGGCGGCGGCCGAAGGCAGAACGGTTTCGTGGCGGCCGACCAACGTCGCCGGACCCTTGCCGCCATCCTCCAGGGCCTCCTGGATCAGGATCTCAGTCAGTTCTTCCTGCGCGCCGGCCAGGGTCACGGCGAACCAGTCGAGCAGGCATTGTTTGGTGCGTTCGATCAGGTCTTCGGGCAGGTCGTGCCAGGCCAAAGCGGCGGCGCGGCCGGCGATGCCGGCGGTCACGGGAACGGTGCTGGAAACGGCGGCCATGCTGGGTCCTTATGTAGGGCGCAAGTGTCGGATACCAGCCGTTGTCTTGTCCACCCTAGGGCTTCCGCGCAACGATATGGAAGATGTGCCAGTGCTTGGTGGTACCGCGCGGCGTGAGGCCGTCGTGTTCTTCCTCGTCGAAGTATTCGACGTCGAGTCCTTCGAGCAGCGCAAAGGCCTCCTTGCGGGTGACGAAGGTGATGCCCTCGCGGCCCTTCCAGCTGTCGCGCTCGCCATACCATTGGCCGCTGAAGCGCCCGCCACGCGGCAGGTGCGAGCGAATCTCCGTCCACAGTCTGTGAAAGTCGTCGGGCGGGCAGAGCGGCATGGCGAAGCTCGAATTGATGAGCAGGGCGTCATTAGGCAACGACACATGCTCGATCCGTGCAACGAGGGGCGTGATCGCGGCCTCGGGCGGCAGATCGGGGCGCTCCAGCAGCCTTTCGAGCGCCAGCGGTTCGGCATCGACCGCCATCACGCGCCAGCCCCGGCGCAGCATTTCGATGACATCGCGGCCATCGCCACAGCCAAGATCGACGGCGAGGCGGCCGGCGGGTACCGGTCCAAATCGCTCGAGGGCCTCCAGCATCGTCTTGCGTGGCGGTCGCTGGCGCAGCTTCTCGTAGTAGGCGGCCCAACCGGCGCTCTTGTCGCTCTCGCTCATGTGTGGTCGTATTTGCTCAACAAGAATTTCATGGAATGAGGGAGAGAACCATGACGCGCATGCTGAGTCTTGCGGTTGTTGCGGCATTAGCCTTGGGGCCGGTCGCGGCACGGGCGGATATGAAGGCACTGGAGGCGGCCGCCAAAAAGGAAGGCGAGCTTACCTGGTACACCGCTCATTATACGTCCGAAGGCGCCGAGGAGCTGGGCGCCGGCTTCACCAAGATGTACGGAATCAAGGTCAATGTCGTGCGCACCACCGCCCAGGTCGCCTATCAGCGGGTCCTGCAGGACATCAAGAACAGCCAGGCCAATTGCGACATCTTCTCCTCGACCGACATGGGGCATTACGTGCGCCTCAAGGCGGAAGGGCGCCTCGAGAAGTACGTGCCGGAGAGCACGCCCAAGATTTCCGAGTCCTTCCGCAACTACGATCCGGACGGCTTCTATCACACCACCGCCGCCGGCCAGGTCGTCATCACCTACAATTCCACCAAGGTGAAGGCCGAGGACGCGCCCCAGAAATGGACCGATCTGCTGGAGCCCAAATGGAAGGGCAAGGTCTCGACCGGACACCCGGGCTTCTCGGGTTATGTCGGCTCCTGGGTGCTGACGATGAAGAAGCTCTATGGCTGGAAATATTTCGAGCAGTTGGAGAAGAACAAGCCGCAAATCGGCCGCTCGATCAACGACACCGTGACGGCGCTCAATTCGGGCGAGCGACTGGTCGCGGCCGGCGCCGATGGCTCGACGCTGTTCAGCGCGGTCCGGGGCAACCCGCTGGCCGTCATCTATCCGACCGACGGCTCGGTTCTCATCGTATCGCCCTCATCGATCATGAAGGGCACCAAACATCCCAATGCCTCGAAGCTTTTCATGGAATACCTGATGTCGACCGAGGCCTCGGAGATCAACGTCAAGCATTTCGGCATCCCGATGCGCGACGAGGTGGCGCCGGCCAAGGGCGCCATGCCGATCAGCAAGGTCAAGACCCTGCGGCCGACCGTGGCCGAAGCGGAGAAGGGCATCCCGGAAGTCATCGAGCAATGGCGCGACACGTTCGGTAACTGACGGGGCTGTAACCAATCATGAGCGTTACGGCCGCGTCGGCCTCAACACCGTCCCTGCGCATCGGCCGCTTCGAGCCGACGTGGCTGCTGTGGGCGGCGATCATCGCCGTCTTGCTCTTCCTGGTGGTGAGCCCCTTCGTCTATCTGGTGCTCACCAGCTTCCAGGCCGAAGGCAGTGGCGCCTTCACGTTGTCGAACTACGCCATCGCCTACGGCCGGGCTCGCTATGTCGACGCGCTCTACAA
>JBBRFD010000160.1:0-11556 GCA_038224985.1 Reyranellales bacterium
GGTTCGGACATAGTCCTCACGCAGCGTGTCGAGCATCGCGGATCGTGTGACACGCGTCAGGATGGCGATCTCGCCCAGCGACAGCGACAACGCCGGCAGGATCAGGGCGTGGATCGAGCGCAACGGATCCTGCGCCCAGCCGGGAAGATCTGCCAAGTCACGGAGAAGAGCAGCACGAGGATGATGCCGAACCAGAAATTAGGGATCGAGATGCCGAGCTGCGTGAAACCCATGACGCCCCAGTCGCCCGGCCGGCCGTGCTTCCAGGCGGCGAAGACGCCGAGCGGCACGGCGACCAGCAGCGCCCAGGACAGCGCCAACGCGCCCAGCGGCAGTGTCACCACGAGCCGATCACCGATCAGCTTGGCGACCGGCGTGCCATAGGCATGACTGGCGCCGAGATCGAAGGTCAAAAGGCCGCCGATCCAGTGGAAGTAACGCACCGGCAGTGGCTGATCGAAGCCGTACTTGGCGCGCAGCAACGCCAGCGTGTCGGGCCGCGCATCGGTGCCCAGCATGACCAACGCCGGATCGCCCGGCAGCACCTCGACCACAGCGAAGACCACGACCGTCGCCAGCGCGAGCGTGACAAGTGCGGCAGCGAAGCGACGGGAGAGGAACTCGATCAACGGAGCGCGATCACGCCTTCCACGAAACGCCGGTCATTTCGGCGGCCGGTGTTGGCGAATTCTCCCACATGCCCACCAGCTCCTTCTTCCAGACGCCGATCTTGGCCAACTGATAGAGGTAGCCGTTCACCGCATCGCGGGCGATCAGGCGCTGGCAGTCCTTCAAGAGTTCGTCACGCTTGGCGAAGTCGGTGGCGGCCACCACCTCGCGCCACTTGGCCTTGAACTCCGCCGAATTGTAGGCCCAGTAGTAGCCGTCGCGGGCATAGCGATCGATGTCGTTGGCCTCGGTATGCGCCACGATGGAGAGATCGTAATTGCGCTCCTTGAAGACCTCGGAGAGCCATTGCGGCCATTGCAGCTGGCTGATGACGATCTTGATGCCGATCTTGCCCAACTGGCTCGCCAGCACTTCGCCGGCGCGCTGGGCATAGCCGACCGGCGGCAGCTTGAGGCTTGCCTCGAAGCCGTTGGGATAGCCCGCCTCGGCCAGCAGCGCTTTGCCCTTGGCGATATCGAGCGGATAGGTGCCGGTGAGATCGACATAAGCCTTGTTGTGCGGCGCGAAGTGGCTGCCGATCGGCTTGCCGAAGCCCGACTCGGCTTCGATCAGCTCGGCGCGGTTGATGGCGTGGGCCATGGCCTGGCGCACCTTCAGGTTATCGAAGGGCTTCTTGCCATTGTTGGTGGCGAGGATGACTTCGCCCTCGGTCGTGCCGACAACGACAGCGAAGCGCGCATCCTTCTTCAGGCGCTCGACCAGTTCAGGCGCCTGGAAGCCTGGGAAGGTGTCGACGTCGCCCGCCAGAAGGGCATTCACCTGCGCCGAGGGATCCTTCACCACCTTGAAGACGACGCCATTGAGCTTGATCGCGGCGGGATCACGGTACGTCGTGGCTCTGGCCAGCGTGATCGAATCGCCTTCCTTGCGTTCCTTGAACATGAAGGGTCCGGTGCCGACCGGCTGCTTGTCGTTGGTCGGCGCCGACATGGGATGCTGGATGGCGGCAACGCAGAGCGCGATGTTGTAGAGCAGGTAGGAATTGGGCGACTTCAGCGTGATGCGCACCGTGCCGGCATCGACGGCCTCGACCTGGGCGATGTCGGTGTAGAGCGACTTGGCCGGCACCGTCGAATCGGCGGCAAACAACCTGTCGATCGAAGCCTTGGCCACCGCGGCGTCGAAGGCCTCGCCGTCGTGAAACTTCACGCCGCTGCGCAACTTGAAGGTGTAGGCGAGACCATCGGGCGAGATCGTCCAGCTTTCGGCCAGGCCCGGGATGATCGCGCCGGTGCGGTCGATGCGCGCCAGGCTCTCGAAGATATTCTGGTAGGTGATCTCGCGGATCGCCGCGGCGGCGTTCTTGTTGGGATCGAGCACCGGCGGCTCGAGCGACATGCCGATGACGACACGGTCGCGCGCCTGCGCCCAGAGATCGGGACCGAAGGCGCCCGTCGCGGCAAAGACGGTCGCGGCACCCAGGACGCGGCGGCGGGAAAGGGCGGTCATTTTCATCCTCCGTTAATCGGCGGGCAGTCTATCAGCGGCCGAAGGTGTCCCGCCAGCTACGCACCGCGCCCAGAGTGACCGCGTGGTAGACACCGCGCGCCACGGCGCGGGCAAGGCAATCGGCGGCCAGCGTGCCCAATTCGGCCAGCGCCAACGGGTCGTCGCCCAGCGCTTGCCGGCCGGTCGCCAGTGCAAAGACCGTGTCGCCATCGGTCGGCGTGTGAACCGGACGGATCGAGCGCGCGAGGCCGTCCTGCGCCATCACGGCGAAACGCTTGGCCGAGGCCTTGTCGAAGCGGGCGTTGGTCGCGACGACGGCGATGGTGGTGTTGCCGCGCGGATCGGAACGCGCGGCCTCGGCGGGATCGTGCGTCAGGTCGGCCCGGGCATGCGACACCGGCAGACCGAGACCGCGCGGCGGGGGCGGCAGGCCGCCGAATTCGCCGCCCTGCTCCATCGCCCAGGCCCAGAATTGCGCCATATCGCCCATGGTGGTGTAACCGCGGGCATTGACCGCGACGAGGGCGCCGACCTGCAAGCCGGTCGCCGGATCGACGGCCGAGGCGCTGCCCAATCCGCCCTTGAGGTTGCCGGCCTTGGCGCCGAGGCCCGCACCGGCATTGCCCAGCGCGAAGTCGCGGCTGGCGCGGCCCGTGGCCTCGTAGGCCAGTTCGCGATAGGGCGGCCAATCCCACTTCTTGTCGCCACCGTTCAGCAGGTCGAAGAGGATCGCCATCGGCACGATCGGCACGACCGCCTCGCCCACGGTGACGCCGCGGCCGCGCTCGCGCAGCCAGCGCATGACGCCATCGGCCGCCGACAGTCCATAGGCAGAGCCGCCGCTGAGACAGATCGCATCGATACGATCGACACGCGCCATGGGATCGAGCAGGTCGGTCTCGCGCGTGCCCGGCGCGCCGCCACGCACATCGACGGCGGCCATGGCCGTATCCTCACAGAGGATGACGCTGACACCGGATCGGACGCGCTGGTCCTCGGCATTGCCGACCAGGATACCGTCTACATCGGTGATGAGATTGCGCGGGCCGGGTTGCAGCATCGCCTTAGTCCAGTTGAAGCGTCAGCGCCTTGAGATAGGCCGTCTCCGGCAGGCCGGGATGGATGGGATGATCGAGTGCCGCGCCGGAGGTGCGCAGGATGCGGCCGTTGCGGCTGGCATCGCGCAGCCCGCGACGGACCTGTTCGGCGAACAGCGGCGCATCGACGAGATGGGAGCAGGAAGCGGCAAAGAGGAAGCCGCCGGGCGCGACCAGAGGGGCGGCCAGCCGCACCATCTTGCGATAGCCCTGCACGCCTACCTTCAAATCCTTGCGGTTCTTCACGAAGGCCGGCGGGTCGCAGATCACGACGTCGAATTTCTTGCCCTCGTGGCCCATGACTTCGAGTGCCTCGAAGACTTCCTTCTTTTCGAAGGTCACGGTCTTCTCGACGCCGTTCAAGGCGGCGGCACGTTGCGCGGCATTGAGCGCGGGCTGCGAGCGGTCGATGCAGAGCACCGACTTGGCGCCTTGCTTGGCCGCCAGCACGCCGAAGCCGCCGCTGTAGCAATAAGCGTCGAGCACGGTGCCGCCCTTGGCCAGCTCGGCCATGAAGCGGCGATTGTCGCGCTGGTCGTAGAACCAGCCGGTCTTCTGGCCGTCCGACAGATCGGCCACGAACTTGGCGCCGTTCTCGATCAACTCGATCGAATCGGTCAACTCGCCCTTCACCACCCTGGTCTCGCGCACCAACCCTTCGAGCGCGCGCACCGGCGAATCGTTCTTGAGCACGATCGTCGTGGGCTTGAGCTCGTTTTCGATGGCTTCCAGCAGGACCGGCGTCAGCTCCTCCATGCCTCTGCTGTTGACCTGCACGACGACGGCATCGCCAAAGCGGTCGATGATGACCGCCGGGATGCCATCGGCCTCGGCATGGATCAGACGGTAATAGGGCACGCCGACCAGCCGGTCGCGTAGCGCCATGGCATTGGCCAGGCGGCGACCGAAGAAAAACGGGTCGATCTCGGCCACCGGATTGGATGTGAGCAGGCGGACGGCGATCAGCGAATGCGGGTTGAAGGTGGCAACGCCCAGCGCCTCGCCGCCCGGGGTGCGCAGGGTCACCAGCGAACCGGCCGGGATCGCCTTTGCGTCGGCATCCATCAGGATTTCGTTGGAAAAGGCCCAGGGATGGCCCGAACGCACGCGGCGGTCTTCACCGGCGCGCAGCATCACGGTCGGCAGTTTCTTGGCCAAGATCAGTCCCCTTTTGCGATGCCGTCGCGCCTTTTATCGGCGCCGCCCTGCCAGCCGTTACCGGCACGGCTGATGCCGGCCAGTCCGCCTTCGTGACGGCGGACTTGTACTTCATGGCCCATGGCGCGCAAGCCTTCCGCCAGACCGTTCAGGGGCGCTCGATCCTCGATTTCGACAGGTCCGCCCAGGATCGTCAGGCGCGGCAGGTCGATGGCCTCCTGCACCGGCAGGTTCCAGTCGAGGATGCCGATCAGGGTTTGCAATGTATCGCCGATGATGCGGGCGCCACCGGCCGACCCCAAAGCCGCCACCAGCCGCCGGTCACGGTCGAGCACGAAGGTCGGCGACATCGACGAGCGTGGGCGCTTACCGGGTTCGACGGCGTTGGCCACAGGGCGACCATCGATCACGGGCTGGGCGGTGAAATCGGTCAACTCGTTGTTGAGCACGAAGCCACGCACCATCATCTGCGCGCCGAAGGACGACTCGATGGTCGTGGTGAAGGTGACCGCGTTGCCGTCGCGGTCGACGATGGCCATGTGGCTGGTGCCCTGTTCGATATAACCGCCGCCATCGGCGAAGGCCTGCGCCCGCACCGGCAGGCGCGGCGGGATGCCGGGACGCGCCGGGCCCATGGCGCGAGTCGGTGAGATCAGCTTGCGGCGCTCGGCGAGATAATCGAACGACAGGAGGCCGGCGACAGGCACCGCGACATAGGCCGGATCGGCGAGGTAGCGCACGCGGTCGGCAAAGGCGAGCCGGCTCGCTTCGGCGATGAGATGGATGGCGCGCGGGCTGTTGGGTGTCTCGCGCGACAGCTCGAACCGCTCCAGCATCGTAAGTGCCTGCAGGATGGCAACGCCGCCGGAAGACGGCGCCGGCATGCCGCAAACGATCCAGACACGGTAAGGCCCGCAGACGGCCTCGCGCTTGATCGGCCGGTAGCCGGCAAGATCGGCCATCGACAGCGTGCCTGGCCGCACATGGCCGCGCACGCTGGCCACCATCTCCTGCGCGACAGCGCCCTCGTAGAAGCTGCGCGTGCCTTGCGTTGCAATGAGCTGCATCGTCTCGGCCAATGCCGGATTGGCGATGCGCTCGCCGGTCTTGCGCGGCGATCCATCTGCATTGAAGTAGAGCGCCCACATCGCCGGCTCTTTCGTCAATGACGGCATCGCACCGAGCCAGGCGCCCAATCGCGGCGGGATGGCGAAGCCATCGCGCGCGAGGGCGATGGCCGGATCGAAGAGCTCGGACCAGGGCCGTTTGCCGTGTTCATTGTGCGCCAGCTCGAGCGTGCGCAGCACACCGGGCACACCGACCGATATGCCCGAGGCGACGGCATCCGGGAACGGCAGCGGCTTGTCCTCGCGGTCGAGGAACATCATCGATGAGGCGCCGGCCGGCGCGGTCTCGCGTCCGTCATAGACGGTGATGGTCTTCGACGCTGCGTCGTAGAACAGCAGGAAGCCACCGCCGCCGATGCCCGAGGCCTGCGGCTCGACCACGCCCAGCACCATCTGCACGGCAACCGCGGCATCGACCGCCGACCCACCGCGCTTCAGCACGGCGAGACCGGCCTCGACAGCCATGGGATTGGCCGCCGCCACCATCGAGGCAGGTGCCGCCGGCGTGGATTGGGGAGACGGTTCGGTACAACCGGCCAGCAGGAACGCGGCCAGCCAAAAGCGACGCAAATTCATGCCCGCAGGCTAGGCCCGGCGGGCGACGATGAACAGGCGGCGAAAGGGAAAGAGCGTTATGCCGTCGGCGCGGGTCGGATAGGCCTCGGCAATCAGCCGGGCGTAGGTCGCGTAGAAGTCCGTCCGTTCCGGCTCCTGCAGTGCCTCGAGAAACGGCCGCAGGCCGGTGCTCGACGTGTATTGCGCCACCGGGTCCTTGCCGGTGAGGGTCTGCTGATAAATCGTCTCCCAGACTTCCAGCTCCGAACAGAGCGGCTTCAGCACGTCGTAGTAGCGGCCGGGTTCGTCGACCGGCGGCACGGTGCGAACATCCTTCAATTTGGCGGCCCAGGGTCCCGCATCGGCGGCGGTTCGCATCAGCGCATGCGACGGCGCTGTGTGATTGCGCGGCATCTGGATGGCGAGCTGGCCACCCGAGGGAAGTTGCTTCAGCAGGCCGGGAAACAGGTCGATGTGATGGGGCAGCCACTGGTAGGCGGCATTGCTGTAGAGGATCGACGGTGGCACATCGGCCTTGAAGGCCGCCAGGTCGCCCTTGGCGAAGGTGACGCGCTTGTCGACGGTCTGCGTGCGCGCCTTGGCCAGCATTTCTTCCGAGGAATCGATGCCGACGACGACACTCCGCGGGAAGCGCTCGGCCAGGATGCGACTGATATTGCCGGCGCCACAGCCGAGATCGTAGATCGCGTGGCCGGCTCGCGCGCCATTGGCCGGATCGAGCCGGCCCATGAGATCGAGCGCAGGCCGCATGCGGGCGTCGGCGAACTTCAGGTAGAGATTGGCATCCCAGGTCGTGGAGGCGGTCGTCGTCGACGCAGTGGACTGCACGCTCACTTCTCCTCGAACGCCTCGTCGACCGGCACGCGATAGGCCGAGGCGATCTTGTTGCCCTGTTGCGCTGCCAGCACCACGGCCATGAACTCCTCGTGCATCTCCGGCGTCATGCCTTTCTTCGTCGCCATCGAACCATGCGACGCCACGCAATAGTCGCACTGGTTGGTGACGCTGACGGCGAGATAGATCAACTCTTTGGTCAGCGCGTCGAGCTTGCCCGGCGCCATGACGACGCGCATCTGCTCGGCGAAGCGCTCCATGACGTCGGGGTGCTTTGCCAGCGCTTTCCACACGTTGTTGATCTTGCCGGGATCGACATTGCGCCCCTTGGCGATGGCTTCCACCACCGCCTTGGCGCGCGGGTTCATGTCCTTGTACTCAGTGAGTTTTGTCATCCTCAGTACATATGCTGGCCGCCGTTGATCGACAATGTCGAGCCGGTGATGAATCCGGCATCGTCGGCGATCAGGAACAGCACGCCGCGCGCGATCTCGTCGGCCTTGCCGAGGCGGCCGACCGGGATCTTGGCCACGATCTTTTCCAGCACATTGGCCGGCACCGCCGAGACCATGTCGGTGTCGGTGTAACCGGGCGCGATGGCGTTGACGGTGATGCCCTTGGGGGCGCCTTCCTGGGCCAGCGCCTTGGTGAAGCCGTGGATGCCCGACTTGGCGGCGGCGTAGTTGACCTGGCCATACTGGCCGCCCTGGCCATTGATCGAGCCGATATTGACGATGCGGCCGAAGCCGCGTGTGTTCATGCCGTCCCACACCGCCTTGCTGACGTTGAAGCAGGAGCCGAGGTTGGTGTCGATGACGGCGTCCCACATCTTGCGGTCGAGGCGGCGCATCGTCGAATCGCGCGTGATGCCGGCGTTGTTGACGACAATGTCGATCGGCCCGAGATCCGTCTCGATCTGCTTCACGGACGTGCAGACAGCCTCGAAATCGCCGACATCGAATTTGTAGACCGGAATGCCGTTGGCTTCCTTGAAGGCGGCCGCCGCGACGTCGTTGCCGGCGTAGTTTGCCGCCACGACATAGCCGCGCAGCTTCAACATCCTCGAGATCGCCGCACCGATGCCGCGCGTGCCGCCTGTAACGAGCGCTACCCTTGCCATTTTTTATTCCTCCCGAAGTGACGCGATCACTCTATCGCGGAATTCGGCGCGGCGGGCGGATATCGACGACCGGGCCGGCGCGCTACAGCGCCGACCATGAAGCCTTTTGCCTCCCTGCTCGGCGCCTCGATCGGCACCCACGCCGCCGATCAACTGGCGCTGGCCACCCTGCCGCTTACGGCCACACTGGTGCTGCAGATCGGCCCTGGCCCGCTAGGCCTGCTGATGGCGGCACAAAGTGCTGCCTGGCTGCTGGTCTCGCTGCCGGCCGGCACCTGGGTCGATCGCTACCCGCGCCGCACGCTGCTGGTTTTGGCTCTGGCCGTCGGCCTGCTCGCCAGCATCGCGGCAGTCGCCGCAGCGGCCATCGGCAATCCGGTGCTTCTGGGCGTTGCCGCCTTTCTGGGCGCGGGCGGCACCGTCATTTACGCACTGACTTCGGTATCCCTGTTGCCCAGCCTCGTGGCGCCAGCGGATCTGCCTCGGGCCAATGCCCGGCTGGAACTGGCCCGCGCCGTGGTGAGCTTCGCCGCACCCTCGGCGGCCGGCCTGCTCGCCCAACATCTCTCGCCGACCTGGGGTTACGCGCTCTCGGCGCTGGGTGCGGCGCTGGCCGTGGCCTGCGTGCTGGCGCTGCCGAAAGCCCCGGCGCCCAGCACGGCAACCCGTCAATCGCTGATGGCCGCCATCAAGGTCGGCGCGGCCTTCGTGGCGAGGAACGAGCTGCTGCGCGGCATCAGCCTCTGCGCGATCTTCTGGAACTTCGCCTTCTTCGCCCTGCTGGCGATCTGGGCGCCACTGGCGCTGGGCCATCTGAAGCTCACGCCCTCCGGCATGGGCATGGCACTGTCGGCCGTCGGCGCCGGCCAGATCCTGGGCGCGCTCGCTGCGCCCCATACCTCGCGCCACCTGCCGCCTTGCGTGACGCTTGTCTTCGGTCCGGCGATTTCTGTGGTCGGCATTGCGCTGCTGTTGTCGGCCCGCCATTTCGATCCGCTGCTCTGTTCGCTCACCGGATTTTTCGTGATCGGCTTCGGGCCGATGCTGTGGCTGATCTGCCAGACCACAGTGCGCCAGCTGGTTACGCCGGCCCCGCTGATGGGCCGCGTCAACGCCACGGTGCAGACCGCGATTTATGGCATGCGCCCGCTGGGCGCGCTGGCCGGCGGTCTCGTCGCCGCACAGGCCGGCGTCGAAAGCGCGCTGATGCTCGTCGCGATCTCCTTCGCGCTCTCTACCGTGGCGATCGTGATTTCGCCGCTGGCCCGCTTGCGAGTGATGCCCTCACCCGCAAGCGCCACGGCGTAAACAGCTAGTCGCGCTGGACACACATGGCGATGCCCATGCCGCCGCCGATGCAAAGGGTGGCGAGACCCTTCTTGGCGTCGCGCTTCTGCATTTCATAAAGCAGCGTCGTCAGCACGCGCGCGCCCGAGGCGCCGATCGGGTGGCCGAGCGCGATGGCGCCGCCATTGACGTTGAGTTTAGCCGGGTCGAGGCCGAGTTCCTTGCCCACGGCCAGGGCCTGGGCGGCAAAGGCTTCGTTGGCTTCGACCAGGTCGAGGTCCTTGACCGTCCAGCCGGCTTTCTTCAGCGCGGCCTGCGAGGCGGTCACCGGGCCGATGCCCATGACCTTGGGATCGACGCCCGTGGTCGCCCAGGAAACGATGCGGGCGAGCGGCGTCACGCCGCGCTTCTTGGCCTCGTCGGCGCTCATCAGCACCATTGCCGCGGCACCATCGTTGATGCCCGAAGCGTTACCGGCGGTGACCGAGCCACCTTCCTTGGTGAAGGCAGGCTTGAGCCTGGCCAGCGACTCGACGGTCGTGCCGTGACGTGGGAATTCGTCGGTATCGACGATGATGTCACCCTTGCGGGTCTTGACGGTGACCGGGACGATCTCGTCCTTGAAGCGGCCGGACTTCTGCGCTGCCTCGGCCTTGTTCTGCGAGCCGGCGGCGAAGGCATCCTGCTCGCCACGGGTGATCTGGTACTTGGTGGCGACGTTCTCGGCGGTGTTGCCCATGTGGTAGCCGTTGAAGGCATCCCACAACCCGTCCTTGATCATCGAGTCGACGAACTTGAAATCGCCCATCTTGGTGCCGTCGCGCATATGGGCAACGTGCGGGGCTTGGCTCATGCTCTCCTGGCCGCCGACCACCATGATATTGGCGTCGCCGTTCTTGATCGCCTGCCAGCCGAAGGCGACGGCGCGCAGGCCGGAGCCGCAGAGCTGGTTGATGCCGAGCGCGGTCTTCTCGACCGGGATGCCGGAATTGATGGCGGCCTGACGGGCCGGGTTCTGGCCCTGACCGCCGGTCAGGATCTGGCCCATGATGACTTCGTCGACTTCCTCGGGCTTCACATGGGCGCGTTCGAGGGCGCCCATGATCGCGGCCTTGCCGAGATCGTGCGCCGGGACCGCGCTGAAAGCACCGTTGAAGGATCCGATGGCCGTGCGCGCCGCACTGGCGATGACGATATCCGATGACATGATGATTCTCCCGAGCGAGCCGCCCTTAAGCCTTAATATGGGGTTTTACAGGCCCGCCGCCAGACCCGGCAAGGACCCCGCTTGGTCCGGCTCGCCCTTCGCGGAACTTCCCCGACTTCCCACGCGCGTGGGAAACCGATAATGCAGCCCGGCCGCTCTTTTAGCCGATTCTTCCCACATTCCCGCCCAGTGCCCGGCGGAATTTATTGACACGGCGGCCGATACGGCGGCGTGGGTGGGCGGATCGAGACTTATCGGAGCGGCAAGACCGATGAGGGAGGCGGCCCTCGTAAAGCATACCCCTCACGGCGGTGCCTGCGCTGCGAGAGTACGCCGTTCCTGGGCGTAACTTCCTTCTGGGCACACTCGTACTTGTCGTCCGCTTCAGCGAGCATTCGGCAGTTCGCGGCAACCAATTGCAAATCGAACGCACGCCATTCCGTGACGCGACAAGATTGGCGCCGCTGGGCAGGTTCGTAGCGCTCGCGAGCGGCAAATAGTGGGGATGAACGAGGCCTACATGCCGCGTCGTAGGCGGCGACTGTGACGTCGCCGCCATAACAGCCTTGAGGTTAAAGATCTTCCGGTCGCAGGCCGGTGTGCTTCGCGATTCGTGCCAGCATTCTCGGGCCGATTTCGTCGCCATCGTGAAAAGCGAAGACGAAGTCCGGCCAGCCACGTCTGGTCAGGACTTTATGCGACCCGGTCTGGCGTTTGAGAGTCCAGCCGATCCGCAAGAGCGCGGCCAAAACCCGGCGCGCCCGGGCCGATGGCCAAAGGCTCATGCCGCCGCAAGCGTGATGGAGATATCCAGGGGTTTGGATTCGCCATGCTCGATGCGGTCCGCGATCGCGCGCAACGCAATAATTTCAGCACCGGCCATGGCTTCTTCGCGCGTGACACCATAAGCCATGGCTCCCGGGATCTGAACGATTTCGGCAATCCAGCGCCCGTCGTCCTCGCGCTCGCACTCAATGGACAGATTCATCGTCCAGCCTCCTCATGGCGTAA
>JBBRFD010000161.1:0-11536 GCA_038224985.1 Reyranellales bacterium
GGGTGCCGCCGACCGTGGCATCGTCGACCGTGACGGCAACATCGTAGCTCGCCTTGCTCTCGAAATCGAGAACGGTGCCCGCCTTGAGATAAAGCGCAGTGCCGGAGATTTCGAAGAAGTCGCGGTCGGCGCCGCTCAACCCCAGCACGTTGGTGCCGAGCGCATCGTCGGCGACGGCAATGTCGGCGACCTTGATATGGCTTGCCGTAGAACCGTTCTCGGCGATCGGGGCCGCCATGTTCAACAACGTCACCGAGGCCGGCGCCTCGTTCACGTCGGCGACGTTCACCGTGATGGTTTGCGTGTCGGCGAGCGCGCCATCCGAGGCGCGCACCTGCACGACATAGCTGTTGCTTGCGACGGCGGAGTCATGTGCCTCGAAGTCGGGCGCGCTGACGAAGGACAGCGCGCCGGTCGTGGAATTGACCTGGAATTTCGCCTGATCGAGGCCGCCGACGATCGAATAGGCAATTGCCGTACCGGCATCGACATCGCTGGCGGCCACCGTCGCAACCGCCGTGGCATTCTCGTCGATCGTGACGGTGGCACTGTCGTCGCCGCCATTCGAGCCAATGACGGGCGCCTCGTTCACGTTGATGACGGCAAGTGTGTAGGTCGAGCTGATGGCGTCGGGCGCGCCGCCCACCGACGCGTCGTTCACGGTGACGGCGACGTCGTAGCTGGCCTCGCTTTCGAAATCGAGGCTGGTGCCGGCCTTGAGGAACAGCGAGGTGCCGACGATCTCGAAAAAGGCCTGATCGGCGCCCGTCAGCGCCAGCACATTGATGCCCAGCGCATCGTCGGCGACGGCGATGTTGGCGACCTTGATGTGGCTGGCGGTCGAGCTGTTCTCGGCGATGGAGGCCGTCGTGTTGGCCAGCGTCACCGAGGACGGCGCCTCGTTCACATCGGCGACAGCGACGGTGATGGTCTGCGTATCGCTCAGCGTGCCGTCCGAAGCACGGACCTGCACGACATAGCTGTTGTTGGCGGCGGCGGAATCGTGGGCCTCGAAGTTCGGTGGCGCGACGAAGGACAGCGCGCCAGTCGTCGAATTGACCTGGAACCGGGCCTGGTCGGCGCCGCCGACGATCGCGTAATTCAGAGCCGTGCCCGCGTCGGGATCGCTGCCGCCCACGGTGGCGATGCCGGTCGTGTTCTCGTCGATCGTGACGGTGGCGGTGTCGCCGCCGCCATTCGAGATGATGACCGGTGTTTCGTTCACGTTGGTGACGGCCAGCGTATAAGTCGAGCTGGTGGTGTCGGGAGCGCCGCCGATCGAGGCGTCGTCGGAGGTGACGGCCACGGCATATCTCGTCTTGCTCTCGAAATCGAGAACGGTGCCGGCTTTGAGGAAGAGCGACGTGCCGACGATCTCGAAGAAGCTTTGGTCCGCACCGCTCAACGCCAACACATTTGTGCCCAGCGCGTCGTCGGCGACGGCGATGTCGGCGACCTTGATATGGCTCGCCGTCGAACTGTTCTCGGCGATAGAGACTGTCGTGTTGGCGAGCGTGATCGAGGACGGAGCCTCGTTCACGTCGGAGACGTTGACCGTGAGGGTTTGCGTATCCGACATCGAGGGCAGGCCATTGTCGGCGACACGGACCTGGACAGTATAAGCGTTGGTATTGGCCGCCGAGGCATGGGCCTCGAAATCGGGCGCGGTGACGAAGGACAGCGCACCGGTCGTCGCATTGATCTGGAATTTTGCCTGGTCGGCGCCGCCGGCGATTGAATATGTGAGCGCATTGCCGACATCGACGTCGCTGGCCGCTACGGTCGTGACCGCCGTGGCATTCTCGTTGATCGTGACGGTGGCCGTGTCGTCGCCGCCGTTCGAGGTGATGACCGGTGCTTCGTTCGCATTGACGACAGCCAGCGTATAGGTCGAACTGGTAGCGTCGGGCGCACCGCCCACCGAGGCATCGTCGACCGTGACGGCGACGGCAAAGCTGCTCTTGGCCTCGAAATTGAGGGCCGTGCCGGCTTTGAGGTAAAGCGACGTGCCGATGATCTCGAAGGAAGCCTGATCGGCACCGGTCAGCCCCAGCACGTTGGTGCCCAGTGCATCGTCGCCGATCACGATGTCGGCGACCTTGACCCGGGTCGCCGTCGAGGCGGTCTCCGAGATCGCGGCCGAGACATTGACCAGCGTCACCGACACTGGCGCCTCGTTCACATCGCCGACATTGACCGTGATGGTCTGTGCATCGCTGAGCGCGCCGTCAGACGCCCGCACCTGCACCACGTAGCTGTTGTTGCCGGCGGCCGAGTTGTTGGTCTCGAAATTGGGCGGCGCGACGAAGGACAGCGCACCGGTGGTCGCATTGACCTGAAACTTTGCCTGGTCGGCGCCGCCCGCGATCGAATAGCTGAGCGCCGTGCCGGCGTCGACGTCGCTCGCCCCCACCGTCGCGACGCCGGTCGTGTTCTCGTTGATGGCGACGGTGGCCGTATCGCCGCCGCCGTTCGAGATGATGACCGGCGCTTCGTTCACATTGGTGACCGCCAGCGTATAGGTCGAGCTGGTGGCATCGGGTGCACCACCGAGGGAGGCATCGTCGACCGTGACGGCGACGGCGTAACTGGCCTTGCTCTCGAAATCGAGAGCGGTTCCTGCCTTGAGATAGAGCGACGTGCCGACGATCTCGAAAAAGGCCTGATCGGCGCCGGTCAGCGCCAGCACGTTGGTGCCAAGGGCGTCGTCGCCGACAACGATATCGGCGACTTTGACGTGGATCGCCGTCGAGCTGTTCTCGGCGATCGAGGTGGCGACATTGGCCAGCGTCACCGAGACAGGCGCCTCGTTCACATCGGCGACATTGACCGTGATGGTCTGCGTGTCGCTCAGCGCGCCGTCGGACGCCCGGACCTGCACGACATAGCTGTTGTTGCCGGCAGCCGAGCTATTGGCCTCAAAATTGGGCGGTGCGACGAAAGACAGCGCGCCGGTCGTCGCGTTGACCTGGAACTTGGCCTGATCGGCGCCACCGACGATCGAATAGCCCAGCACCGTGCCGGCATCGACGTCGCTCGCCGTCACGGTCGTGACGGCCGTGGCGTTCTCGTTGATCGACACGGTGGCCGTGTTGCCACCGCCATTCGAGGTGATGACCGGCGTTTCGTTCACATTGGTGACCGCCAGCGTGAAGATCGAACTGGTGGCGTCGGGCGCACCGCCAAGCGAGGCATCGTCTGCCGTGACGGCGACGGCAAAGCCGGTCTTGCTCTCGAAATCGAGAACGGTACCAGCCCTGAGATAGAGCGACGTACCGATGATCTCGAACGAGGCCTGATCCGCACCTGTCAGCGCCAGCACGTTGCTGCCCAACGCATCGTCGCCGACGACAATGTCGGCCACTTTCACGCGCGTCGCCGTCGAGCTGTTCTCGGCAATCGAGGCGGTGACGTTCGCCAGCGTCACTGAAACCGGGGCTTCGTTCACATCGGCGACGTTGACCGTGAGGGTCTGCGTGTCGGCCAGCGCGCCATCGGAAGCGCGCACCTGCACGACGTAGCTGTTGTTGCCGGCGGCAGAGGCATTGGCCTCGAAATTGGGCGGCGTGACAAAGGACAGCGCGCCGGTCGTGGCATTGACCTGGAACTTGGCCTGGTCGGCACCGCCGACGATCGAATAGGCCAGCGCCGTGCCGGCATCGACGTCGCTTGCCCCGACCGTCGCAACGCCGGTCGTGTTCTCGTTGATGGCGACGGTGGCCGTGTCGCCGCCGCCGTTCGAGATGATGATGGGCGTTTCGTTCACGTTGGTGACGGCCAGCGTATAGGTCGAGCTGGTGGCATCGGGCGTGCCGCCGACCGCGACATCGTTGACGGTGACGGCGACGTCGTAACTGGTCTTGCTCTCGAAATCGAGAACGGTGCCCGCCTTGAGATAGAGCGACGTGCCGATGATTTCGAAGAAGACCTGGTCGGCACCGGTCAGCGCCAGGACATTGCTGCCCAGTGCATCGTCGCCGACCACAATGTCGGCCACTTTCACCCGCGTCGCCGTCGAGCTGTTCTCGGCGATCGAGGCGGAGGCATTGGCCAACGACACCGAGAACGGCGCCTCGTTCACGTCGGCGACATTGACCGTGACGGTCTGCGTGTCGCTCAGCACGCCGTCCGAGGCGCGGACCTGAACGACGTAGCTGTTGCTGCCGGCAGCCGAGCTATTGGCCTCGAAATTGGGCGGTGCGACGAACGAGAGCGCGCCGGTCGATGCATTGATCTGGAACCTGGCCTGATCGGCGCCGCCGGCGATCGAGTAGCCCAGCACCGTGCCGGCGTCAGGATCGCTGGCGCTCACCGTCGCAACCGCGCTGGCGTTCTCGTTGATGGTAACCGTG
Source organism: Reyranellales bacterium (assembly GCA_038224985.1). GTDB lineage: Bacteria > Pseudomonadota > Alphaproteobacteria > Reyranellales > Reyranellaceae > Reyranella. The sequence continues at coordinate 4,353 of JBBRFD010000161.1, forward strand.
GCGGTATCGCCACCGCCGTTCGAAGTGATGGTCGGCGTTTCGTTCACATTGGCGACGGCCAGTGTGTAGGTCGAGCTGGTGGCGTCGGGCGTGCCGCCGACCGTGACGTCGTTGACGGTGACGGCGACGGAGAAGCTGTTCTTGCCCTCGAAATCGAGAGTGACACCGGTCCTGAGGTAAAGCGACGTGCCGATGATCTCGAAGAAGGCCTGGTCGGCGCCTGTCAGGGCCAGCACGTTGGTGCCGAGCGCGTCGTCGGCGACGACGATGTCAGCGACCTTGATTCGCGTCGCCGTCGAGCTGTTCTCGGCGATCGATACAGTGGCGTTGGCCAGCGTCACCGACGTCGGTGCCTCGTTCACATCGGTGACGTTGACCGTGATGGTCTGGGTATCGGTGAGTGCCGGCAGGCCGTTGTCGGCGACGCGGACCTGGACGGTATAGGCATTGGTACCGGCCGCCGAGGCGAGGGCCTCGAAATTCGGCGCGCTGACGAAAGAGAGCGCGCCGGTCGCCGCATTGATCTGGAACTTCGCCGCGTCGGCGCCGCCGGCGATCGAATAAAGCAGCGGGCCGCCATCGACGTCGCTGCCGGTGACGGTCGTCACCGCCAAGGCATTCTCCGCGACCGATATGGTGGCCGTGTCGCCGCCACCATTGGAGCCGATCGCCGGCGCATGGTTGATTGCCATCGGCAGCCCGACATCGGCCAGGATGGCGAGGTCGAGGGCGCTGGGGCCGAAGCTCTTGCCGAGCTGGCCGACGACGCCGTTCATCAGGTCGGTGAGCAACTCGGAGCCGGGGTGACCGACCGTGTTGCCGACGTGGTAGAAATTGTCGATCGTCAGCGGCACGGGCCCGCCATAGACCGCCATTGCGTTGGGGCCGTTGAAATACGGCACACCGCCGACAAAGGTCATGTAGGCATCGAAAGTCGACACCGCGAAGCCCGGCGCGAAGATGGCGCCCGCGCCATCGCGATAGCCGCTGATGCCCAGTGCATGGCCGAGTTCGTGCTCGAAGAACTCGATGGCATCGACCTTGTTGCCCGGCACCGGCGATACCGGCGACGGCGCGTAGTCGAAATAGAGCCACTGGTTGATGTAGTCCGGGTCGATATTGATGATGATGTCGGCGGCGCCCGGCGTGGAGTCGTGGCCCGTCAGGATCTCGTCGATGGTGGCCCAGCGCCAGTAATTGAGGCCGCCAGCACTGTTCAGGAATACCGAGGTCGCCGACGTGCCGTCGCCAGTGTCGCTGAAGGTCTGCTGGATATTGACCTGGACCTCGAGATTGACGTTGGCGTTGATATACGCCCCCCAGACCGACCCGGCGTACGCCATGTCGAGTTGGATGACCGACGTCAGGGCGCTGTAGACGCCGAAGTTGTCGGTAACGTTGGTGGTGAAGGTCAGGGCCATCGTGCGTTTAAATCGGCGCTCACAAGCATGAGCCAAGAATATACTTTTTCTGCGCTTTTACGGTTCGATAATCCCTTAGAATCTCTCGTTTGTCACTTCTTTGCGCGGCGGTGGCAGGTTGTATGAAAAGTATTTGCGCCTTCCGACACGATATTTTCAGAAAACGCGCTTGGCCGTCTGGTCAAAAAGAAAGCGGGGCACCGAGTGCCCCGCTTTTCCTCAAATCACGCCGTGCCGACTAGCGTCGGCGATTGTCCCGGCCGTCGAAAGCGTTGGGAATGCCGTCATGATCGCGGTCACCCATCGGGCGATTGGCGCCCCGATTGTCGCCATGGGGACGGTTGTCGTGACGGTCAACGCGGTTGGGAATGCCATCGCCGTCTCGGTCCCAGCGGCTGGCCTGATGGCGCCACTTCTCGTGGCCGTTTTCGTTGTAACGCTCCCAGCGGTCGGGAACGTAACGATAGCCGGCGCGCGCCTGCTCCCAGTGGCCTTCCTGCCAGGCATGCTGGCGGCCATCGGCACGCCAGTAGCCCGGCGCCCAGAGATAACCCGGGCGCGGCGCCGGTACGACTTCGTAGCGCGGCGCCGGCGGCGGGCCGAGGTTGATGTCGACATTGATCTGCGCGGCGGCCGGCATGACCAGCGCCGGAGCCACAATCGCCGGGATCGAAACCGCGGCGGCGGCCAGCAGGGTCGTAAAGGAACGGTTGAACATGACGATCTCCAAAAACCGGGGCAGGTGTCGATCCTGCATCCACGGTGAGATTACGTTAGCCGGGACCCTAACGTTCCTGTTCCAAGCAAGGTCATTGGAACGACATGCGAACACAGCGCTACCTCAATTGGCCGGGGCAACAAAAAAGCGGAGCGCGATGCGCTCCGCTTTCTCGTGTCGTCCCGTTAGCGGCGGCGGTTGTTGTTTTCGATATCGAGGAAATTGGGAATACCGTCGCGGTCCTTGTCGCCGAACGGATTGACGGCCTGCTGCGGCGGACGGTCGTCATGGCGGTCGACGCGGTTGGGAATGCCATCGCCGTCGCGATCCCAGCGGCTGGTGTGGTAACGCCAGGCCTCGCGGCCGTTTTCGCTGTAGCGCTCATAGCGATCCGGCACATAGCGATAGCCGGCGCGCGCCTGCTCCCAGTGACCTGGGGTCCAGGCATATTGGCGACCGTCGACGCGCCAATGGCCCGGCGCCCAGACATAGCCGGCGCGGGCGGCAGGCACGACCTCATACCGCGGCGCCGGCGGCGCGCCGAGGTTGATGTCGACGTTGATCTGCGCGGCGGCCGGCGTGGTGAGCACGGGCGCCAGGACGGCCGACATCGCGGTGGCGGCCAGCAGGGTCATGAAAGAACGGGAAAGCATGATCATCTCCTTTGTTGAAAAGTCGGACTGGGGATTCGATCCACGGGTGTCGGGGGAACTACGCTTTCGCGACAAGCATCGTTCCGCCTGCGGTTAAAGATGCCGAAATAGAAAGCGGAGCGCCGAAGCGCCCGTTTCCCGTTTATGCCGTTCGACTAACGACGGTTGTCGTAGCGGTCGAACTTGTTGGGGATGCCGTCGTGACCGCGGTCGCCGTTGGGGCCACGCGAGCGGCTCTCGTAGCGATCGGGGATGCCGTCGCCGTCGCGATCCCAGCGGCTGGTCTGGTAGCGCCAGCGCTCATGACCGTTGTCCATGTAGCGCTCCCAACGGTCGGGCACGTAGCGGTAGCCGGCGCGCTGCTGCACCCAGACGCCCTGGTTCCACACGTGCTGACGGCCGTCCCAGCGCCAGTGACCCGGCGCCCAGAGGTAACCGGCGCGCGGGGTCGGCACGACCTCGTAGCGCAGCGGCGGCGGCGGCGAGCCGACGATGATGTTGAAGTCGACCTGCGCGGACGCCGGCGACACGAGCGCCGGCGCCATCACCGCGGGAACGGAAACGGCGGCAGCAGCGACGAGAGTGAACAGTGAACGCCTCATCATGACTTGCCTCCCTCAACCTCGGGCGGAGTGTTCCGCCCCTGTGCCTGGAGTTACGCTCTGCGCGGCGTCTGCGTGCCTCGTTCGATCGTGGTATTTGGGCCGGCATCCTGCCGTATTTCGGTCAGGAAGCGCCCAGAAGCAGAACGATGACGCCGCCGACGCTGGTGAAGACGCCGAGCACGCCCAGCGCCGCCAGTTTCTCGCCCTTGAGCAGGAACAGGCTGAGCACCAGCGCGATCAGCGGGAAGATCGCCACCAGCGGCGCCACCAGGGTGATCGAGCCGAGGCCGATCGCGGCATAGAGCAGGAGGGTCGCCGTGCCGTTGCCGAAGCCGACGGCGGCGAACCACAGCACGCCGCGATAGTCGGCCGGCCCGTGGCGCGCCGCCCGTCGCCCAACCAGCAGCAGGATCACCATCATCGACAGCGCATAGCCGATGGCGGTGGCGGCCAGCGGTTCCGGCCACAGCGCAAGGCCTGTCTTGATCGCGGGCTGGATGATGCCGCGCACGAAGGCGGCCGCCAGCGGCAGGCCGAGCATCCAGACCGACCATTGCCTCTGCGCGGTGTCGCCGCGTAGCGCCAGCAGCACGACGCCACCCACCACCGCGGCGAGCCCGGCGAACTGCAACGGCGCCAGCCTCTCGCCCAGCAGCAGCACCGCGCCCAGCACGGCAAAGACCGGCGTGACATTGCCGACCGCGCCGGCGACCGCCGGGCCGAGGGCTGCATTGGAGCGCACGCTCAGGATCGACACCACGACCGGGAAGATGCAGCCGACCCCGGCGAAGATCGCCGCCGCGCGCAGGTCGAAACTCGACCAGTCGACGAAGAACGGCGCCGATACCCAGGCGAGGATGCCGGCCGAGGCGATGCTGTAGAGCGGCGAGCGCCAGGACGGCATGTAGCGCAGGCCGAACTGAGTCAGAATCAGTGCCGCCGCGAAGCAAAACGCGGCGCCCAAGGCGAGGATGGCAGCGGCGCTCATCGTCTGCTATGTCGCCCCGCTTCCGAGAGAGCGGCTACTGACGCGGGAGAATACAAAATGGACACGCTGACCTACTGGAACGGCACCTGGCACGAAGGCAACCCGGCCATCCTGGGGCCGCGCGACCACGCCTTCTGGCTGGGCTCCATTGTATTCGACGGTGGCCGCGCCTTCGAGGGCTGCGGACCGGACCTCGATCTGCATGCCGAACGGGCGGTGCGCTCGGCCCGCTCGATCGGCCTCAACCCCAAGCAGACCCCGGCCGAGATCCTGAAGCTGATGCACGAAGCCATCCGCCGCTTCGGCGCCAAGGCCGAGCTCTATGTCCGGCCGATGTTCTGGGCGACCAAGGGCGGCGCCGGCCCGATCTCGGTCGATGCCGATTCCTGCCAGTTCCTGCTCTGCGTCTATATCGCCCCGATGCCGACCGGCCCGGGCGTGACGCTGGGCCTTTGCCGCACCATCCGCCGCCCGACGCCGGAAAGTGCTCCGACCGACGCCAAGGCGTCGTGCCTCTATCCCAACTCCTCGCGCGGCGTGGCCGAGATGCTGAAGCGCGGCTTCAACAATGGTATCGTGCTCGACGCCCTCGGCAACGTCGCCGAAACCTGCAGCTCGAATATCTTCCTGGCCAAGAACGGCGCGGTCGTGACACCGATCCCCAATGGCAGCTTCTTGGCCGGCATTACCCGCAACCGCACCATCCAGCTGTTGCGCGGCAACGGCGTCACCGTCGACGAGCGCACCGTGCGCCCGGACGAATTGGACGATGCCGACGAGCTCTTCACCACCGGCAATGCCGGCAAGGTCCAGCCGGTGATCAAGTACGAAAGCCGCGACCTGCAGCCCGGCCCGATCGCCCGCAAGGCCAATGAGCTCTACATAGGCTACGCGCGCACACAGCGGGTGATCTGAACGTCGCTCCGATGCCGCTCACACGAGGCTAGTTCTTCCTCGTTTGAGCGGACCGCTCGAGGAATTCGGTGAGATCGTCGAGCGCCGCCTCACTGCCTTGCTTCATGCGATCCGGATCTTTCTCGGCGGCCTCGAAAGCAATTCGCGTTTTTTCCTCGATCATCTTGAATTCCGCCTCGACCTGCTCGAACGGCAGTTCAATTTTCCGAATCTGCAATTCCGCATCGATGTCCGTCGACTCGAGAGAGGGTTCCACGAGAGTCGGCTGATGGGCCTGATACTTGAAGAGAGCGACCCATCGCGACATCAACTCTTCGGTTGGAACGGCGCTCAACAGCCGGCCACGCCGGACATAGTCTTCGACATCCTGAAGTCTTTTGTCCTGGATCCAGGCGAGCACTACGTCGGTCGGGTCGGCCATATTCGCCTTCTCCAGAAACGGGGCGTGTGTCGATCGCGGTATTATCCCAGCGCGAAGCCTTCGTAGCCCTTGGCGGCGACCTCTTCGCATTTCAGGCGATACTTGGGCGCGCCGCCGGCATAGGCCATGAAGGTGCGTTTCTGACGGCCCGGGACGTTCTTGTTGACCCCGGTCATCCAGGAATCGACCTGCATCAGCAGCAGCTTCTCGGCCGTCTGGTGGACATGCGCGGTCCAGGCCTGCTCGGCGGCGGGCGAGGCCTCGACCCGGGTCAGGCCCTTGTCGCGCATATGGGCCAGCAGGTCGGAGACCCATTCGACATTCTGCTCGATGCAGCGCGGCAGGTTGCAGAAGGTCGCGGCGTTGTGCGGCCCGACCAGCGTCAGCATGTTGGGGAAGCCCTCGACCTGCAGGCCGAGATAGGTCTGCGGCCCGTCGGCCCATTTCTGCTTCAGGCGCTGGCCGCCCCGGCCCTGGATGTCGATACGGTCGAAGGCGCCGGTGATGGCGTCGAAGCCGGTGGCGAAGATGATCATGTCGAAGTCGTAGTGCGCATCGCCGGTCTCGATGCCGGTCTCGGTGATGCGCTCAATCGGTGTCTCGCGCAGATCGACCAGCTTCACATTGGGCTGATTGTAGACTTCGTAATAGCCGCTCTCCAGCGGCACGCGCCGCGTGCCGAAGCCGTGGTTCTGCGGGATCAGCTTGTCGGCGATCTTCTGGTCCTTGATCCGGCCGCGGATCTTCTTGGTCATGAAGGCCGTCATGGCGTCGTTGGCCGCCTTGTCGACCAGCGCGTCGCGGAAGTTGCCCTGCCAGAAGGCGAAGCCCGGCTCGTTGTAGAGCTTTTCGAAGAAGGCCTCGCGCTCGGCATCCGACACATCGGCCGAATCGCGCGGATCGGCGGCGTGGATGAAGCAGCCCCAGTTCTCGCGGCATTGCGCGAAGATCTCGGCGTAGTTGGCGCGGATCTTCTCCATCGCCTCGGGCGCGATGCGGCTGTTGCGCAGCGGGCCGCACCAGTTGGGCTGGCGCTGGAAGACGGTAAGATGGCCCACCGTCTTGGCGATTTCGGTGATGGTCTGCACGCCCGAAGCGCCGGTGCCGATCACGGCCACGCGCTTGCCCTCGAAGCTGACGGGATGATGAGGCCACAGGCCGGTATGCCAGGCCTCGCCCTTGAAGTCGGCGACCCCCGGGATGGTCGGCATGGTGGGCGACGACAGCGGGCCAATGGCCGTCACCATGAAGCGGGCGCGGGCGCGGGCGCCATTCTCGAAGGCCACTTCCCATTCGTTGGCGGCGTCGTCCCAGGTGGCGGACTTCACGCGCGCGCCGAAGGTGATGTCGCGGCGCAGGTCGAACTTGTCGGCGATGAAGTTGCAGTACTTCAGGTTCTCGGGCTGCCCGGAGAAATGCTCGACCCAGTTCCACTCCTTGAGCAGTTCGGCCGAGAAGGAGAA
>JBBRFD010000162.1:0-11499 GCA_038224985.1 Reyranellales bacterium
CAGGCGGTGCTGCTGGTGGCCTACGAATGGTCCGCCGCCGGCGACACGACGCCGCCCACGCGCGTGGCCGAGCACGCGACCCGGCTCGCCACAAAGGAGGAACTGCAGAACCTGTTCGACCATCTCGAGCGCCCGCTCGACCAGTCGGGTTTCCTGCGCAACAAGGAGATGCGGCCTTCGATGGTGCTCAATCTTCGAGCGCTGCTGCAGCGCGCCGAGATGACGGAGCAGGAGGCGCGCACTTTCCACGGCGTCATCAAGTTTCTGGCCAAGGGCGATCACAAGGAGTGACGATGGCGACGACGGCAAAAATCTCCTGGGTCGACGGCGCGCTCTTCGTCGCCGAAGGCGGCAGCGGCCACACCATCACCATGGACGGTGCGCCCGATGTCGGCGGCCGCAACCTCGCCTCGCGGCCGATGGAGATCGTGCTGATCGGCATGGGCGGCTGTACCGCCATCGATGTCGTCTCGATGCTGAAGAAGCAGCGCCAGGACATCGAGGGCATCGAGGTCTCGCTGGTCGCCGAAAGGGCCGAGGATCATCCCAAGGTCTTCAATCAGGTGAAGCTGGTTTACACGGTGCGCGGGCGGAAATTGAACAAGGCGCTGGTCGAACGCGCGGTCGCGCTGTCGGACGAAAAGTACTGCTCGGCCACCGCCATGGTGCGCAAGTCGGCCGAAATCACCCATGAAATCGTGCTGGTCGAGGTCTAAGTCTTTGATTTAGCGTCAAGAACGGCCGCTTGACTGGCCGGCTTTCGACAGTATGTTCCGCCCTTCGCTGGAGAACGTGGCTGCAGGCTCTTTTGGGTCCGCATCCCGCCCTGACTTCGCGGTCAATGGCCTATCCGGACAACAGCGCAAAATGCGCAAAAGAACAGGAGCGTTGCGTGAGCAAACGCCAGAGCTCGAAGTACAAGATCGATCGCCGCCTCAAGGTCAACCTGTGGGGCCGCCCGAAATCCCCGATCAACAAGCGTGAATACGGTCCCGGCCAGCACGGCCAGGGTCGTACCAAGCCGACCGACTACCGCCTGCAGTTGATGGCCAAGCAGCGCCTCAAGGGCTACTACGGCTCGGTCGGCGAGCGTCAGCTCCGCCGCTATTATCTCGAGGCCGTGCGCCGCAAGGGCGACACCGGCGAGAACCTGGTCGAGTTGCTCGAGCGCCGCCTCGACGCGGTCGTCTACCGCATGAAATTCGCCATCACCGTCTTCGCCTCGCGCCAGCTGGTGAGCCACGGCCACGTCATGGTCAACGGCAAGAAGGTCAATATTTCGTCGTACCTGGTGAAGGACAACGACGTGATCGAGCTGACCGAAAAGGGCAAGTCGATGGAGCGCGTCATCGAAGCCAGCCAGACGGCCGAGCGCGATGTGCCCGAATACGTCACGGTCAACCACGGCGAGATGAAGGGCACCTACGTTCGCGGACCGAAACTGGCAGATGTGCCCTATCCGGTGCAGATGGAGCCGTCGCTGGTCGTCGAGTACTACAGCCGATAAGGCACAACTCCTTGCATTAACGCTGAAAACCCGCCCGATGTGGCGGGTTTTTTGCATGCCTACCCCCGGGTTTGGGCGCGTTCTGGGTGTCCGGCGGCGCATAGCTGCTCTATACTCAAGCGGGGGCTTGGAGTTATCGAAATGAAGATAGTTCGACTGGCGGCGGTCGCTGCTGTCGTCGTGGCAGCAGGTAGTGCTGCGTATCATTACCGGACGGAGATTCAGCAGAAGCTCGGTTTCGCACCGGCGTCGGCCGCTGAAGGCGGTTCCGGCGGCGCCGCCGCCTCGGCGCAGCCACAGGGCCGCCGGCCGCGCGCCAATCCGGCCGCCGCGGTTCCCGTCATCGTCATCACCGTCACGCCCAAACCGATGCCGGTCCTGGTCGAAGCCGTGGGCACGGTGCAGTCGATCGCCTCGATCCAGATCAAGCCGCGCCTCGATAGCCAGATCATGAGCGTCAAGGTGGCCGAAGGCGCACTGGTCAAGGAAGGCGATCTGCTGTTCGAACTGGACCAGCGGGCGCTCAAGGCCCAGCTCGCCCAGATCGAGGCGCAGATCCGCAAGGATCAGGCGCAGCTCGTCCAGGGCAAGCGCGACCTGTCGCGCGCCGAAGATCTGCTGAGCAAGGGTGCCGGCACCCAGGTACTGCGCGACACCTCGCTCACCGCGGTCAAGGCAGCCGAAGCCCAGCTCGAGGCCGACGAAGCCAGCCGCACCAGCGTGCTGACATCGCTCAGCTTTACCGAGATCCGCGCTCCTGTGTCGGGCCGCATCGGTTCGATCGCCAGTAAGGCAGGAACGATCGTGCGTCAGAGCGACAACACCGTAACCAACGCGATGGCCACCATCAACCAGGTCGATCCGATCTATGTGTCATTCGCTATTCCGCAGATCATCCTGCCCGACCTGCGCGCGGTGATGGCCAAAGGGCCGGTCAAGGTTACGGCGATCGTCGACGAGAAGATCCGCCAGTCCGGCGAAATGGCGTTCATCGAGAACAGCGTCGATCCCCTTACCGGCACTGTCACGGCCAAGGCGCGCATTGCCAACGCCAACGAGGGCCTGTGGCCTGGCCAGTTCGTGAAGGCCGAATTGGTCCTCGGCATCGAGCCCGAGGCGATTTCGGTGCCGGCACCGGCAGTCCAGCTTGGCTCGCAGGGGCCTTATGTCTTTGTCATCAAGGATAACGTCGCCGAAGTGCGGCCGATCCAGATCAAGCGGACGCAAGGCGGCGAGTCGGTCGTCGGCAAGGGATTGAGCGCGGGCGAATCGGTCGTGGTCGACGGCCAGCTTCGCCTCGTCAACGGCGCCGCGGTAAGCGCCAAGGCGGCACCGCAGGAGGCGCCCAAGCCGGCGCCGCCGCGCGGCTGATCGAAAGAGTAGAAGACCGAGCGAGTTAAGGGAGACCGGCTATGCTGTCAGCGCTTTGTATCCGCCGGCCCGTGATGACCATTCTGATAATGGCGTCGTTTATTATCGCCGGCCTCTTCGGCTACAAGCAGCTCCCGGTCGCGGCCGTGCCCCGCGTCGACTTTCCGACGATCCAGGTAACGGCCCAGCTTCCCGGCGCCAGCCCCGAGACCATGGCGGCCTCGGTCGCCTCCATTCTCGAGCGCCAGTTTTCGACCATCGCCGGCGTGACGACGATGACCTCGACTTCCTCGCTCGGCAACACTTCGATCGTCCTGCAGTTCGACCTCAACCGCTCGATTGACGGCGCCGCGCTCGATGTGCAGTCGGCGATCTCCTCGGCCCTGCGCCGCCTGCCGGCTGAACTGCCGACGCCGCCCAGCTTCCGCAAAGTCAATCCCGCCGACTTCCCGATCATGTTCATGGCGCTCAAGTCCTCGCAGGTGCGCCTGTCGGATGTCGACGCCTTTTCCAATCGCGCCATCATGCCACGCATTTCGACCCTGCCCGGCGTGGCTCAGGTGCTGATCTTCGGCTCGCAGAAATACGCCGTGCGCGTGCGCGCCAACCTCGACCAGCTGGCGGTGCGCGGTCTGACGCTGCAGGAGTTGCAGAACGCCATCGTCTCGGCCAATTCCAGCAAGCCGTTGGGCGCCATCGCCGACCAGAAGCAGAATGCCATCCTCGACGCCACGGGACCGATCAACAAGGCGGCCGATTATATGCCGGTGATCGTGACCTGGCAGAACGGCTCGCCGGTGCGCATCTCCGACGTTGCCACGGCGATCGACAGCGTCGAGAACGACAAGATCGCGAGCTGGCTCGACGGCACGCGCGCCATCCTGCTCGCCGTCTACCGTCAGCCCGATGCCAATACCGTCGAGGTCGTCGATCGCATCAAGGCGCTGCTGCCGTCCATCCAGGCCGAGTTGATAAGCGGCGTCGAAATCCAGGTCCTCAACGACCGCTCCAAGTCGATTCGCGCCGCCATCGAGGACGTCGAGTTCACGCTGATCCTGGCGGGCGTGCTGGTCGTCGTCGCCATCTATTTCTTCCTGCGCTCGTTCCGCGCCACGCTGATTCCCGCCATCGCGCTGCCGATCTCGGTGATCGGCACTTTCGCCGGCATGTATGTGCTGGGCCATTCGATCGACAATATCTCGCTGCTGGCGCTTACCCTGGCGGTCGGCTTCGTCGTCGACGATGCCATCGTCATGCTGGAAAACATCGTCCGCCACATCGAGGCGGGCGAGAAGCCGATGGACGCTGCCTTCAAGGGCGCCAAGGAAGTCGGCTTCACCATTGTCTCGATGACGCTGTCGCTGGTCGCGGTGTTCATCCCCGTGCTGTTCATGGGCGGCGTCGTCGGCCGCATGTTCAACGAGTTCGGCCTCGTCATCAGCATGGCCATCTTGATCTCCGGCCTGGTCTCGCTGACGCTCACGCCGATGCTGTGCTCACGTCTGCTGAAGCCGATCGATCATCACGAGAAGCACAACTTCCTGCTGCGCTCCTTCGAGTGGAGCTTCAACAAGATCACCGACGGCTACCGCTGGGCGCTTGTCCGGACCGTCAGGGCGCCGCGCATCGTGCTGGCCATCACGCTAGGCACCTTCGTCGCCACCTTCTGGCTTTTCCAGGTCATTCCCAAGGGCTTCTTTCCGGCCGAGGATATCGGCCAGATCACCGGCGCTACGGTCGGTCCGGACGATGCTTCTTTCGACGCCATGGTGGCCCGCCAGAGCGTGCTGGCCGAAATCATCAAGCGCGATCCCGATGTGTTGGCGGTCATGTCGACAGTGGGCGGCGGCAACGCCGCGGCCACGGTCAATTCCGGCCGCATTTTCATCAATCTGCGTGAGAAGCCCGAGCGCAAGGACAGCGCTGCCCAGGTCATCGCCCGCCTGCGTCGCTCAACCGCGGCCGTCCCGGGCATCAACATTTTCTATCAGTCGATCCAGTCCATCAACATCTCGACGACGCAGACCCGGGCGCAATACCAGTTCGGCATGCGCTCCAGCGATCTTGCAGGCTTGCGTGAATACGCGCCGCGCATGGAAGAGCGCATGCGCCGGGTCGGCAATATCCAGGACGTCAACTCCGACCTGCAGGTGCGGGCGCGCGCGACGGTCATCGACATCGATCGCGACACGGCCTCGCGGCTCGGCCTTTCGGTCGACCAGATCCGCCTGCTGCTCTACTCGGCCTTCGGTAGCCGTCAGGTCTCGACCATCTATGCCTCCGACGACACCTATCAGGTGATCCTTGAGGCCGATCCCAAATATGCCGACACCAACGAGATCCTGCGTCGGATGATGGTGCGTACGCCGGCCGGCAACCTGGTGCCGCTCGATACCGTGGCCAAACGGACCGACAAGCCGACCTCGCTGACGGTCAATCACATCGCCCAGCTTCCGTCGGTCATCATCTCATTCAATCTGGTGCCTGGTGTGGCGCTGGGCGACGCGGTGGCGGCGATCAAGGAAGCGGCGGGTGAGATCGGGCTGCCCGGCCATATCGCCACCAGCTTCGAGGGCAGCGCCCAGGTCTTCCAGCAGGCCGTGGCCAACCAGGGCATGTTGCTCTTTGCCGCCGTGCTGGTGATCTACATCATCCTGGGCATTCTCTACGAAAACTTCATCCATCCGCTCACCATCCTGTCGGGGCTGCCCTCCGCCGGCATCGGCGCGCTGCTCACCCTGATGCTGTTCGGCATGGATCTCTCGGTCATCGCCATGATCGGCGTCGTCATGTTGATTGGCATCGTCAAGAAGAACGCCATCATGATGGTCGACTTCGCCTTGGTGCGGCGCGAACAGGGCGCTACCGCCGAGGTGGCGATCATCGATGCCGCCACCTTGCGCTTCCGGCCCATCATGATGACGACGACCTGCGCGCTGCTCGGCTCCCTGCCGATCGCGCTGGGCGCCGGCGCCGGCGCCGAGTTGCGCCAGCCGCTGGGCGTCACCGTGGTCGGCGGCCTGCTGGTGTCGCAGCTCCTCACGCTGTTCATCACACCGGTCGTCTATATCTGGTTCGACCGCCTGACCGGCGTGAAGTTCGGCGAGATGAAGCTCTTCCGCCGGCGCGACAAGCCCGTGACGGCACCCGCCGAGTAGGCCGCTTCCCTCATGGCAAAAGAAGATACAGGCGCCTTCGTCCCGGGCCCGCGCGTTCACATCCAGGGCAAGGCGGGCGGGCCTCTCAGCGGCCTTACCTTCGCCGCCAAGGATCTCTTCGATGTTGCCGGCTTGCCAACCGGCGGCGGCAATCACGACTGGCCGACGGGCCGGCCAATTCCCGACAAGCATGCCTGGGCGGTGCAGACGCTGCTCGATGCCGGCGCCACGCTGGTCGGCAAGACCATCACCGACGAGGTTTCACTCGGCATCCTGGGCGAGAACGCCTTCGATGGTACGCCGGTCAACACCAAGGCGCCCGATCGCGTGCCCGGCGGCTCGTCCTCGGGCTCGGCCTCGGCCGTCGCCGCCGGCATCTGCGATACGGCGCTGGGCACCGACACAGGCGGTTCGGTGCGCGTGCCGTCGAGCTTCAGCGGCCTCTACGGCATCCGCCCGACACATGGGCGGCTGAACGTCGCCGGCATGCTGCCGCAGGCGCCGACCTCGGACACCACCGGCTGGTTCACCCGCGATGCCGCGACCTTCGCGAAGGTTTCCTCGGTATTGCTGGGCGAGGCGATCCCGACCGATCTGCCGACCAAGCTGATCGTGGCGGTCGATACCTTCGGCTTCGCCGACGCCAATGTCGCCGCTGCCTTGCAGCCGATGGTGAAGCGTCTCGCAGCACTGATCGGCGCCAGCCGCGAAGAGATCATGGCGCCGCCGGGCCTGTCGGTCTGGGCCCGCGCCCAGCGCACGCTGCAGCCCTTCGAGGCCTACAACACCTTCAAGCCCTGGCTCGATACCGGAAATCCGCGCTTTGCCTTCTCGGTCGCCAAGGCGCTGGTCATGGGCTCGATGGTGCCCGAGAGCGAGCGCGTCTGGGCCAATCTGATGCGCCAGGAAGCGCGTGGCCGTTTGGCTTACCTGTTGCCGCCCGGCACCATCCTCTGCCTGCCGACGACGCCGTTCCCGGCGCCGCTCAAGGGCCTGCCGCTGTCGGTGCTCGATCCACTGCGCGACCGCATCACCTGCCTCTGCGCGCAGGGCGGCCTGGCGGGCCATCCGCAGGTCAATATTCCCGGCTCGACGGTCGACGGATTGCCGGTCGGACTTTCCATCATCGGCGCGCGCGGCAGCGATGCGACGCTGGTCGCCGTGGCACAAGCTCTGGAGAAGACAGCGTGACGCACTACACAGCGAACATTCCCGAGGTTGTGGCCGAAGTGAGCGCATTGTTCGAGGGGTACGAGCAAGCGCTGATCGACAAGAATGTCGATGTGCTCGATGCCACCTTCTGGAACAGTCCCTATACGATCCGCCTCGCCAACAACGAGCACGGCTACGGCTTCGACCGCATCCACGCCCATCGCGTGGCGCGCGTACCGGGCCCCGGCACCAAGGAGAAGCGCTACCGTGTCGATATCCTGACGCTGGGCCGCGATATCGCCACGGTGAACCTGGTCTACAAGGTGCGCGGCAAGGACATGACCGGGCGGCAGAGCCAGACCTGGGTGCGCTTTCCCGATGCGGGCTGGAAAGTGATCGCCGCCCATGTCTCAATGATCGCCGATCCGATCGTTCTCTAAGAAAAAACAATTCCGGAGGAAACCATGGCTGACGCAAAGCCCGCCGAACGGCCGATGCCGAAATTCGGCAACGTGCTCGATCCAGATCTCGCCTGGGTGGCCAAGCTCAAGGAGCCGGCGCTCGAGCCCGAGCTGCCGATCGTCGATCCGCACCATCATCTGTGGGAGCGGCCCAACAACCGGTACCTGCTGCCGGACCTGCTGGCCGACTGCAACGAGGGCCACAACGTCGTCGGCACCGTCTTCGTCGAGTGCGGCGCCATGTTTCGCAAGGACGGTCCGGACGAGATGAAGGCGGTGGGCGAGGTCGAGTTCGTCAACGGCGTCGCGGCGATGAGCGCCAGTGGCGGTTACGGCAAGACAAGTGCCTGCGACGGCATCGTCGGCCATGCCGAGCTGCGTATCGGCGCGAAGGTGCGCGACGTGCTGGAGGCCCAGATCAAGGTCGCCGGCCGGCGTTTCTCCGGCATTCGCTTCTCGACCTGCTGGGATGCCGATACCCGCGTCCGCCGCGCCCGCACCGATCCGGCCGAGAAGCTGATGTCCGACAAGACCTGGCGCGAGGGCTTCGCCCAGCTCGGCAAGCTCGGCCTGACCTACGATTGCTGGATGTATCACCCGCAGATCGTCGAGATGGCCGATCTCGCCACGGCCTTCCCCGACACCGTGATGGTGCTCGACCACGTCGGCGGGCCTTTGGGCTTCGGCCCCTACGAAAACCACGCCGAGACCTTCGCCAGCTGGAAGAAAGCCATGACGGAGCTGGCCAAGCGGCCCAACGTGAATATCAAACTGGGCGGGCTCGGCATGCCGCTGGGCTTCTTCGAATTCTACAAGCAGCCGAACCCGCCGGGCTCGGAGGCGCTCGCCAAGGCCTACAAGCCCTGGATCGAGACCTGCATCGAGCTTTTCGGCGCCGAACGCTGCATGTTCGAAAGCAACTTCCCGGTCGACAAGATCTCGTCGAGCTTCGGCGTGCTGTTCAATGCTTTCAAGCGAATCGCCGCCAAGGCCTCGGCCGCAGAGAAGACTGCCTTATTTTCGGGCACCGCGGCACGGGTCTACAAGCTCGCTTTGACCTGACAAGGACCGCCGCGCGGCCGTAAGCTTGAGCCCTTAAATCGTGAGGGCTCATTCATGCGTCGTCTTCTGTTGGCATCGGCCGTCGCTCTGGCGGCTGTCGTTTCTTCCGCCGCATCCGCGCAGACATTGCGCGTCGTCATGCATTCCGACGTGAAGGTGCTCGATCCGATCTGGAGTGGCGCCTATATCACGCGCAACCACGGCTATATGCTTTACGACACGCTGTTTGCCATGGACGAGAAGTTCGTGGTGAAGCCGCAGATGGTCGATAGCTGGACGACCAGCGCCGACGGGCTGACCTGGACCTTCAAGCTGCGCGACGGGCTCGAGTGGCACGATGGCCAGCCGGTGACGGCTGAGGATTGCATCGCCTCGCTCAAGCGCTGGTCGGCGCGCGATTCGATGGGCCAGAAGCTCGCCCAGTCGCTGCTGGAGTACAAGGCGGTCGACGCCCGCACCTTCCAGATCGTGCTCAAGGAGAAGTTCGGCCAGCTCATCGAATCGATCGGCAAGCCGTCGGTCGTCGTGCCCTTCATGATGCCCCGGCGCATCGCCGAGACCGACCCGTTCAAGCAGATCGAAGATTACACCGGCTCCGGCCCGTTCGTGTTTCGGAAGGACGAGTGGAAGCCGGGCGAGAAGCTGGTCTACACCAAGTTCGCCAAATACAAGCCGCGGCCGGAGCCGATGTCCGGCCTGGCCGGCGGCAAGGTCGCCAGTCTCGATCGTGTCGAATGGGTGTGGATCCCCGACGCCGAAACCCAGGTCAACGCGCTGGTCAATGGCGAGATCGATATGATCGAAAGCGTCAGCTACGACCATCTGCCGGTGCTGGAGAAAAACAAGGCGATCCGGGTCATCACCAGCAGCGTGTCGAACCAGTATGTGTTTCGCATGAACTGGCTGCAGCCGCCCTTCAACAACGTGAAGTTCCGCCAGGCCGCGGCGATGGCGCTCAACCAGGAAGATTTTCTGCAGGCCAATATCGGCGACAAGCGCTTCTGGCGGATCTGCAAGGCGATGTTCACCTGCGAGACGCCGCTGGCCACCACTGCCGGCATGGAAGGCCTGGTCGAGGGCAACACGGCCAAGGCCAAACAAATGCTCGCCGAAGCGGGCTATGACGGAACGCCCGTCACACTTCTCTATCCGACCGATCTCGGCGTCATCAAGCAGCTCGGTCCTGTCGCCAAGTCGGCACTCGAGAAGGCCGGTTTCAAGGTCGACCTGGTGCCGATGGACTGGCAGAGCCTGGTCACCCGTCTCAGCACCAAGAAGGGCCCGCCGGCGGACGGCGGCTGGAATGCCTTCTCCACGAGCTGGTCGCAGGTCGACATCCTTGATCCGTTGATGACGCCCTACCTCCAGTCCAATTGCGAGAAGGCGCGGCCGGGCTGGCCCTGCGACGAGGCCATGGAAAAACTGCGCGACAAGTTCGTGAAGGCGGAAACGCCGGCCGAGAAGAAGGCCGTGGCCGAGGAGGTGCAGAAGCACGCCCTGCAGATCGTCACCCATGTGCCGCTCGGCGAATGGTTCGGCGCCGGCGCCGTCCGCGCCAATATCGGCACCATGGCCGTGCCGCCGCCCGTCACCGTCTTCTGGGGCATAACCAAGAAGTAGCTAGAAGATCGCGCCGGCGGCCCTCAATTTTTCGCGTAAGGTCGCCGGATCGACTTCCGCCGCCGGCAGGTTGCCGGCCGCGATCAGGGTGGCCGCCGTGCCGACGGCCTGCGATACGGCCATCGCCGTCGGCATGACGCGGATGGCGCCATGTGCCTCGTGCGTCGCCGACAGGCCGCGACCGGCCACCAGGGCATTGTCCAGTCCCTGCGGCACAGCGATGCGATAGGGCAGGGCATAGGCGTGATCGGGGCCCAGCTCCTCGAAGGTGATATTGGCGTCGCCCGCGTGATGCACGTCGATCGGATAGGCGCCCAGCGCCACCGTATCGGTGAACTCGGCGCCGCGCCGCAGGTCGTCGGCGGTCAGCGTATAGAGCCCGGCGATGCGCCGGGTTTCGCGAATGCCGAGCTGCGGCGCGAAAGAGACCAGCCGGGCGTTCCGGCAGCCCGGCACATTGGCGATGATGTATTGCGCCGAGGACAGCGCCTGGCGCCGGCCCTCGCGTTCGCCTTCGCTCAAGGCAAAGGGATCGCTGGCGTCGATCGAGACGCGCGTGACGTTGAACCAGCCGTCGTTCGAATGGGGCACGCGGCTGCAATGCAGCGCCGCGCGGGGCAGGGCGCCTTCGGCCACGCCGCGCGCCGAAAGCGCTGCCTTGGTCTCGGCCGTCATGCCGTCGAAGGCGGGGAAGTCGATCGGGCCCAGGCGGAACATCATGGTCGCGGGCTGCAGCGCCTCGCCTTCGTTGAGACCGAGGAAGGGCGCACCGGCGCGGGCCATCAGATCGAGATCGCCGGAGGAATCGATCCAGGCCCGGGCGCGCGCTTCGAGCAGCCCACCCTTGGTCAGCAGCGAGGCAGAGACGATCGAGCGGCCGCGGCGCACGACATTGGCGAGCTGGGTATGCAGCAGCACTCGCACGCCCGCTTCCTGCGCCATCTCGTCGAGCACGACCTTGAGGATCTCGGTGTCGTATTCGACGCGGTCCATGCGGTTGCCGGTCGACATGATGAAATGGCTATGGCCCTCGCTGCCGCCGCGCGTCCTGAGGCGGCCGACGATCTCCTCGGCGATGCCGGCGATCACCCGGCGGCCGGACTGCGTCTCCCAGCCGACGAACTGGCCGACCGCTCCGGCCGTGGCCGCGCCGCCGAGAAAGCCATGG
>JBBRFD010000163.1:0-11318 GCA_038224985.1 Reyranellales bacterium
CTGGCCGCGCTCTATTCGATGCGCCAGGAAGACTATCTGAAGGCCACCGTCGGCGAGGCCGAGTACTACAAGGTCTGCGCCGCCGCCTTCGTCTGCGGCACGCCCAATGCCGTCGACGCGCCCAATGGCATGTTCATCAAGCCCGACTTCGAGAAGTCCAAGGCCCTGCTGAAAGAAGCCGGCTACGACGGCACGCCCATCGTGCTGATGCAGTCGACGACGCTGCCGGTACTTACCAATACCGCGCCTGTCACCAAGCAGCTGCTCGAGCAGGGCGGCTTCAAGGTCGACATGCAGTCGATGGACTGGCAGACGCTCGTCACCCGCCGAACCAACAAAAACCCGCCGAAAGAGGGTGGCTGGAACGTGTTCCACACCTTCTCGGTGGCCGCCGACATCCTGAACCCGATCGCCACCTCCTACATGGTGGCACAGGGTGACAAGTCGTGGTTCGGCTGGCCGACCGATCCGGTGATCGAGAAGCTGCGCGATGAATACGCCAAGGAAACCGACCCGGTGAAGGGCAAGGTTCTCGCCGTCGCCGTTCAGAACCGCGCGCTGGAAACGGCCCAATACGGCTGGATCGGCCAGTGGTACGGACCCGGTGCGATGCGCAGCAACGTCTCGGGCTGGCTCAAGGCCCCCGTGCCGGTCATGTGGAACATCGAGAAGAAGTAAGAAACATCGTCCCGGGCGGCAGCGCCGCCTGGGACGACTTTCATCCGGGATCCAATGTTCGATTTCATCGCCCGCCGTCTCGTCGCCATCGTCCCCGTGCTCGCGGTGGTGGCGATATTCGTCTTCCTCATGCTGCGGCTGACGCCGGGCGATCCCGCGGCCGTCATCGCCGGCGACAACGCCACGTCGGACCAGATCGCCGACATCCGCGAGAAACTCGGCCTCAACGAGCCGATCTGGACGCAGTTCGCCATCTGGATCGGCAACGTCCTGCAGGGCAATTTCGGCGAAAGCTTCTTCTTCAAGAAAACCGTGGCCGAGTTGATCGCCCAGCGCGTCGAACCGACGCTGGCGCTGGCCACCTGTACGCTGGTCTTCGCCGTGAGCCTCGCCGTGCCGCTCGGCGTCCTGGCGGCCTATCGCCAGGGCTCGCTGCTCGACCGTTTCGTCATGGGTTTCTCGGTGATGGGATTCTCGGTGCCGGGCTTCGTCATCGGCTACTGCCTGATCTACGTCTTCGCCATCGAACTCGGCTGGCTGCCGGTGCAGGGCTATATCCGCATCGGCGTCAATTTCTGGGGTTTTCTCGAGCGCATGATCCTACCCTCGTTGACGCTGTCGGTGGGGTTTGTCGCCCTGATCACCCGCATCACGCGCGCCTCGGTGCTCGAGGTGCTGAATGAGGACTATATCCGCACCGCCCGCGCCAAGGGCCTCAGCAACCGCGTCGTGCTGATGCGCCATGCGCTGCGCAATGCCGCCGTGCCCATCCTGACCGTGATCGGCATCGGCATCGCCATTTTGATGGGCGGCGCCGTCGTGACGGAGAGTGTCTTCGGCCTGCCGGGACTGGGCCGCCTCACTGTCGAGGCCGTGCTGAGCCGCGACTTCCCGACCATCCAGACCGTCATCCTGTTGTTCTCGGTGGTCTATGTCGTGATCAACCTGATCATCGATATAAGCTACACCCTGTTCGATCCGAGGATCCGCTATTGACCTCCATCACCGAAGACGTCGTCGATTCCGCCTCCATCGCCTCGGCGGCGACCAAGCGCAAGAGCCTTTGGCTTCTGGCGATGCGCAATCCGAGCGTCATTCTCGGCGGCGCCATCCTCGCGATCATGCTGGTGATCGCCATTCTCGCCCCGTTCCTCGGCACGGTCGATCCGACGCGCATCGATCCGGCGGCGCGCAACAAGAAGCCGGGTACCGAGATCACCTTCAAGCTCGAGGACGGCAAGACGCTCAAGCGCACCGTTCTGATGGGCACCGACAGCCTGGGCCGCGACGTCTATAGCCGCGTCATCTACGGCACGCGCGTGTCGCTGATGATCGGCGTCGCCGTGGCCATATGTGCCGTCGCCATCGGAACCGTGATCGGCCTGGTGTCGGGCTATGTCAGATGGGCCGATACCATCATCATGCGAATCATGGATGGGCTGATGGCGATTCCGGGCATATTGCTCGCCATCGCGCTGGTTTCGATCTGGCGCGCCGGACTGATCACCGTGGTCTTCGCCATCGTCGTGCCCGACGTGCCGCGCGTGGTGCGCCTCGTGCGTTCGATCGTGCTGACGGTGCGCGAGGAGCCCTATGTCGAGGGCGCCATCTCGGTCGGTACGCCGACCTGGGTGCTGATGTTCCGCCACATCCTGCCCAACACAGTGGCACCGCTGATCGTCCAGGGCACCTTCATCGCCGCCGCCGCGATCCTGGCCGAGGCGGCGCTGAGCTTCCTGGGTATCGGCATCCCGCCGGAAATCCCCAGCTGGGGCAACATCATGGCCGAGGGCCGCACGCTGTTCCGCGTCTTTCCGCACAACATCCTCTATCCCGGCATCTTCCTTGCCTTCACGGTCCTGGCGATCAACATCATGGGCGACGGTCTGCGCGACACGCTCGATCCGAAGATGAGCAAGAAGGTGTGACCGGCAGGTCATATCCTGAGCGAAGCGCAGCCGAAGGGTCTCGTCTCCATGGGCGAAATCGTCGTTGTTGAAAAAAGATCCCTCGGCTGCGCGCTGCGCGCTCCGCTCGGGATGACGGAAGTGGTGTGTTGATGTCCGAAGCGAAGAGACCCGTCCTCGAAGTCCGCAATCTCAGCGTCGCGCTGCCCAAGGGTGCGGACCGCGAGCTGGCCGTCGACAAAGTGAGCTTCACCGTCAGTCCCGGCGAGATCGTCTGCCTCGTGGGCGAATCGGGTTCGGGCAAGTCGGTCATCGCCTTCACCGTCATGGGCCTGCTGGCCAAGGCGCTGAAGCCGACCGGCGGCGAGATTCTGCTCGAGGGCGAAAACATCCTGACGGCGGGCGAAGCGCGCCTGCGCGAGCTGCGCTGCACGCGCATGTCGATGATCTTTCAGGAACCGATGACCGCGCTCAATCCGGTCATGACCTGCGGCATGCAGATAGACGAGGTGCTGGAGACCCACACCAAGCTCGATGCCGCCGCCCGCAAGGCCAAGATCATCGCCATCCTCGACCGTGTGAAGCTGCCGGAACCAGAGCGCATCTACGCCTCCTATCCGCACCAGCTCTCCGGCGGCCAGCGCCAGCGCATCATGATCGCCATGGCGCTGGTGCTCGATCCGGTGCTGCTGATCGCCGACGAGCCAACAACCGCGCTCGACGTCACCACGCAGGCCGAGATCCTGAAGCTGATTGCCGAATTGCAGGAAGGCCAGGGCACTGGCGTACTCTTCATCACCCACGACTTCGGTGTCGTGGCCGAGATCGCGCATAAGGTCGCCGTCCTGCGCTGGGGCGAGCTGGTCGAGGTCGGCCCGACCGAACAGATCCTGTCGCGGCCCCAGCATGCCTATACCAAGATGCTGATCTCCTCGGTGCCGTCGATCCATCCGGTGCATCGTGGCGTTCGCAAGGAGGGCATCTCGGTCCTGCGCACCGAGAAACTTGGCAAGACCTATAGCGGCAATGCCTTCTTCCAGAAGGCGCGCGTGGTGAAGGCAGCGATCGACGTCGACCTCGACATCCGGCGTGGAGAGACGCTGGGCATCGTGGGCGAATCGGGCTCGGGCAAGTCGACGGTGGCACGCTGCATCGCCCGCCTCATCGATCCCAGCGAGGGCAAGATTTTCCTCGGCGACACCGAGATCGCCACCATGAAGGCCAGCACCCTGCGCCCGCACCGCCGGCGCGTGCAGATCGTCTTCCAGGATCCCTACCGCTCGATGAACCCGCGCATCACTATCGGTGAATCGATCATCGAGGGGCCGATGAATTTCGGCCTGAAGCGCGACGAGGCCATCGCCCGCGCCCGCAAGCTGATGGAGACCGTGCGGCTCGATCCCAATTCGCTCGACCGCTATCCGCACCAGTTCTCCGGCGGCCAGCGCCAACGCATCTGCATCGCCCGCGCGCTCGCCATGGAGCCCGAACTGCTGATCGCCGACGAGGCGGTCTCGGCGCTCGACGTCTCGGTGCAGAAACAGGTGCTGGAGCTGCTCGACGAAATCCGCCAGCGGCTCAATCTCGCCGTGCTCTTCATCACGCACGACCTGCGCGTCGCGGCGCAGATCTGCGATTACGTCGCCGGGATGAGCAAGGGCCGCGTCGTCGAATACGGTTCGGCCGAACAGGTCTTCGGTTCGCCCAAGGACGACTACACCAAGGCCCTCTTCGCCGCCGCGCCCGGCCGCAACTGGGAATTCGGCAAGTTCGGAACGGCTTAAGCGTATTTGTCGCGCACCCGCTTTTCGACCCAGCCGGCGAGCAGGAAGGCCGTCGCCGAGATGATCGTGGCGACGGCTGAGACACCGAAAGCCTGCTCCGTCTGAAAATCCGACTTGGTCTTGGCGAAGAGATAACCGAGGCCCGTCGTTCCCATCAGGAACTCCGCCAATATTGCGTGCGCCGCCGCCAGCTTGAAGGCGATGGCGAGGCGTCAGGATCGAGAGCTTGGAGGCGCCCAGGACCCGGAAGAGATCCTCGCTGCCCGGCGGCGGCGAACGCAGGCCTGAGGAAGCGAAGACGAAGGACGGGAAGAAGGTGATGATCACCCCGATCGCCAGCACCGTCGAAGTGTCGTAGCCCAGGATGCGGGCGATCACCGGAATCAGCGCCACCACTGGCACCGAACTGAACAGGATGGTCAGCGGATTGAGCAGGCCCGAGGTGACGGGCGAGAACCAGGCGCCGATGGCCACGCCCGCGCCGACGGCCATGCCGATGATCAGGCTCGCGACAGCGATGACCCCGGCGCCCGTGCCCAGATGTAGCCAAACGCCGTTTCCTCAAGTGTGGCGCCAAGCACCCGGCTGAACAGCGGCCAGCGGCTTTCGTCGAGCAGCATGGCGATGACCGAACTGATCGGCGCCAGCACGCCCTTGCCGCTTCCATCCCCCGGGACCAGACTTGCCGCATGACCGGTCTCCTTGAAGACGCCTCCTTCAATCAGTCGCCCGCCTTCGGCGATGTCGATCTCTTTACCTCCGACCGGCCGCTGGCCGAGGCGGCGGCACGCTACAAGCTCGACAGCAAGGCGTTATCGGCCTGCGGCAAGGATTTCGGCTCGGCCGAGACGCTCGATCTGGGGCGGCTGGCCAACGAATTCCCGCCCAAGCTGCGCACCATGGACGCCAAGGGCAACCGACTCGACCAGGTCGAATTCCATCCCGCCTATCACGCGTTGATGGCCAAGAGCATCGGCTACGGCATCCACAGCTCGGCGCATGACGGCAGCGAGCCGGCCGGGCCGATGGCCAGCCGCGCCATGCGGCTCTATCTCGCCAACGAGGCCGAGAGCGGCCATCTCTGCCCCATCACCATGACCCATGCCTCGGTGGGCGCGCTGCGCGCCGAGCCGGCGCTGCTCGCGAAGTGGCTGCCCAAGATCGTGTCGCGCCACTACGACCCGCGCCCGTTGCCGTGGTGGGAGAAGACCGGCGTGACCATCGGCATGGGCATGACCGAGCGCCAGGGCGGCACCGATGTCCGCGCCAACATCACCGAGGCCACACCGGGTGGCGATCACGTCGAGATCACCGGCCACAAGTGGTTCATGTCGGCGCCGATGTGCGATGCCTTCCTCGTGCTGGCCCAGACGCCGGAGGGTCTCACCTGTTATCTGATGCCGCGCCACCGGCCCGACGGCAGCGCCAACGCCATCCGCTTCCAGCGCCTGAAGGACAAGCTCGGCAACAAGTCGAATGCCTCCTCCGAGGTCGAGTTCCATGGCGCCTGGGCCGAACGTGTCGGTCCCGAGGGTGCGGGCGTGCGCACCATCATCGAGATGGTGAACCTGACGCGCCTCGACTGCGCCGTCGCCGCCACCGGCTTGATGCGCGTGGCGCTCAGCCAGGCGCTGCATCACATCCGCCATCGCTCGGTCTTTCAGAAGAAGCTTTCGGACCAGCCGGCGATGCGCGCCGTCGCCGCCGATCTGGCATTGGAACTGGAAGCCCAGGTGGCGCTGGTTTTCCGTCTGGCCCACGCCACCGACAATGCCGCCACCGACCCACGCGAGGCCGCTTATGCGCGCCTGCTGACACCGGCGATCAAGTTCCTGGCCTGCAAGAGCACACCGGCTTTCGTCTACGAGTCGCTCGAGTGCCTGGGCGGCAATGGCTACACCGAGGATCTGCCGATGGCGCGCTACTATCGCGAGGCGCCCCTCAACGCGATCTGGGAAGGCTCGGGCAATGTCATGGCGCTGGACGTGCTGCGCGCCGCTGGCCGCCAGCCGGAACAGACGATGGACACCATGTCCCGGCTGGTGCGCACGGCATCGAAGGCCTTCCATGTCGGCCCGCTGGCGTTGGAGCTGGAAAAGATCCTGAAGTCAGGAGAGGCCGAACGCCGCGCCCGCTATCTCTGCGAAGGTCTCGCCCGCATCGCGGCGCTGGCGGCACTGGCCGAGGCCAACTCCTCCTTCGCCGCGCTCTACGGCGACGCACGCCTCGCCGGCGCACGATTTGCTCACTTCGGCACGGCTGATCTTGGTTCGGCCGAGCCAGCGCTGATGGACCGTGCTTTCGGATAGCGGATAACCGATGGGCTACAGGATATCTTGGCTTGCTGTACACGACATTGACAAGGCCGCCGTCTACGACCGCCTGGCTCTGACGCCGTCGGGAAAGACCGGCTTTGCCTTCGACCATCCGACGACTGGCGCACAGCTGCTCAACGGCTGGACGGTGGTGGGCTTCAATGAGCTGGCACACGAGATGGTCGGCGACGACGAAGTAAAACGTCTCTCCGCCGGCTGGACCGTCATGGCTTGCAACCTGTGCGAAACCACGATGTGCAGCACCGCGAGCCTATGGAGGGATGGGAAGAACGTATGGGGCGTCTGGCACTTCAGCAACGATACCGCCAACCATCTTGAAACCAGCGGACTACTCCCAGCGGAATTCGCAACTATCGAGGAGCAGTATCGCGCCTTGCAGAACAAAGAGGGCGCATACTCTTCGGTCGACTATATGTTCGAAATCCCCATGGTTCTCGCAACGCAGATCACGTCGTTCCGACACAACTCGGGACCGGCGGATTTCGATTATCTCGAACGAAAGCCTCGGGAGAAAAGGCGCGACGCTAAGCCATGGTGGCGTTTTGGGTGGCAGGACCGCTAAACTGGGCGACATGAAAAAAATCTTCACCGCGTGCCTTGGCACCGAGACCAATACTTTTGCGTCCATTCCCACCGGACAGCAGCTCTTCGAGGATACCTGCCTCTTCCGCAAGGCGAGCTACGGCAAGAACGTGCCGATGTTCGGCGCGCCGCTGGCGGTGTGGAAGCAGCGCGCCGACGCCAAGGGCTGGCAGACGGTCGAGAGCCTCTGCGCCTTCGCCATGCCGGCGGGCAAGACGGTGAAGAAGGTCTACGAAGGCTTCCGTGACGAGATCGTGGCCGACCTCAAGGCGGCCCTGCCGGTCGATGGCGTGTTCCTCTCCATGCACGGCGCCATGGTGGCCGAGGGCTACGACGATTGCGAAAGCGACATCCTTGCCGCCGTGCGCCAGGTCGTGGGTCCGGACGTGCCGGTCGGCGTCGAGCTCGATCTCCACTGCAACATCGGCGCCGGCACGATGCGCGACGCCACGGTTCTGGTGCTGTTCAAGGAATACCCGCATGTCGACGTCTCGGAGCGCGCCGAGGATCTTTTCACGGTCATGGAAGGCGCCATCGAGGGCCGCACCAGGCCGGTGATGGCCACCTTCGACTGCCGCATGATCGGCGTGTTCCACACCACGCGGGAGCCGATGCGCGGCTTCGTCGACAAGCTGATGGCGATGGAAGGCAAGGACGGCGTGCTGTCGCTGTCGATCGCCCATGGCTTCCCGTGGTCCGACATCAAGGAGATGAGCAGCCGCATCATCGCCATCACCGACAACGACAGGCCCAAGGCCGAGAAGCTCGCGCGCGAGCTGGGCATGGAATTCTGGGCCATGCGCGACAAGACGCAGCCACCTTATGTCACGCTCGACACCGCAATGGCGCGCGCGCAGTCGCACAACCTGCCCAAGCCGATGGTGCTGGCCGATGTCTCGGATAATGCCGGCGGCGGCGCGGCCTCCGATTCGACCTTCATCCTGCGCGAGCTGCTCGACCGCAAGATCAAGGACGCGGCTATCGCCATGTTCTGGGATCCCGGCGTCGTGAAGCTCGCCTTCGAGGTCGGCGAAGGGGCGGAGTTCGACCTTCGTCTCGGCGGCAAGCTCGGTCCGCAGTCTGGCGCCCCCATCGACTGCCGCGCCAAGGTGATCGGCCTCGCCAAGGACGTCTACATCACCTTCGGCGGCCAGCGGAAAGGCAGCAATCCGATCGGCGATGCCGCGGCGCTTCAGATCGGCGACGTGACGGTGAT
Source organism: Reyranellales bacterium (assembly GCA_038224985.1). GTDB lineage: Bacteria > Pseudomonadota > Alphaproteobacteria > Reyranellales > Reyranellaceae > Reyranella. The sequence continues at coordinate 8,504 of JBBRFD010000163.1, forward strand.
CGTCAATACCAAGCGCAGCCAATGCCACAGCCTCGATTGCTTCCGCAAGCTGGGTGTCGATCCCTCGACCAAGAAGGTCGTGGTCGTGAAGTCGATGCAGCACTTCCACGCCGCTTATGCGCCGATCGCCTCGGAAGTGGTCTATGTCGCAGCACCCGGCGCGCTGGTACCGGACTGGTCGCTGCTGCCTTATGCCAAGGCGGACAAGACGCAGTGGCCGTTCGTCGCCAATCCGCACGCGGCCTAAAGGAGACCGGATCATGAAAATCGGCGCGGTGATGTTCTTCACCACGGAGAGCATGCAGCCCGCGCCGCTGGCGCGAGCGATGGAAGAGCGCGGTTTCGAATCGCTCTGGGTGCCCGAGCACACGCATATCCCGTCGACACGCAAGACGCCCTATCCGGCGGGTGGGCCGCTGATCCGGCCCTATTACGACATCATGGACCCGTTCCTGGCGCTCAACACCGCCGCCACGGCGACGACCAAGCTGAAAATCGGTACCGGTATCGCACTGGTGACGCAGCGCGATCCGATCGTCACGGCCAAGCTTGTCTCCTCGATCGACCAGCTCAGCAACGGCCGCTTCCTGTTCGGCGTCGGCAATGGCTGGAACCAGGACGAAATCGAGAACCACGGCACGGTCTTCGCCAGCCGCCACAAGCTGGCGCGCGAACGCATCGAGGCGATGAAGGCCATCTGGACCCAGGAGGAGCCTGAGTATCACGGCGAATTCGTCAATTTCGACAAGATGAAGCAATGGCCCAAGCCGGCGCAGAAGCCGCATCCGCCGATCATCGTCGGCGGCGCCTTCCCTTATGCCGCCCGGCGCGCCATCCGCTACGGCGACGGCTGGATTCCGCGTGCCGACCGGCTGGAAGCCGGTGGCATCGGCGTCATCATCGAGCAGTTCCGCAAGCTGGCGACAGCGTCCGGCCGCGATCCCGCCAGCCTGCCGATCAGCATCTTCCGCGTGCCCGACGAGATCGACCGCCTGCGCTTCTGCGAGGGGATCGGCATCGACCGCGTCGTCTTCTCCCTGCCGGCCGAGAAAGAAGACAAGATCCTGCCGATCCTCGACCGCTGGGCCGAACTCAAACGCCAACTGGACGGTTGACCATGAAACTCGGCCTCGCCATCGGCTATTCCGGCGCGCATCTCGATGTTCCGGTGGCGCTGGTGCAGCGCGCCGAGGAGCTGGGTTACGATTCGGTGTGGACGGCGGAAGCCTATGGCTCCGATGCGGTCACGCCGCTGGCTTTCCTCGCCGCCCATACCAAGCGCATCAAGCTCGGCACCGGCATCATGCAGCTGGCCGCCCGCACGCCAGCCAATGCGGCGATGTCGGCGGCCACGGTCGATGCCATGGCCGGAGGCGGCCGCTTCATCGCCGGCATCGGCGTCTCGGGTCCGCAGATCGTCGAGGGCTGGTATGGCCAGCCCTGGGGCAAGCCCTACTGGCGTATCCGCGACTACGTCACGATCATGCGCAAGATTTTCAAGCGCGAAGCACCGGTGACGCATGACGGCCGCGAGATCGCGTTGCCCTATGCCGGCCCGGGCGCCACCGGCCTCGGCAAGCCGCTGAAATCCATCCTGCACATGAACCCCGACATCCCGATCTATCTCGCCACCGGCAACGAGGCGACGGTGAAGCTCACGGCCGAGATCGCCGATGGCTGGTTGCCCATGGGCTTCACGCCCGGCGCGATGGAAGAATATCGGCCATGGCTCGAAGAGGGCTTCCGCCGCGCCGGCAACGGCAAGAGCTTGAAGGATTTCGCCATCCAGGCCTCGGTCCATGTCGAGGTCGACAACGATGTCGCCGGAGCGCTTGACCGGCTGAAACCGGAAGTGGCGCTCTATGTCGGCGGCATGGGCCACAAGACCAAGAACTTCCACAACGACATCATGGTACGGCGCGGCTTCGGCGATGCCGCCCAGCGCATCCAGGAACTCTATCTGGCAGGCCGCAAGGACGAGGCCATCGCCGCCGTGCCCGACGAATGGGTCGACCTGAAATCGCTGGTCGGTCCGGCGGCGCGCATCCGCGAACGCTATCGCGCCTGGGAGGACAGCGGCGCCGATTCGCTCAGCGTCCGCTCGCGCCAACCCGAGGCCATCGAGGCAATGGCCCAGGCGGCGCGGCTGAACTGATCTAAAGCGGCGCGGTCCGGCCGACGGGATCGAAGCGGCACTCGAGCCGGTGCCGCATGTCGAACTTCACCTGCACGATCATCTCGCTGCGCCGCATCGATTCTTCCGTCAAAATGACCGAAACAATCGACATCGCCTCGAGCCAGCGAATGGGACGAGGAGAACCATGTCCACCGCCTTCACCGCATCATCATGATCGACGACAAAGCGCCGTTCTGAGGCCCCTGCCAGAGCGCTAAACGCCCGTGTTTCAGGGCGTTTACATGACCGGGACTCATTGGTATGGTCCGCCGCGTCGCGGCCCGGGATGGCCGTTTTGTCGTTTTATATCAACGACTTAATCGAAATCCCGCCCCGCGAGCAAGGGGCGCGATATGAAGATTTTGACCGGCAACAGCAATCGACCGCTGGCGGAAGCTATCTCCGCCAAGCTGGCCTTGCCGCTGGTCAAAGCCAATATCCGCCGTTTCTCCGACAACGAAATCTTCGTTGAAATCCTGGAAAACGTCCGCGGCGAGGACATGTTCATCCTCCAGTCGACGAGCTTTCCGGCCAACGACCATATGATGGAGATGCTGATCACCATCGATGCGCTGCGCCGCAGCTCGGCGCGCCGCATCACGGCGGTGATGCCGTATTTCGGCTACGCCCGTCAGGATC
>JBBRFD010000164.1:0-11246 GCA_038224985.1 Reyranellales bacterium
CTCGGCCTCAAGCACATCCGCACCAGACCCTACACACCCAAGACCAACGGCAAGGCCGAACGCTTCATCCAGACGGCCTTGCGCGAATGGGCCTATGCCCGAGCCTATGACACCTCAATACAGCGCGCCAAAGAGCTGCCCATCTGGATGCATCACTACAACTGGCATCGACCTCACGGTGGAATCGATGGCACTATCCCCATCAACAGAATCGGCATGACCGGGAATAACCTATTGAGGCTCCACACCTAGATCGCTAGGCATTCCGCGGCGAGCGGGCGATAATGGCCCATCCCACAGGAGATCCAGTCATGTTGCTGACAGCAGTTTTGCTTCCAGCGCCGGAGGGTGGCTACACGGCGACAAATCCCGAGACCGGCACGACCTCTCAGGGAGACACCATTGAAGAGGCGGTGGCCAATCTGCGCGAAGCCACGGAACTCTATCTCGAGGAATTTCCGCTGACGTCCAGCGGACGTTCGGTCATCACGACCTTCGAAGTCGCCGTGAATGCCTAGCCTGCCCCAGGTTTCGGGGAGGGAGCCATTCGCGCTCTGGAAAAACTCGGATTTGTCGTTGTACGCCAACGCGGTAGCCACATTGTGTTGCGACGTGGACCGATCGGATGCGTCGTGCCAAATCATAGAGAACTAAAGCGCGGCACCTTGGGCGGAATACTGAAACAAGCTGGCGTGTCGGCGGAAGAGTTCACCGCCGCCGTCTAATAGCACCAGCGTATCGACAGTCCCTCAAAAGAGGTAGGATGCCGCCCGGTCCGCAGTGGGTCGCGAGGGAAGAAACGCATGACCTACAGGCTTTGGTGGACCGTCGGATACGTCTGTACGTCCGAAAAGGAATTCAGCGCGGCCAAGCACCGGCTGGTGCCCGCGGTCTATGAAATGCTCGATGACGCCCTGCGCCGGGCCAACCAGGTCGGCCAGGCCGGCGGTGTCGCTTGGCTGATCGAGGGTGACGACAAGACCCGGATCGGCCGCGAATCCATCGAAAAGACCATCGCCAAGCGCGGCAGCGAACTCGCCTTCGATCCCGGCAAGCCGATGACGGCCAACGACCGGCGGGGCTAGCTCCGCCAGGCCCCCCTGCCGGGTAACCTCCGCAGGGGTAGCGCGAGAGGGGCCGACGCGCTAATCCAGCGCCGCCATGATCCTGTTCCCCGCCATCGACCTCAAAGACGGCAAATGCGTGCGCCTGCTGCGGGGCGACATGCAGCGCGCCACGGTGTTCAATGACAGCCCGGCAGCCCAGGCCAAGGCCTTTGCCGTGGCCGGCTGCGAGTGGCTGCATCTGGTCGATCTCAACGGCGCGGTCGAAGGGCATCCGGTCAATCGCGCCGCGGTCGAGAGCATCCTGAAGGAAATCGCGGTGCCGACGCAGTTGGGCGGCGGCATCCGCACCATCGAGAGCATCGCCACCTGGATCGAGGCGGGCGTGAAGCGGATCATCCTCGGCACCATCGCGGTCAAGGAACCCGGCCTCGTCAAAGCCGCCTGCAAGCAGTGGCCCGGCCAGATCGCCGTCGGCATCGACGCGCGCGACGGCATGGTGGCGGTCGACGGCTGGACCAAGCAGAGCACGGTGCGCGCACTCGACCTGGCGCTGCGCTTCGAGGACGCCGGCGTGGCGGCCATCATCTACACCGATATCGACCGCGACGGCGCCTTGGGCGGCGTCAATGTCGACGCCACGGTGACGCTGGCGCAACATCTCACGACGCCGGTCATTGCCTCGGGCGGCGTCAGCTCGCTCGACGACCTGCGCGAACTGCGCCCGGCCGAGCAATTCGGCATCGTCGGCGCCATCGTCGGCCGCGCGCTCTACGATGGCCGCGTGACGGTTCCCGACGCCATCCGCGTCCTCAAGGACGCCTGACGATGCTGAAGGTCCGCATCATCCCTTGCCTCGACGTCAAAGACGGCCGCGTCGTCAAGGGCGTGCAGTTCGTCGGGTTGCGCGATGCCGGCGATCCGGTGGAGCAGGCGCGCATTTACGATGCCGCCGGCGCCGATGAGCTCACTTTCCTCGACATCACCGCGAGCCACGAGAACCGCGAAACCATCTTCGACGTTGTTTCGCGCACGGCCGAGCAGTGCTTCATGCCGCTCACCGTGGGCGGCGGCGTGCGCACCATCGAGGACATCCGCAAGCTCCTGCTGGCCGGCGCCGACAAGGTCTCTATCAACTCCGCCGCCGTGACGCGGCCGGAATTCGTGCGCGAGGCGGCCGAGAAATACGGCGACCAGTGCATCGTCGTCTCGATCGACGCCCGCCAGACCGCGCCCGGCACGTGGGAGGTCTTCACCCATGGCGGCCGCAAGGGCACCGGCCTCGATGCCGTGGACTGGGCCAAACGCATGGCCGGTCATGGCGCGGGCGAGATCCTGATCACCTCGATGGACAACGACGGTACCAAGTCAGGCTTCGACCTTGCGTTGACGCGCGCCGTCTCCGACGCGGTGCCGGTGCCGGTGGTGGCCTCGGGCGGCGTCGGCACGCTCGATCATCTGGTCGAGGGCGTGACCAAGGGCGGCGCCTCGGCGGTACTGGCCGCCTCGATCTTCCATTTCGGCGAGTTCACCGTCGCCCAGGCGAAGGAAAAACTGGCGCAAGCCGGCGTGCCAGTACGACAAATCTCGCGCGCGGCGTGATTTTGCGGTAAAATGCCGCCGCGCGCCCAATCAAGAGGCGCCCAAGACCGCCATCCCCCCGGCGGCGGAGACCTCCTCTCGATGGCCAAGAAGAAGAAAGCCAAGAAGAAGGCGCTCAAGAAGCGCGAAGACGTCGCCGGTGTCGACCAGCATGTGCTCGACCGGCTGTATGTCATCATCAACAGCCGCAAGGGTGCCGACCCCGACACCTCCTATACCGCCCGCCTGTTCAGCCGCGGCCGCGCCCAGATCGCCAAGAAACTGGGCGAGGAAGCCGTCGAGGCGCTGATCGAGGGCATCAAGGGCGACCGGCCCAAGCTCATCGCCGAAAGCGCCGACATGCTCTACCACCTGCTCACCCTATGGGCCTCGATCAACGTCAAGCCGGCCTCCGTTTGGCGGGAACTGGCGCGGCGCGAGGGCCTGTCGGGCATCGCCGAGAAGGCCGCGCGCAAGAGCAAGGGATGAAGACGCCTTCATGAAGCCGGCCGTTCTCATCCTCGGCGGCGCATCGGAGATCGGCTTCGGCATCGCCCGCGCCTATGCAGCCCAGGGCCATTCGATCCATCTCGCCGCCCGCAACGCCGGCCGGCTCGAGCCGATGGTTGCCGATCTCAAGCTGCGCGGCGCGCCCACGGTCACGGCACAGGAGTGGGACACGCTCGATTATGCCGCCATCGAGCCGCTGCTCGATGCGCTCGATCCGCCGCTGGGCATCGTCGTCTGCGCGGTCGGCCTGCTGACGTCGCCCGACACCGACCTGCTGTTCCGTACCAACTTCAATGGCCCGTCGCTCGCTCTCGAAGCCGTGGCGCGCCGTTTCGAGGCCACGCGCGACGCCCTGAACAGCGCCATCAGCTCGGTCGCCGGCGACCGCGGCCGCGCGGCCAATCCGATCTACGGCCCGGCCAAGGCGGGCTTCACGGCCCATCTCTCGGCGCTGCGCAATCGGCTGTTCAAGTCGGGCGTGCGCGTGATGACGGTGAAGCCGGGCCCCGTGGCCACGCGCATGCTGGGCGCCAAGAAGGCGCCCTTCACCTGCACCGTCGACGACGTCGCCCGCGCCGTGCTCAAGGCGGACACCGCCAAGCGCGATGTCGTCTATGTCGGCCTGATCTGGTGGCCGATCATGACGATCATCCGCCTTCTGCCCGAGGCGCTTTTCAAGCGGCTGACGCTGGGCTAAAGGCCCCTCGTGACCGCGTACATGACCTACGACACGAACAACATCTTCGCCAAGATCCTGCGCGGCGAGGCACCGTGCCGGAAAATCTACGAGGACGATTTCGCCTTCGCCTTCGACAACATCCATCCGGCAGCCCCGATCCATGTGCTGGTCGTCCCCAAGGGCGAGTACATCTCCAACGCCGATTTCAGCGCCCGTGCGCCCGACGCCCTGGTCACGGGCTTCTGGCGCGCCGTCGGCCGGGTGGCCAACCACCTCGGCCTCGACGAACCAGGCTACCGGATGGTTGCCAATCATGGCGCTGACGGAAACCAGGTCGTCTTCCATTTTCACGTCCATATCCTGGGCGGCCGACATTTGAAGTCGGCCAGCGCCGGGGCGAAGGCGGAAGACAAGACGTGATGCGCCGGCGCATGCTGCTGGCAGCGGGCGCAGCGACGCCGCTCCCGGCGCAGGCGCAGGATTTCTATGCCAGCGGCACGCGCGAACGCGCCCTGCGCTTCACCGGATCGGACGGCGCCGCGCTTGTCGGCACCTTCGTGGTGCCGCGCAAGAGCGACCTGCAATATGTCCCGGGCGTCGTGCTGATCGCCGGCAGCGGCCCGACGGATCGCGACGGCAACAACAGTTACCTCACCGATCGCATCGATCTCCTGAAGCAGATCGCCGAGCGGCTGGGCAACGCGGGCATCGCCTCGCTGCGCTACGACAAGCGCGGCATCGGCGCCTCGACGCCCCGGCCGCGCGGCTCGTTGGCGCTGCAGGAAAATTTCTTCGCCTGGAGCAATTTCGTCGGCGACGTGCAGGCGGCACATGCCGAGTTGCTACGCCAGCCCGAGATCAAGGGCTATGCCACGGCTTTTCTCGGTCATAGCGAAGGTGGCCTTCTGGCGCTTGCCGCTGCGGCCGCGATGGGCGCCAAGCGGCCGCATGCCATGGTGCTGGCCTCGACGCCGGGCCGCACCCTGGCCGAGATCGTGCTCGACCAAATCGATCGCAACGCGCCCTCCTTCGCCGGCGAAGCCAAGCGCGTCATCGCTGCCATCGCGGCGACCGGCCATGTGCCCGACGATGTGCTGCGCGAATTGCAGTCGCTGTTCCCGCCCTATGGCGGCCTTTTCCTGAAGGCAGCGCTGTCCTTCGATCCGGCAGCGCCGCTGGCGGCGACCGACAACCAGTGTCTTCTGCTGCATGGCGGCGCCGACCGGCAGGTCGTGCCGCTGGCCGATATCCAGCCGCTGATCGACGTGCTGTCGACACGGGTCAGCGGCGGCGAGGCGCTGGTCGTGCCAAATGTCAGCCACAACCTCAAGACCCTCGTCACGCCCGTCGACGCGGGCTTCGCGGGCCCGCTCTCGCCGGTCATCGCCGACAAGCTGGCGAGCTGGCTGGGACGCCTCCTCGGAGCCTGAGGTCGGGCGCTTGATCGTCCGCACGCGCCGGCCGATCATGCATCCAAGAAAAGACGGGGGAATCGATGAGAGTCTCAGTACGGCCGTTGACCGAGACGGTCGGCGCGGAAATTTCCGGCGTCGATCTCGCCCGGCTGAGCGATGCGGATTTCGCGGCCATTCAGCGTGCCTGGGCGCAATACGCGGCGTTGCTGTTTCGTGGCCAGAAGTTGGGCGATGACGATCTTCTCGCCTTCAGCCGGCGCTTCGGCGAACTCGATCCGCCGCCCAATCAGGAGCGCGGCCGCATCAGCCCGCCGGGCTATCCCGAGGTTTATGTCGTCTCCAACGTGCTCGACAAGAACGGCGATCCGATCGGCGCCCTCGGCGCCGGCGAAGCGAGCTGGCACACCGACATGAGCTATCTCGATGCACCGCCCGATGCCTCGATGCTCTATTCGCTCGAGATCCCGGCCAGCGGCGGCAATACCTGGTTCTGCGGCATGCAGGCGGCTTGCGACGCCCTGCCCGCCGCGCTGCGCCAACGGATCGAAGGCCGGCGCATCAAACATGACGGCACCTACAATTCCGGCGGCTACCTGCGCAAGGGCGTGACGCCGACCGACGACCCGCACGCCGCACCGGGCGCCTGGCATCCGGCGATCCTCGAGCATCCCGCCAATGGCCGCGCCACGCTCTATCTCGGCCGGCGACGCAATTCCTCGGTGGAGGGCTATTCGCGCGCCGAGTCGGAGGCCCTGCTCGACGAACTCTGGGCGCATACGATCCAGCAGCGCTTTCTCTACGAGCACGTCTGGCGGCTCGACGATCTGGTGCTCTGGGACAACCGCTCGACCATGCACCGCCGCGAGCCTTTCGACGGCACGGCGCGGCGCATCATGCATCGCACGCAGATCAAGGGCAGCCAAAAGCCCCAGCCCTTCGAGGGCCCTTTCGGAGAAGCAGCATGACGACACGGCGCCAAAAGAAGTTTTATGCTTGGGGCTATGCCGACGAGGATTTGTCGCCGGACGAGATCAAGTCCTGGGAGGCCGAGATCGCCCAGCGCTACGGCCTCAAGAGCTTCGACGTCACGCCGCCACCCAAGGCCGACGAGATCGTGCTACGCGCGAGCCGTGTCACCGTGCCGGCGGCGCTGCAATCGATCGTGCGCAGCGATCACCTGACGCGGCTGGAACACAGCTACGGCAAGGCGGGCTTCGACGCGCTGCGCATGTTCCAGCGCTCCGTGCCCCATCCGCCGGACGCCGTGGCCTTCCCCGAGACCGAGCAGCAGGTCGTCGAGGTGCTCGACTGGTGCGACCGCATCGGCGCCAAGGCGATCCCCTATGGTGGTGGCTCCTCCGTCGTGAAGGGCATCGAGCCCGCAGCTGCTTTCGACAAGGTCGTGACAATCTCGATGCGCGAGATGGACAAGGTGCTGGAGGTCGACGCCACCAGCCTCGCCGCGCGCATCCAGGGCGGCATCTATGGCCCGGCCATCGAAGATAGCTTGCGCGATACGCCCTTCACCATGCGCCACTACATGCAGGCCTATCGCTGCTCGACCCTGGGCGGCTGGATCGCCACGCGCTCGGGCGGCCATTACGCCACGCTCTACACCCATATCGACGACTTCGTCGAAAGCACGCGCATGGTGACGCCGGTCGGCATCATGGAGACGCGACGCCTGCCCGGTTCCGGCGCGGGCCCAAGCCCCGACCGTATGGTCATTGGCTCCGAAGGCATCCTTGGCATCATCACCGAAGCTTGGGTACGCCTGCGCAAGAAGCCGACCTTCCGCGCCTCCGCCTCCGTGCGCTTCAAGGACTTTTATGCCGGCGCCGATGCCGTGCGTGGCATCACGCAGGCGGGGCTTTATCCCGCCAATTGCCGCCTGCTCGAAGCCCGCGAGGCCTTGCCCGGCATCCCGTGGAGCAACGAAGAAGCCGTCCTCGTGCTGGCCTTCGAATCGGCCGACCATCCGCTCGACGCCTGGATGGCGCGCGCGCTGGCGATCTGCCGCGACCATGGCGGTGTCGCCGACGCCTCGGGCGGCGACGACGAGAACGCCCATCGCTCGGGCGCGGCCGGTGCCTGGCGCAACAAGTTCATCCGTGCGCCGCATTACAGCGAACATGCCGTGGCGCGCGGCATTCTCTCCTCGACCTTCGAGACCTCGATGACGTGGGAGCGCTTCCGCGACTTCCACCAGAAGATCACGAAGATTGCCCACGACACGATCAAGCGTGTGACGGGCCGCGCGGGCACCGTCACCTGCCGCTTCACGCATGTCTATCCCGACGGCCCCTGCCTCTATTTCACCTTCGGCGGCATTCTCGACAAGAAGAAGGACGCGCTGGAGCAGTTCATGGAAGTGCTCTCGACCTGCACCGCCGCGACCGTCGACAACGGCGGCACGACCACGCATCACCACGCCGTCGGCCGCTTCCACCGGCCGTTCTACGACAAGCAGCGGCCGGAGCTGTTTGCCCGGGCCTTGCGCGGCGCCAAGCGCGAACTCGATCCCAAGGGGATGATGAATCCGGGCGTGTTGATCGACCCCTAAGCCGCCATCGCCGCCCGCGGTTGCGGGCGGCGGTAACTCAGGGCCTCGGCAATGTGCAGACGGCGCACGGAATCGGAGCCGTCGAGATCGGCCAGCGTGCGCGCGACGCGCAGCGTGCGGTGCCAGGCGCGCGCGGAGAGGCCCAAGCGTTCGGCGGCGCGGGTCAGCAGCGCCCGGCCCTCGGCATCGGGTTGGGCGATGGCGGCCAGCAGCGCACCATCGGTATCGGCGTTGCAGCGCGGTTTGGACCATCCCCGCGCCATGTCGGAGAGCAGACCGGCGGCGGGATCGGCTTCGATCTCGGGCAGCTTGCCCTTGCGGTCGAGCTCGGCCAGGCGCTCGCGCTGGACGGTGCGGGCGGCGGCGACGCGGGCGGCGACATCGGCGGAACTTTCCGCCGGGGGCGGCAGGGCGAGATCGGCGGCGCTGACGGCGGGGACCTCGATGCTGAGATCGATGCGGTCGAGGAAGGGACCCGAGATACGGCCCTGATAGTCGGCGGCGCAGCGCGGGCCGCGCAGGCAGGTTTCGCTCGAGCCCGAGCAACGGCAGAAGTTCATCGCGCCGATCAGCTGGAAGCGCGCCGGATAGGTCACATGGGCATTGGCGCGCGCGACAGTGACGCGGCCACTTTCCAGCGGCTGGCGCAACGACTCCAGGGTGCCGCGCGCGAACTCGGGCAATTCGTCGAGGAAGAGAACGCCGTGGTGGGCGAGCGAGACCTCGCCGGGCCTGGCGCGCAAGCCGCCGCCAACGAGGGCCTGCAGGGTTGCAGAGTGATGCGGGTCGCGGAAGGCGCGGCGGCGGCTCAGCTTGCCTTCGGGCAGGTCGCCGGCCAGCGAGCGGATCATCGAGGCTTCGAGGATTTCGTCGCTCTGCATCGGTGGCAGCAGGCTGGGCAGGCGGGCGGCCAGCATCGACTTGCCCGAACCCGGCGGACCAACCATCAGGAGATTGTGGCCACCGGCGGCAGCCAGTTCGAGCACGCGCTTGGCGGTTTCCTGACCCTTGATCTCGGCGAGGTCGGGATAGGCCGTCGTATCGAGTGCCTGTAGCGGTTCGGGGGCAGGCAGGGTTTGCTGGCCGCGCAGGTGATTGATCAGGGCCAGCAGCGAGGGTGCGGCGACGAGGCCGGGCTCGTCGTCCAATCCCGCCATCGCCGCCTCGCCGCCGCAGGCTTGCGGGCAGATCAGGCCGCGGCCGATCGAGCCGGCATAGACGGCCGAGGGCAACACGCCGGCGACGCGGCTCAGCGAGCCATCGAGGGCCAGTTCGCCCAGGGCGACGAAGCCCGCGACGCTGGCGGGCGGCAGGACGCCCATGGCGGCCAGCAGCGCCAGCGCGATGGGCAGGTCGTAGTGGCTGCCTTCCTTGGCGAGGTCGGCGGGCGAGAGGTTCACGGTGATGCGCTGGGGCGGCAGGGCAAGGCCGAGGGCGCGCAAGGCGGCGCGGATGCGGGCCCTCGATTCGCCGACGGCTTTGTCGGCGAGGCCGACGATGGCGAAGCCGAGGTTGCCGGGGGCGATGAGGACCTGCACATCGACCGGCAAGACATCGATACCCTGGAAGGCTACGGTTCGGATCCGTGACTGCATAAGTCGGTATTCCCGTGAAGGTTGGAGGAATACTTACAGGTGAGATGGTTATAAGAAAAGCAATCTCAAGTTGTATTTTACTGGCGCTGCTGGCGGCGGCCAGCCCGGCGTTAGCGTGGCCGGACCAGACCGTGAAGATCGTGGCGCCGTTTACGCCGGGGACGGGGCCCGACATCATTGCGCGGTTCGTGGCGGAGCGGCTCGCGCCAAAAATCGGCCAGCCGGTGGTGGTCGAGAATGTCACCGGGGCGAGCGGCAATATCGGCAGCCAGCAGGTCGCGCGGGCCAAGCCGGACGGCCATACGCTGATGTCCTCGGTCAATACGCTGGTGATGAACGCCAGCCTGTTCAAGAACCTGCCCTACGACCCGGTCGCCGACTTCGCGCCGATCAGCCTCGCCGCCTGGGGCTCGCTGGTGCTGGTCGCCCACCCCGCGCAAAAGCCCAACAGCCTGGCCGAGCTGATCGCCACCGCGAAGGCCGCCCCCAAGACCCTGAACTACGGCAGCCCCGGCGTCGGCACGCCGCATCACCTGTCGATGGCGCTGGTCGAGACCACGGCCGGCATCGAGCTGACCCACGTGCCCTATCGCGGCACGGCGGGCGCGGTGCAGGACCTGCTGGGCGGCCAGATCGGCTATATGTTCCTGCCCGTCCATGTCGCGGCCCAACACATCCGCGCCGGCAAGCTGAAGGCGATCGCCGCCGGCAGCCCCAAACGCCTGCCGCAGCTCCCCGACGTGCCGACCCTGGCCGAAGCTGGCTAGCCCGGCGGTGATGGGGCGGGAGTGGACGTCGACATGTGGTACGCCCTCTTCGCCCCCAAAGACACGCCGCCCGAGATCGTCGACCGTCTGAACCGCGAGATCGCCGCCATCCTCAACGCGCCGGAAGCCAAGGCCCTGTTCGAGGCCCAAGGCCTCGTCCCGCAAACCTCGACCCCGCCCGCTTTGGCCGAGATCGTCGCCCGCGACCGCAAGCGCTGGGCCGAGGTCGTCGCCAAGCGCGGGATCACGCCGGAATGAGCCCCTCGTCTTCCGCCCAGCCGCCCCCGAGATCCTGCCGCTGGGCGTTGGCATCAACCTCTTGCCCCATGCCATCGAGACGCGCGAGCTCGTCTTCTACAGCCGCCACGGCCAGTTCATCTTCAAGGAGCCGCGCGGCCGCTACGCCGGCTATGACTGGCCGCAGCTCTCGATCCACCGCGCCGACCTGCATGCCACGATGCTCGAGGCGACACGCAACAGACTTGGCACCGACGCCGTGCAACTGGGCCACCACTGCACCCGCATAGACCAGGACACCACGGGAACGGGGGGCGGCGACGGCATCCACTCGGCGGTGCGGCGCCAGCTCTATCCCAACGAGGGCCCACCGCTTTATTCCGGCGTCAACATGTGGCGCGGCACGACCCGCTGGCCGGCCTTCCTGGGCGGCGACACCATGGTCTCGACCGGCTGGATGACCGTGGGCAAGACCGTGATTTATCCTGTGAGGCCGGCGCGGCCGGGCACGCCCGAGACCGGAGGCCTGCCGCTGATCAACTGGGTGGCCGAACTCGAACGGCCGCAGGCGGTGCGCCAGGACTGGACCGGGCGCGGGCGCCTCGCCGACATCATGCCAGCCTTCGCCGGCCTCAAATTCGACGGGCTCGACATCAGCGGCATGATCGAGAGCACCGGGGAGATCCTCGAATACCCCATGGTCGACCGCGATCCCCTGCCGCGCTGGAGCTTCGGCCGCGTCACGCTGCTGGGCGACGCGGCGCATCCGATGTATCCGCGCGGCTCCAATGGCGCGGGCCAGGCGATCATCGATGCGCGCTTCCTCACGGGCCAG
>JBBRFD010000165.1:0-11036 GCA_038224985.1 Reyranellales bacterium
AGCGCTTCAGATTTCGCCGACGCTTTGCGACGCCGGTCCAACCGCTGCAATGGCGCGCCGTTCGATGCCTTTATGGAAGAGCTCACACGGCAGATCGCCAAGGATAGGGACGCCATCGTTGGGTGGCTGAAAGACCGTGTAGACAGCATGCGGCACTCGTACCTGGACCTCCCCGACGCGGACTATAGCGTCGGCAAGTACTTTTGCCTGGCGTACGCCGCTGGACGGTTTGCCCAGGAGTACTGCGGCATCCTCCCGGTGTCGGCGGACGAGATCCGCGAAGCCGTTGTTGATGTCTACCGTAGTCACCGACGTCACATCGCCAAATCAGCCGCCGAGGCCGATCCAGTGATCATTCTCCGCCAGTACATCGATAAGAATCGTGACGCCTTCTTGGATCTGCGTGATGGCCGAAGGAACAGTCCGCAAGGTGAAGTGCTCGGCTACATAACGGAGGCTAGGGAGCGAAAGGAATATTCCTTCACCTCAGAGCAATTTACTCGAGCAGTAGCTCCGATTGCTACAAGCCGAGCCTGCGTCGCTCTTAAGGTGGTGGCACTCCTCATCCATGACTCAGGTAGCAAAGAGTCGACTCAGAGAAACGTAACCAAACGCGAGATCGAAGGCGGCCGGTCATACGTTTACTGCATCTCCGATCGCATCTTCGACGAACGTCCCATGTAAGGGGATCCTCCGCATCTATTGACCTTCGATCCCAGCGCTAATCCTTCATAGCGGGAACCCTCGAGACGTGAACGCCACACGCCAAATAATGCGCTGAAGAACCCTAGCTTCGTTGTCTCGTCTAATTGGCGAGACAACGTCCTCGGGCCCGCACATCTCGCGTCAACCGGTTACTAGGACTTAAATACCGACGATCAATGCCGGAATTACGGCCTGGAACGCGAAAGAAAAGTGGGTTCGCACATGCTCCAATTACGCTGACGACAATCCGTCGCCGGCCGTCGAAATACGACGGCGTTAATAGGAGAGAACCAATGTCGACCTCAGATTTTGTGCATGGACTGCGAAAAGACGAAAGGCCTGCTTGCCATGCCTTGGCAGAGAAGCTCGAGCGATGCACTCACGAACGACCCGGCCGATCGGGCGCCTGCGCGAACTGTGTCGTGCTTGATTTACAACCATGGACCCCTGCTCTGTTCAATTTTCTCCGCGCTAACTGGAATTCTGAGAATTTCGGGCTTCTCAGATATGTGCCGTCACAAACTTCAGTCGAAGTAGGAAAACTTCACACGCTTGATCTGGCGGCGTTCAAGGAACTTGTGACGACTGACCTGGAGGGTGCGGAACTCACAGCCGCGGTTGGCACTATCCACCTTGCGCTTTACGAGTGGCCGCACCTTGGCGGAGAACAGCGCTGGCAGGCGCAGATCGATGCCTTGGTTCATTGTCCTGAAGGCATTTCGGATACCGAAGAATTGCTCACCGCTACGGTCGCCGGCGACATGTATACCGTGACCCCCGCGCGCCTACAGCCAGTGAGAGATTACTCCTCGACAATAGGCGATCGTGTGGCCCCCCGACTGATATCAGAGATACACGTCGTTCGCTTCGCCGACGCGCCTCTTGAAAAGTATCGACCCGACATGGGGGCGCTGCCAAATTCGGCTCTGTGCGAGCTTGCGCTGTATCTTGATAGTCAAACACCCAGCGCGAGCCAGTTCTTCATGAATGTCCCGTATGAGGCAGCGGCCTGATCGACATTCCAACGGCAGCTTATTTGTTTTAGCAGCTGCTCTCGGATCCGTACGAGATCGTAACGCCAGGCGCTAAATCAGCGGTCGTTAGCTGCTATTTAGCGCCTGGTTCGATCTCCACAACGGATCATCATCGTGCTTGGTTGTCGGAAGAAAATCGATGGCAACTCCGATGGTCCCCCTCAACATCAATACCTTCGCGCGGGCCGCAGTTCCACGCCCTGTCCACGGCTATTTCGCCGCCAGTGTTGACGCCCTGACACAGACACGCCAACCCGCTTCTGCTGGCACTTTCAGCGTAGGCGGACGGACAATGGCGAATGCCTGCGTGTCAGTACCGCCGCCTCGCCCTTTGGCCACTGTCGCCACGACCGCCAGGTCCGCCAAGCCGGTGGTCCGCCTCGCGCGCGACCCTGCATCGCCCGGCCCCAGCGCCATCTCAGACGCATCCAGGCACGTGCAATGACCGCGCAGAGCCGGGAATATCGGGCACAGAGTCAACCCCGCCGAGGGCTGCGGCGTGATGAGGCTGCCGCCTATGTTGGCTGTAGTGCCCGGAAATTCGTTGAGCTTGTTGGTGACGGCCGCATGCCGAAGCCCAAGCACATGGATGGCGTGGTCGTATGGGACGTCCGCAGACTTGATTTCGCCTTCGATGCGCTGCCGGATGAGGACGGCGGCGTGGCGGAAAATCAGTGGGGCTGACCGTGAAGAGTTGCCCCGCCATGAAATTTGAGGCTGACCTGCCGCACATAACGCAGGACCGGGACAGGCATGGGACCCAGCGGGTCTACTACCGCATCGAAGGCAGACCCATGATTCGGTTGCGAGCTCGACCAGGTACACCAGAATTCCTTGCGGAATATCAGCGCGCCAAAGAGGGAGTGGCAGCCGCAGGTTCCAAGCCACTGCTCAACACTACGGCCATCTCAACCTCTCTGCGCTGGCTCGTGGAGGAATATTACAAAAGCGCATGGTTCAAGACTCTGGCCCTCAGCACGCAGAAGGTGCGGCGAGGGATTCTCGACAGTATTTGCACGAGCAACACTCAAACCCCTGCGGGCATCTGCCAGCGCGGAGCGCTGCCCTTCGCGCAGATGAAAGCCAAGCATGTTCGTGCGGTCCGTGACGAGAAGGTCGACCTGCCCGCGGCAGCGAACGGGCGCCTGAAGGCGCTGGGCCAAGTCTTCGCTTATGCTCTGGAGCAGGATCTGGTCGAGGTGGACCCCACGGCGGCCGTAAAATTCCTGCCAAGCGCGTCCGAAGGATTTCATACTTGGACAATCGAGGAGGTCCGCGCCTACGAAAAGCAGCATGCCATTGGGACGAAGGCGTATCTAGCGCTGGCTCTTTTGCTGTTCACCGGCGTGCGGCGATCAGACGTCGTGAAGCTGGGGCGACAGATGGAGCGCGATGGTGTGCTGCATTTCACAGAGACAAAGGGCGCGGCCAGTCGAGCGCTCAGCCGGAAAATCAAGGGCCCGGCTGCGAAGACGCGCGTCCTGCCCATGCTTCCCGAGCTGCAAGTGGCGATCGACGCTTCACCGTCCGGCCAGATGATTTATCTCGTGACGGCCTACAACAAACCATTCACGGCCGCCGGGTTCGGCAACCGATTTCGTGACTGGTGCGATGAGGCTGGCCTAAACCACTGTTCTGCACATGGACTTCGCAAAGCCGGGGCTACAATAGCCGCCGACAACGGCGCGACCGTGCATCAGCTGATGGCGATCTACGGGTGGGCGACGCTGCGCCAGGCTGAACTTTACACCAGGAATGCCAATCGCACGCGGCTGGCCGGCGAGGCGATGCATCTCTTGATTCCCCGCGACAGGAACAAACAAGGGTGAAAGTTCTGTCGCACCCTTGAAAGCTCTGTCGCACCCAAAGCTAAGTCATTGATTTATTTGCTTAAAAAAAGTGGTGGTGCCCCGAGACGGATTCGAACCGCCGACCCCCTCATTACGAATGAGGTGCTCTACCGGCTGAGCTATCGGGGCAACGGGGCGGTGTTTAGGGGAAATCGGGCGCTCGAGCAAGGCAGCCGAATCACTGCTCTTCGTGGCGCAGCTGGATGGCGATCGGGCCGCTGACGGGGACGCTGAAGGCCAGCATTTCGGCACCGTCGGCGAGCAGCGTGTCGATCTTGCGGGCCTCGCGCGTGGTGCCGGGGGCGACCATGCGCACGACCACGGCGGGCGGACGGACGGGCATCGACAGGCCGGTCGGCAGGTTGAGCACGGCCGGCGCGGAAGCCTCTGGAGCGGGTGGGGCGAGCTGCTCGGCGGTGAGCGCGGGCTCTGGCACGGTCGGCGGCAGCACGGGCGGCGGCGGCGCGGGCGGCAGCAGCGCGGGCGGCGGTGCGGCCAGCGGCACGACCGGCCGGACGCCCTTGGCGCTCTGCTTTTCGATGGCCTTGGCGACGCCGCGCACGACGATGCGGTAGCTACCGCCGGGAATATCGTAGAAGCGCACGAAGCCGTCGTTGCCGGTGACGCCGCGGCTGACGACCTGGCCGCTCTCGACGTTCTCGATGGCGATGGCGACGTTGTCGAGCGGCTGGCCCGGGAAGACCACGGGCTGCGCCGCGGCGGCAAACGGCATGGTCGCCAGCAACAGCAGAAAACCCAGGAGCGTGCGTATCGTCACCCCGAAGTTATGGCCTTATAGACTGCATCCGACAATGACGACCTTGCCCGCTCCGCTTCTCGCCCTCCTCCCGCTCCTCCTCGTTTTGGGTCTGCTGGCCTCGGGCCGCGCCAGCGCTCTGGCCGCCGGTCTCGCCGGCCTCGCGGCCACTGTCGCCGCCGCCGCCCTGCTCTCCGCGGGCGACCTCGGAGCCCTGCTGGCGCGCGAGATCCCGGCCGGGCTGTGGCTGTCGTGGCAGATCGTGGCGATCATCGCCGCCGGCATGTTCTTCCATCGCTGCCTTCAGACGCGGCCGCAGACGCGTGGCGCGGCGGCGGCGCCGACGGAGGCGCCGTTGGCCACACCGCGCCGCCTGTGGTCGGCGTGCTTCCTGCTGGCGCCCTTCGCCGAATCGGTGACGGGCTTCGGCGTCGGCTACATCATCGCGCTGGCGGCACTCCGCCGCCTCGGCCTCAACGGACTGCCGGCGCTGATCCTCGGCCTCTACAGCCAGTCGCTGGTGCCCTGGGGGGCGCTCGCCATCGGCACGACCGTCGGCGCCACCCTGGCCGGCCTCACGCCCAACGAGCTCGGCCTGCACGCCGCCGTGCTGCAGGCGCCGATCCACGTCCTCTATCTCCTGCTCTACTGGCGCTTCGCGCGCGAGGCCGGCGTGCCGGTGCCGGCCAAGCAAAAACTCGACGACGTGGCCTGGACGGCGCTGCTGCTCGGGCTGATCTGGCTGGCCAACCGCTTCAGCGATGTCGAGATCGCCGGCGCCGCACCGCTCGCCTTCCTGCTGGCGCTGCGCTTCTGGCGCGACGAGAGGCCGGGCCTCGCGCAACTGCGCGCCGCGCTGCGCGCACAGGCGCCCTATGTCGCGCTGACGCTCGCCCTTTGTGCCACGCGCCTGGTGCCGCCGCTGCGCGATTTCCTCAAGCCGCTATGGGCGCTGAAACCCATCGAGGGCCAGCCCGCCTTCGCGCCGCTCTATGCACCCGGCTTCTGGCTGATCTCGATCGGCCTCGTCGTGGCGCTGGCCGCACGTGCGCCACTGGGGAAGCTCGTGCGCGAGACGGGCAAGAGTGCGTGGCGCGCCTGCGCCGTGACGCTGGCCTTCGTCGTCATGGCCGAACTCTATGTCGGCTCGGGCATGGCACAGCAGGTCGCCGAGGCGATGCGCGGCGCGGCCGGACGCGGCGCGGCCCTCGGTGTGCCGCTCTTCGCCGGCATCGGCGGCTTCCTCACCGGCGGCGGTGCCGCGGCCAATGCCATGCTGATGCCGATGGTGACCGCACTGGCCCGCGCCACCGCCGTCGATCCGGCGTGGATCGCGGCGGTGCAGAACAGCCTCTGCACCAACCTCACGATGTTATCGCCGATCCGCGTCTCGATGGGCGCGGCGCTGCTCGGCCTCGCGATCGCCGATTCGGCGCTTTACCGCAAGGCCTGGGTGCTGGCGCTGCCGCCGCTGCTCACCGGCTTCGCGGCAGTGGCCGTGTTGCTGGCGCTTTGACTAAGCCGCGCCGCCGAACAGCCGCTCGTAGGCGGCTTCGGAGCTGCCGTAGGAGCCGTCGGCCAGTTCGACCAGGCCGGGGCGGTTGACGATTTCGATATGACCGCGCTGCGAGCGGATCAGGCCGCGGCCCTCGAGCAGGTGCAGCGCCACCGTGACGCCGGGGCGGCGCATGCCCAGCATCACCGCGAGGAATTCATGCGTCACCGTGAGGCCGTTGCGGCCGATGCGGTCCTGCGCCATCAGCAGCCAGCGCGCCAGGCGCTCCTCGAGGATGGCGCGGCCGTTGCTGAGCGCGGTCTGGCTGGTCTGCTCCATGAAGGCATGGGCATAGCGCAGCAGCACGCGCTGCAGCGTCGGGCGGGCCGCCATCAACTGGCGCAGCGTATCGGCCGGCAGGCGCAACGCCGTACCGGCACCCTGCACCATCGATTCGCGCGACGAGCGGTCGTCGCCCAGGATGACCGGCACGCCGGTCATGCCCTCGTGGCCGGCCAGGCCCACCTCGATGCGGCGGTCGGGCGGCGAGTTGGCCACGATCGAGACCATGCCGCTCTCGACGAAATAGACCTGGGAGATCGCCTGGCCGGGCGCCTCGAGGACCATGCGCAGTTCCAGCGTTACCGGCTCCAGCGCCGCCCGCAGGCTCTCGCGGTCGGGCGCGCTCATGGCGCGGAGCAACCGGTTGCGAGAGGGCACTTCCATTACTCTTTCTTAAACTCGCGGGGCCTTAAGCAGCCCTGATATCGTCTGTATGACACACCACAGGCGCGCCATTCGGATCGGTACGCAATCGGACGAATCGACAACGCGTCGTGTGGCGGTCTAGGCTCGCTGCGTACCGTTTCGGACAAGGGGTCGCGATGCCGCGTGGCTTGAAAGCTCCGCTCAACGGGTCGGAAATCAATGTGCTGGTCGGCTTGGTCGGACAGCGTCCGTCGGTCCGGGAGATCCCTCCCGCGATTCGCAAGCGCCTGCTCTCCTTGGACCTCATCGCCGAGGCGCACAACGGCGTTATGCTGACGCCGATGGGCCAAACCCGGGCGGCCGCCGAGCTGAAGGTTGCCCGCGGCGAGCGTGGCGCCTGAAAATCCCGGCCAGCCCCGGCTTTACACGCCCCTTCGGCCCCCTATGATCCCGCCGCACTTCATGAATCGAGCGGGAGAGAACGATGGCCAAGGTGGCATTTTTGGGTCTGGGCGTGATGGGTTTTCCGATGGCCGGCCACCTCGCCGCCAAGGGCCACGAGGTGACGGTCTATAATCGTACATTCGCCAAGGCCGAGGCCTGGACCAAGAAACATAAGGGCAGCGCCGCCAGGACGCCAAAAGAGGCGGTCAAGGGCTGCGAGATCGTCTTCTGCTGCGTCGGCAACGACGACGACCTGCGCTCGGTCGTGCTCGGCCCCGACGGCGCCTTCGCCGGCATGGCCAAGGGCACGATCTTCTTCGACAACACCACCGCCTCGGCCGATATCGCCCGCGAGCTCCATGCGACGGGCAAGACGCTGGGCATCGACTTCATCGACGCGCCGGTCTCGGGTGGCCAGGCCGGCGCCGAGAACGGCCAGCTCACCGTCATGTGCGGCGGCGAGCAGGCGGCCTTCGACAAGGCCAAGCCGGTGGCCGATGGCTTCTCGAAAGCCGTGACGCTGATCGGCCCGCCGGGCGCCGGGCAGATCACCAAGATGATGAACCAGGTTTGTATCGCCGGCATCGTCCAGGGCCTGTCCGAGGCCATCAACCTCGGCCAGCGCGCCGGCCTCGACATGGAAAAGGCGATGGGCGCCATTTCCAAGGGCGCGGCGCAGAGCTGGCAGATGGAGAACCGCTGGCAGAACATGGTGGCCGGCAAGTTCGACTACGGCTTCGCCATCGATTGGATGCGCAAGGACCTCGGCATCGCGCTCTCCGAAGGCAAGCGCCAGAAGGCGATGATGCCGCTGGTGGCGCTGGTCGACCAGTTCTACGCCCGCTGCCAGGCGCGCGGCGGCAACCGCTGGGACACGTCAGGCCTCGTGCAGCTCCTGCAGAAAGAGTAATGAGCGCGCCCTACAAACTTTACGGCCGCGCCGGCTGGGGCTCGGCCCTCGTCGAGGCGCAGCTCGTCTGGTACGGGCTGCCCTTCAGCTTCGAGCCGGTCGGCGACCTGCTGCGCGATCCGCAGGCGCGCCGCGTGCTCGAGAAGGCCAATCCGCTGGCCCAGGTGCCGACGCTGGTCCTGCTCGACGGCGGCATCATGAGCGAGAGTGCGGCGATCACGCTGCTGCTGGCCGATATCACCGGCCAGGACTCGCTGGTGCCCGGCCCCAAGTCGGCTGAGCGCGGCCGCTTCCTGCGCTGGCTGGTCTTCATCGTCGCCAATATCTACCCGACTTTCACCTATGCCGATGTGCCGGCGCGCTTCGTCGAAGTCGAGGCGGCGCAGAAGCCCTTCCTCGCCACGCTGGAAGCCTATGCGCAACGCCTGTGGCGCCAGATCGAATCGGAAGCTGGCGCGCCGTGGTTCCTCGGCGAGCGTCTGTCGGCGCTCGATATTTATGTGAGCGTCATGACGCGCTGGCGTCCCAAGCGCATCTGGTTCGAGGACGAGACCCCCAGGCTCGCCGCTATCGCTCACAAAGTCGATGCGCTGCCGGCGCTGGCCGAGGTGTGGAAGCGGAACTATCCGTAATCATCTGCTAGGTTCGGGGCGACGACTGGGAGGTCTCGCCATGAAGAACCGAATCAAACGCCGCACGCTGCTCACGCTCTCGACCGCTGCCCTCGCCTCACCCACGCTGACAGGGCCGGCGCTGGCGCAAAACTATCCCGACAAGCCGATCACCATGGTCATCCCCGCCCCACCGGCGGGCGGCACCGATCTGGTGGCGCGGGT
Source organism: Reyranellales bacterium (assembly GCA_038224985.1). Lineage (GTDB taxonomy): Bacteria > Pseudomonadota > Alphaproteobacteria > Reyranellales > Reyranellaceae > Reyranella. Next base: position 8,740 of record JBBRFD010000165.1, read on the forward strand.
CTATTCCGACCTGCTGAGCCAGGAACTCGGCCAGCAGGTCATCGTCGACAACAAGGGCGGCGGCAACGGCAATATCGGCACCGCCATCGTCGCGCGGGCCAAGCCCGACGGCTACACCGTGCTGATGCAGTACTCGGCCTTTCACTCGGCCAATCCGGCGCTGATCAAGAACCTCAACTGGAAGCCCGAGGATTTCGCCGCCGTCGCCATGGGCGCCGTGGCGCCGCATGTCATCGTCATCGCCAAGAAGGTGCCGGCCACCGACCTCAAGGGCTTCATCGCCTATGCCAGGGAGAACAAGGGCAAGCTCAACTTCGGCTCGGTCGGCCAGGGCTCGGTGCCGCATCTGGGCGGCGTGCTGCTCAACAAGGCCGCCGGCATCGACCTCGTGCATGTGCCTTATAAAGGCGCCGGCCCCGCCACCGCCGATCTCGTGGCGGGCCAGGTCGAGCTCCTGATCGTGACGCCACCCTCGGTCGCCGCACATATCCGCAGCGGCACCATCAAGGCGCTGGCGCTGGCGAGCGAAGCCCGCCACCCCGCCTTCGCCGATATCCCGACGACGGCGGAAGCGGGCCTGCCCGGCTTCATCCTCGACGGCTGGTTCGCGCTCTTTGCCCCCACCGGCACGCCGCAGCCGATCGTCGACAAGCTCAACGCCGCGATGCGCAAGATCGCCAGGATGGACATCACCAGGGAGCGCGCCAACCAGCTCGGCACCGTGCTCAAGGACTGGACGCCCGCCCAGATGGACGCCTTCGCCAAGAGCGAGGTCGAGGCCTGGGGCAAGGTGATCCGCGAGAACGGAATTACGATGAGCGATGCGTGAGGGCTGCCTCTCGAACGCCGGCTCGGGACGTGCTAAAGTAAGGCGGCGATAAACTCTCTCCTTACCTGGAGCGTCATCATGAGTGCCACCGTGACCAGCAAAGGCCAGATCACCATTCCCAAGCCGGTGCGCGACCTGTTGGGCATAGGACCGGGCAGCGTGATCGATTTCGAACGCGGGCAGGACGGCCGTGTCGTTCTGGTCCGCCTCGGAAAGAAGGGCCGCCCGCCCCGCTTTGCCCATCTGCGCGGACATGCCGGCAAGGGGCTGAGCACGGCGGAGATCATGGCCCTGACACGCGGCGCCCGCTAGCGTGACCCTGGTCGATACCAACGTCCTGCTGGATCTCGTCACCGACGATCCCGATTGGGCCGACTGGTCGCTGGCCCGCCTCGAGGAGGCCGCCCTGGCCGGCCCGATCGTCATCAACGACATCGTCTATGCCGAGACCTCGATCCGCTACAGCCGGGTCGAGGACCTCGACGCCATGCTGACCCAGGCGGCCATCGAGATCTCGGCGATGCCCCGGTCCGCGCTCTTCCTTGCCGGAAAGGCCTTTCAGAAATACCGCGCGGCCCGCGGCGCCCGGACGGGCGTCCTGCCCGACTTTTTCATCGGCGCCCATGCCGCGGTTGCCGGTTGCCCGCTGCTGACGCGCGATGCCGGCCGCTATCGCAGCTATTTTCCGAAGGTCACGCTGATCGCACCGCCGGCGTGAAGCGGGTTCAAGTCCGAATTCGGTCCCGAGGCACTCGAAGGGTCGATCTACCGCATGGCCTTCATCGACTGAATCCATCCGATGAGGCCCGAGATTCGTGAAAATCCGGTAGATCAAACAATCAAAGTCACACTGCTTGACTTCGTAAGTCACAATTTCCCCATATGGGGCTCATGAAATCGCTGACGCCCCGGCAGGCGCGCTTCGTTGCGGAGTATAGCGCCGTGCCCATCGCCGCCGTCGCCGCCCTGCGCGCCGGCTATTCGCCGACCAGCGCGCGCAATGGCGGCGCGGTGCTGTTGCGCAATCCCGCCGTCGCAGCGGCGCTGGAGAAGGCGAGCCAGCGCACACTTACGGAAACCGGACTGCGCGCCGAGCGCGTCCTCGCCGAGGCGATGCGGGTGGCCTTCGCCGATATCACCGAGGTGCTCGACGGGGACGGCGGCTTGCGGCCGCTGGCCTCGATTGGCGCCGAGGCACTGGCGGGCTTCGCCGCCATCGACGTCACGGAGACGCCCGGACCCGACGGCGCCCGCCTGATCGCCGTGCGGCGGTTCAACAAGCTCGCGGCGCTGAAGCTGCTCGCCCGTCATGCCGGCCTGCTCGATGGCGCGGACCAAACATCAGCGGAAACCGAGGCCGGCGACGACGACGGCGGCAGCGGCGCGGCCCGAGACCTGATGCCGCGCCAGATTCGCTTCGTCGCCGAATACGTCATGGACTTCAACGCCACGCGGGCAGCCCTGGTGG
>JBBRFD010000166.1:0-10978 GCA_038224985.1 Reyranellales bacterium
GAAGCTCTCGGCGCAATCGCCACCCTGCAGCAGGAAGGCCTCGCCGGCCGCGACCTTGGCCAGGGCGGTCTTGAGCTTACGGGCCTCGCCGGCAAAGACCAGCGGCGGATAGCGACGCAGGCGCGCCTCGGCGCCGGCCAGGGCCGTCGCGTCCTCGTAGACCGGCATCTGCAGCGCCGGCCGGCCGCGCCAGCTCGTGGGCGTCCAGTCCGTGGCGCTCGAGCTGCGCGATTGAACCTTGGCAGCCGCGTGGGCTTTGCCCTGGATCGCGGTCATATCGTCCTCCTGATTCCCCGGCCCTGCTGGCCGGGTGGGCGCCGAACCTATACGCGCTGTGGATAAAAGGCGAGCCTAGGAAACGGTGCTTTTCAGCTCTTCCGGGACCAGCACGACCTCGGGGCTGAGCATGACGTCGGGGGTCGACGGCACGAGAACGCCCTGCCCGCCCCGGTCGACAATCACGTAAAACAGGTACTTCTCCGGCATCAGGCTGAGCGGCGAGCCACCTGGTGGATAAAGACCCTTGCCGGCCTCAGGATATTCCAGCGCGACCAGCGGCCGGTGCTTGGCCAGCGTCTCGGCCAAGCCCTTCAGGACCAGCGGCTCATAGCCCTCGACATCGATCTTGATCAGGGCCGGCGGCGGCGCGAGGCCCTCGGCCACCACGTCGTCTCCCCGGCGCAGCGGCAGGACATCGGCCATCGCCTTGTCCGAACCGGTATAGCCGCCCTCGAAGGCGCCGATGCCGTGATTGCCGCCCAGCGAGGCATGGAACGGCCGGGTCTCGTTGATGTCGGCCAGGCCGAACGGGTGAACGACAATCTTCGCCCGCGGATTGAGCGCGGCGTTTTTCTCGAGTTGGGCCCGAACAGGCCCCCAGGGTTCGAAGGCGTGAACGACTTCGGCTCCCTTGGCCATCAGAAGGGCATGATGTCCGCAATTGGCGCCGACATCCCAGACCGTGCGCCGGCCGGCCGGCAGCGAGGCCGCCAGCTTCTGCAGCACGTCGGCGACCTGCGGCTCATAGCAACCGTAGAAGTAGACGAACCAGTCGATGTAGCTCGCGAGATGACCCGCGTACTTCATCCCGCGCAGCTCGACCTGGAAGGCCTGGTCGCGGCCATTGTCGGGCGACTGGATCGCCCGGATGAGACGATCACGCACGCCGAACGGCAGGAAGGATGCGTGACCGATCGCGCGCAGCGCGCTCAGCAGAACCCCCGGCTGGTCGCTCATGCCACGTTCGCCCGCTTGGGCGTCGGCTCGGCCCGAGCGGTGCGCATGGTGACGAACTCCTCGCCCGCCGTCGGATGAATGCGGACGGTGGCATCGAACTGCGCCTTGGTGGCGCCGGCCTTCACCGCCACCGCCAGGCCCTGGATCAGCTCGGCGGCGTCGTCTCCCACCATATGGACACCGACGACCTTGTCGGTGGCGGCCTCGACGACAAGTTTCATGAAGGTACGCTGCTGGCGACCGGCCAGGGTGTATTTCATCGGCTTGAAGGCAGCCACGAAGACATGCAACTCGCCTAGCGTGCGGCGCGCTTCCTCTTCGCTCAGACCAACATTGGCCATCTCGGGTTGGCAGAACACCGCCGAGGGCACATCGCGATGATCGGCCTTACGCGGCTTGTTGCCGAAGACAGTGTCGGCGAAGCAATGGCCTTCCATGATGGCGACTGGCGTGAGGTTGATACGGTCGGTGACGTCACCCACCGCCCAGATATTCTCGGCCGTGGTCTTGGACCATTCGTCGACGGCAACGGCGCCCGCCTTGTTGAGCTGCACGCCCACCTTCTCCAGGCCGATGCCCTTGGTATTGGCGGCGCGTCCCGTGGCATAGAGCACGCAGTCGGTCTCGAAGACGCCGCCCGCCGGCGTATGGATCTTGTAGGGCGCGCCACCATTGGTGGCCTCGATGCGCGCGATCTCGGTCTCGGTGCGCATCTTGATGCCGTTATGGACCAGCGCCTCGTGCACGAAGGTCCGGCAGTCCTCATCGAAGCCGCGTAGCACACGGTCGCGCCGCAGCACCAAGTCGACATGGGCGCCCAAGCCATGGAAGACGCCGGCGAATTCGACGGCGATATAGCCGCCACCGACGATGGTGATGCGCTTGGGCATCTCGGGCAGGTGGAAGACCTCGTTCGAGGTGATCGCGAATTCCTTGCCGGGGATATCGGGCACCACGGGATGGCCGCCGCTGGCGATCAGGATCTTGTCGGCGGTGATGGTGGTCTCGCCGACCTCGATGGTGTGGCGGTCAAGCAGGCGGCCGCGGCCCATGTGGATCTTGGCGCCGGCGCCTTCGAGCAGGCGGATATAAACGCCGTTAAGACGGTCGACTTCCTTGGCGACATTGTCACGCAAGATGGCCCATGAATGAGTGGGCTGGCCGACCGTCCAGCCGAAGCCTGCTGCATCCTCGAATTCGTGCGCGAACTTGGAGCCATAGACCATCAGCTTCTTGGGCACGCAGCCCCGGATCACGCAGGTACCGCCGACGCGGAAATCCTCGCAGAGCCCTACGCGTGCGCCATAGCTTGCGGAGATGCGCGAGGCGCGGGTGCCGCCGGAGCCGGCGCCAATGACAAAGAGATCGTAATCGTAGGCCATAAGAACAAAACCTCAACGCGGCCACATTTCGGCCGCGGACGGGACTATATCGGTGCTTAGTCAGCCGGGTAAGGGAACTTCCGATTGTATCGGATAGTCCTGATACAACTTATGAGAGTAACTCCGATGCTCAAGTTCATTGTCCTGGCTACCGCCTTCACCGCCCTCGCCCTCCCCGCTCTCGCCCAGCAGCCTGCCGCTCAACCGGCGAAAGGCATGATGCGCTACGATACCAACAAGGACGGCGTCGTCGACCGTGCCGAATGGGTGACCGGCCAGGAGGCCCGCTTCAAGCAACTCGATCTCAACAGCGACGGCAAGCTGTCGCCCGACGAACTTATCCGCACGCCGGCCGCCGCCCGCGGCGTCCTGCCCAGCGATGCGCCGTCCAAGGCCCAATCGACCTTCTTCCTGCGCATGGACACCGACAAGGACGGCTTCGTCAGCAAGCCGGAGTTCATGGCCCAGGCCGACCGGAACTTCGCGCGTTGCGACACCAACAAGGACGGCCGTATCACGACCGACGAATGCCGGCAGGCCCTGCGCCGCCAGCCGCGCCCCGATCGCTGAGGCCGATCGCTGATGCCTGCCGCATAACGAAGAAGGCCGCCGGAACCCGGCGGCCTTCCCCTTTCCCTTCAACTCGCAGCCTTGGCGATCAGGTGCTTTCGGCCGCCAGGATTTCGCCAAACAATTCCCAGCTATCGCCTTTGAAGCGCTGCAGCTGGACCGCCTGCAGAGGATAAAAGTCTGTCGGGCTGGTGCTCACCGTTATGCCCGGCAGGACAAGCGGAACCCTGAACTTCTTGTGGTTGGCCGCCTGCTTCATGAGGTTCTCCCGCGTCAGGGTATCGCCGCACTTCTTCAAGGTCTCCTGCATGAGAAACGAGACGGCGTAGCCATAGATGTGATTGGCATCGGCCTGGTTGGCGTCGGGCATCCACTTGGCCATCCACTCGCGCCACGCCTTCATCTCGGGATCGTTGGCCCATTGCTTGTCGGTGGCGTCCTTCAGGTATGCCGCCGTTATGATGCCCTGGCTGTTGTCGAAGCCGGCCGGCTTCATGACGGCGGCAACCGATGCCGAAACATTGGTCAGGTAATGCGCGGGCTTCCAGCCGATATCGGCCGCCTTGCGAATACCCTGGGCGGCCGCTTTCGGCGCCGCGATGTTCAGGAAGACGTTGGCGCCGGAATCCTTGAGTTGGATGATTTGCGAATCGACCGTCGGATCGGTCGCTTCGTAGCTCACCTGCTTGACGATGCGTCCGGCTTCCTTGCCGAGGCCTTCCTTGAAGCCATCGAGGTAGTCCTTACCGAAGTCGTCGTTCTGATAGAGGATGCCGATCTTGGCATCCTTGACGTTGCCCAGCACGTGCTTGCCGTAGATCACCGCCTCGGTGTGGTAGTCGGGCTGAAAGCCCATGGTCCACGGGAAGTCCTTGGGCTTGCCCCACTTCGAGGCGCCGGTGGCGACGAAGAGGTGCGGGACTTTTTTTGTGTTCATGTATTTGTGGATGGCGGAGTTGGTCGGCGTGCCGAGCGTCTGGAAGACGCACAGGACCTTTTCCTGCTCGACGAGCTGGCGAACCATCTCGACCGTCTTCGACGGCACGTAGCCGTCGTCCAGCGTCACGAACTTCACCATCCGGCCATTGATGCCGCCGGCCGCATTGACGCTCTTCCAATAAGCCTCGATCGTCTTGCCGATAGCGCCATAGGCCGACACCGGTCCACTGTAAGGATTGGTGTGACCGATCTTGATCTCCTTGTCGGTCGCGCCGTCGTCGTACTTCTTTTGCGCGAAGGCCGCCGATCCCGACAACATCGCGGCGGCGGAAACGCCACCAACGACGAATTCACGCCTACTTGTACTCATTGCACTTCCTCCAGTTTTTTATGGGCACGCGAGCTTCCCCCGGAATCGCGGCCGAGAAAAGGCCAAACGCCGCGCCTGAGACAACAAAAAAGGCCGCCGGAAACCGGCGGCCTTTCGTGGATTTGACAGAGAATCAGGTGCTCTCGGCCGACATGATGTCGCCGAACTGCTCCCAGGTCTCGCCCTTGAACTTGGCCAACTTGACCGACTGGACGGGGTAGAAGTCGGTCGGGCTGGTGTTGACCGTGATGCCCGGCAGCAGCAGCGGCACTTTCAGCTTCTTGAAGCTGGCGGCCTGCTTCATGACGTTCTCGCGCGTCAGCGTGTCGCCACAGTTTTTCAGCGTCTGGTGCATCAGGAAGGAGACTGAGAAGCCGAAGATATAGTTCGCATCGGCCTGGTTGGCGCCCGGCATCCACTTGTTCATCCAGGTGCGCCACATTTTCATGTCGTCGGTGGTGTCCCACTGCTTGTCGGTGGGATCCATCAGGTATTGCGCGGTCACGATGCCCTGGCTGTTCTCGAAGCCGGCTGGCTTCATGACAGAGCCGACCGAAGCCGACACGTTGTTGAGGTAATGCGCCGGCTTCCAGCCGATATCGGCCGCCTTGCGGATGGCCTGCGCCGCCGCCTTCGGCGTCGAGATGTTGAAAAACGCGTTGGCGCCGGAGTCCTTCAACTGGATGATCTGAGAATCGACGGTCGGATCCGTCACCTCGAAGGTCACGTGCTTGACGATCTTGCCGGCATCCTTGCCGAGGCCTTCCTTGAAGCCCTCGTAATAGTCCTTGCCGTAATCGTCGTTTTGCATCAGCACGGCGATCTTGGCGTCCTTGACGTTGGCCAGGAGATGCTTGGCATAGATCGCGCCTTCGGTGTGGTAGTCGGGCTGGTAGCCCATGGTCCACGGGAAGTCCTTGGGCTTGCCCCACTTCGACGCACCGGTGGCGACGAAGAGCATCGGCACCTTCTTCTGGTTCATGTACTTGTGGATGGCTGTGTTGGTCGGCGTGCCCAGCGTGTTGAAGGTGCAGAGCACCTTTTCCTGCTCGACGAGCTGGCGGACCAGTTCGACCATCTTCGGCGGCGAGTAGCCGTCGTCGAGAGTGACGAACTTCACCATGCGGCCGTTGATGCCGCCTGCTTCGTTGACGCTCTTCCAATAGGCTTCGATGCACTTGCCGATCGCCCCGTAGGACGAAGCCGGACCGCTATAAGGGCCGGTGTGGCCGATCTTGATTTCCTTGTCGGTCGCCCCGTCGTCGTACTTCTTTTGCGCATACGCCACCGAACCGGACAACATCGCCGCGGCCGAAACGCCGCCCACCACGAAACCACGCCTGCTTGTACCCACTGCATTTCCTCCTTGTTTTTATCGACGCCGGAAGCTTCCCCCGCTTAAGCTTGGGTTGCAAGGAAAGGCCGCCCTTGCGGGCGGCCTTTTTGACATTTTCCGGCCAATAACGGGAAAATCAGGTGCTTTCGGCGTGCATGACGTCGCCGAACAGATCCCAGCTATCGGCCTTGAAGCGAGCGAGCTGGACAGCCTGGACGGGGTAGAAATCGGTCGGGCTGGTGCTGACGGCGATACCCGGCAGGAGGAGCGGCACCTTGAGCTTCTGGTGGTTGGCCGCCTGGCGCATCAGGTTCTCACGCGTCAGGTTGTCGCCGCACTTCTTCAGCGTCTGGTGCATCAGGTAGGACACCGAATAGGCGAAGACATAGCCGCCGTCGGTCTGGTTGGCGCCCGGCATCCACTTGTTCATGAACCCCCGCCACAGCTTCATGTCCTCGTGGCCGTCCCACTGCTTGTCGGTGGGGTCCATCAGGTACTGCGCGGTGAGGATGCCCTGGCTGTTCTCGAAGCCGGCCGGCTTCATGGTCGCCCCCACCGAGGCCGAGACGTTGTTGAGGTAGTGCGCCGGCTTCCAGCCGATATCTGCCGCCTTGCGGATCGCCTGGGCGGCGAACTTCGGCGTCGAGATATTGAAGAAGGCGTTGGCGCCGGTGTCCTTGAGCTGGATGATCTGCGAATCGACGGTCGGGTCCGTCACCTCGTAGGTCACCAGTTTGGCGATCCTGCCGGCCTCCTTGCCGAGGCCTTCCTTGAAGCCCTCGTAATAGTCCTTGCCGTAATCGTCGTTCTGCATCAGCACGGCGACCTTGGCATCCTTAACGTTGGCCAACATATGCTTGGCGTAGATAACGCCCTCGGTGTGGTAGTCGGGCTGGTAGCCCATGGTCCACGGGAAGTCCTTGGGCTTGCCCCACTTCGACGCACCGGTGGCGACGAAGAGCATCGGCACCTTCTTCTGGTTCATGTACTTGTGGATGGCCGTGTTGGTCGGTGTGCCCAACGTGTTGAAGGTGCAGAGCACTTTTTCCTGTTCGACGAGCTGGCGGACCAGTTCGACAGTCTTGGCGGGATTGTAACCGTCGTCCAGGGTTAGGAACTTGACCCTGCGGCCGTTGATGCCGCCCACCTCGTTGACCGACTTCCAGTAGGCCTCGATGCACTTGCCGATGACACCATACGCAGACGCCGGACCGCTATAGGGGTTGGTGTGACCGATCTTGATTTCCTTGTCGGTTGCCCCGTCGTCGTACTTCTTTTGCGCATACGCCACTCGGGAACCCGAAAGCATTGCTGCGGCCGAGACTCCGGCCACGAAGGTACGCCTGCTCGTTGTCATTTTTTCCTCCCAGATCAGTTCACTCCATGCACACGCCTCACTCTTTACAGTTACACGTTACGACAAGACGCTAGCTCCGCAGACCGCGCAGCCGACGCAGCGCGATATAGACGCCGCCGACGATGCCCATCGGCATGGTGTACATCAGCAAGATCAGCAGGATGCCGAAAACGGTGTAGGCCGACAGGTCGAAGGCAAGACCGAGGTCGTTCTTCACGAACAGCGACAGCGCCTGCGCCGAATTGTCGACCAGCACGTAGAAGATGCCGCCCACGACCGAGCCAGCCAGCGAACCGACGCCACCCACGACCAGGCCGATCAGGAACTTGATCGACAGGAATATGTTGAAGCTGTCGGGCGCCACGAAGGCGATGGCCGAGGCCGAGAGCGCGCCGGCGATGCCGGTATAGGCGGCACTGATGCCGAAGGTAACGGTCTTGTAGAGGGCGGTGTCGATGCCCATCGTATCGGCCGCCATGTAGTGGTCGCGGATCGCCATCATGGCGCGGCCGCTGCGGCTGCCCAGCAGGTTGTTGGCCGCCCAGAACAGCACGACCATGACGAACAGGCAGTAGTAGTAGAGCCACTGGTCTTCGTTGAGCGGCAGGCCGAAAGGCGCCTCGGGCTTGCTGAGCACGATGCCCTGAACGCCGCCGGTAAGACCTTCCAGCCATTTGTATTTAAGGATCTGCGGTACGGCGAGTGCCAGCGCGAAAGTGGCGAGCGCCAGATAATGCCCTTCCAGCCGCAGCGCCGGCAGGCCGAACAGGTAGCCAACGATGAAGCAGACGATCGCGGCACAAGGCAGCGTCGCCCAATAGGGCATGTTGAGATGGTCCATCAGCACGGCCGCCGTATAGGCGCCGACGGCATAGAAGGCGCCGTGGCCGAGCGAGATCTGGCCGTTGAAGCCGGTCAGCAGATTGAGCCCGAGCACGGCAATGGCCGCGATGATCATCGTGGTGACCAGGAACAGGCGGTAGTTGGACACGATGTCGGGAAGTACCGGCTGCAGCAGCGGCACGAGAACGGCCAGCCCGAGCAGAACCCAAATCAGTTTCCGGGGGAACGCCGGCATGTCAGACCCTCTTCACGACGACGCGGCCGAACAGACCGGCGGGCTTCAATGTCAGCACGGTGATGACGATGATCAGGGCGACCGTGAGCTTCTCGCCATTGCCGATGATGTAGATGCCGGTGACCTTCTCGATCTGGTTGCCGGCGAAGGCCACCATGTTCTCGAGCACGCCGACGATGAAGCCGCCCAGCACCGCGCCGCCGGGGTTGCCGATGCCACCGACCAGCGCGCTGGCGAAGGCATAAAGCAGGATGCCGGCCATCATGTTGGGATCGAGGTAAACGATATGGGCGACCATGATGCCAGCCACCGCGCCGACCGCCGAGGCGAGGCCCCAGCCCAGCGCCAGCATCCAGTCGACGCGCACGCCGACGAGACGCGCCATCTGCGGGTTCTGCGCGGCGGCGCGCATGGCGAGTCCAAGCGGCGTGTAACGGAAGAAGACGAACAGAAGCCCGAGCACGATCAGCGTCACCACCACGACGCCCAGTTGATGCGGGCCGATGACGCCGGCGATGCCGAAGCTGCTCTTGGGAAACGGCGACGGGAATTCCTTGATCAGGTAACTCCAGATCGCGCCCGCCACCGAGTTGCAGATTGCCAGAAGGCCGATGAAGACCACGACGATCGACAGCACCGGCGCGTTGTGCAGCGGTCTCAGGATCGCCCGCTCGACGATCACACCCAATACGAAGGAGATCAGCACGGCGGCGATGAAGGCTACCCAGTAGTCCAGCCCCCAGCTCATCAGCTGCCAGCTGATATAGGTCGAGAACATCGCCATTTCGCCCTGGGCAAAATTGATGTGATCGGTCGAGACGTAAATCATGACCAAGGCCAGCGCCACGCAGGCATAAATGGCGCCATTGGCGAGGCCGGAAGCGATCTGCTGGAGGAACTGTTCCATCTCTCTCCGCCTCAGTAACCGAGGTACGATTTGCGGATATTCTCGTCGTTCTTCACGACTTCCGAGGCGCCCGACATCACGACCTTGCCGGTTTCCAGCACATAGGCATGGCTGGCGAGGTCGAGGGCGAGGGCGGCATTCTGCTCGACCAGCAGGATGCTGACTTTTTCTTCCTGATTGATGCGCTTCAGGATGCGGAAGATCTCCTGCACGATCAGCGGCGCCAGGCCGAAGGATGGCTCATCGAGCAGCATCAGGCGCGGGTTGAGCATCAGAGCGCGGGCGATCGCCAGCATCTGCTGCTCGCCGCCCGACAGCGTGCCGGCCTGCTGCTGGATACGCTCCTTGAGGCGCGGGAAGTAGGTGAAGACGCGTTCGAGCTCGGCGCGGACGGCAGCCTTGTCGCGGCGCGTATAGGCGGCGATGCGTAGGTTCTCGTCGACCGTCAGCGTCGTGAAGGTGCCGCGGCCCTCGGGCACATGGGCGATGCGATGGCGCACGATCTCCTCGGTCGGACGGCCGGCGATGTCCTTGCCGTCGAAGCGGATCGTGCCGTCGGTGCGCACCATGTTGCAGATGGCCCGCAGCGTCGTGGTCTTGCCGGCGCCATTGGCGCCCAGCAGCGTGATGATGCTGCCACTCGGGATATCGAAGCCGACGTCGTAGAGCGACTGCGTCTGGCCATAGAAGGCTTTCAGCCCCTTCACTTCCAGCAACGCCGCCATCACGAAGTCCCCAGATAGGCGCGGATCACTTCCGGGTCGCGCTGCACCTGCGCCGGCGTGCCGTCGGCGATCTTCTTGCCGAAATCGATGGCGACGACTTTGTCGGACACCGACATGACCAGGCTCATATGGTGCTCGACCAGCAGCACGGTGACGTGCTGGGTATCGCGCACGCGTTTGATCTGCGTCTTCAGCGTCTCGATCTCCTCGTGGTTGAGGCCGGCCGCCGGCTCGTCGAGCAACAGCAGCTTGGGGCTCGAGGCCAGGGCGCGGGCGAGTTCGACGCGCTTGCGGATCGGGAACGGCAGACCGCCCGCCATGGCGTTGGTAACCGGCACCAGGTCCATGAAATCGATCAGTTCGAGCGCGCGCCTGGCTATGAGTGCCTCTTCCGGCGCGACCTTGGGCAACTGCAGGGCATTGTCGAGAAAGCTGGTCGTGCCGCGGCTGTGATAGCCGACCTTGATATTGTCGAGCACCGACATGCGATCGAACAGCGCCACGTTCTGGAAAGTACGACCGATGCCGATTTGCGGGATGTCGTGACGCGGCCGCTTGAGGATGGATTTACCCTCGAACAGGACATCGCCGCCATTGGGCGTATAGAGCCGGCTGAGGCAGTTGAAGAGTGTCGTCTTACCAGCGCCGTTAGGCCCGATAAGGCCTGCGATCTGCCCGGAAAAGACATCGAAACTCACGCCATCGAGCGCAACGATACCGCCGAAGCGTACCGATACGTCGCGCACGCTGAGCAGCGGCGATCCGCTGGATGAGGACGGTCCTGTCATGTTCACGCTCATTTCACGCGCCGGCGCATTCAACATGCCAGTTGCGCAAAATTACCCTTTCCTCCCAAGCACTTGCGGTCTTTCTACGAGACCGGCCAGTGGGCAAGATGGCTCATCCTGTAGAGCCGCGCAACTCAAATGCCGCTGTTCCGACTCAAGGCGCCTCGCTTTGGGCTTGATTGCGCGGCACCATCTCATCCCCGTTGGATGAGTTGACAGCGTAGTCATAGCCGTCGATACGAAATGTCCCTCTTTTGGATACCGATTCACCACCGATGAAACGCCTCCTG
>JBBRFD010000167.1:0-10800 GCA_038224985.1 Reyranellales bacterium
GGCGTAGATCTTGAAGTCGGGCCTGAGTGCCTCGCCGAAGGCGACCGCCTTGCCGGCGATGATGTGCATCAACGGCCCACCCTGCAGGCCAGGGAACACCGCCGAGTTGATCTTCTTACCCAAATCGGCGTCGTTCGACAGGATCATGCCGCCGCGCGGACCGCGCAGCGTCTTGTGCGTCGTGGTCGTCGTCACATGGGCATGGGGCAGCGGGCTCGGATAGACGCCGGCGGCGACGAGGCCGGCATAGTGCGCCATGTCGACCATGAAATAGGCGCCGATCTCGTCGGCGATCTTGCGAAAGCGCGGGAAGTCGATGTGGCGCGAGTAGGCCGAGGCGCCGGCGATGATCAGCTTGGGCTTCTCGGCGCGGGCGACCGCTTCCATCTGTTCGTAGTCGATCAGATGGGTATCGGGTTTCACACCGTAGGACACGACCTTGAACCACTTGCCCGACTGATTGGCCGGCGAGCCATGGGTGAGGTGGCCACCCTGGTCGAGCGCCATGCCGAGAAACTTGTCGCCCGGCTGCAACAGCGCCATGAACACGGCCTGGTTGGCCTGCGCGCCGGAATGTGGCTGCACATTGGCGAAGGAGCAGTTGAAGAGCTTCTTGGCACGATCGATCGCCAGTTCTTCAGTCTTGTCGACTTCCTCGCAGCCGCCGTAGTAGCGCCGGCCGGGATAGCCCTCGGCGTATTTGTTGGTCAGCACAGACCCGGCGGCCTCGAGCACGGCGCGCGACACGATATTTTCCGAAGCGATCAACTCGATCTGCTCGCGCTGGCGGGCCAACTCACCCTTGAGGGTGGCAAAGACCGCCGGATCGGCTTCGGCGAGGCTCCTGGTGAACATCGGTAACGGGGAGTCCATCATTTTTGCAGCGGCTTGGCTCATGTCCTCTTTCCTACGACAGCTTGGCGACGCGCCCGGCATGGCGCCCGCTTCCGAATTCAGTGGCCAAAAAGGTCTTCAGCGCGTCACGCGCCACCTCGACGCCGATCAGGCGCTGGCCGAAGGCCACGACATTGGCGTCGTTATGCTCGCGCGAGAAACGCGCCGAGGTCACGTCATGCGCCAGTGCCGCCCTCACCTTGGGATTGCGATTGGCGGCGATCGAAATGCCGATGCCGGTGCCACAGACGAGCACGCCGCGTCCGGCCTTGCCCGAGGCAATCGCCTCGCCCATCGCCTTGCCGAAGTCCGGGTAGTCGACGGAAGCGGTCGAATTCGTGCCAAGATCGAGCACCGCGTAACCTGCGTCCTGCAGGTCGCGTTTGAGGATTTCCTTCAGGTCGAAGCCGGCGTGATCCGACGCGACCGCTATGGTGCCCCCCGGCATCGTGACGACCGTTCCCCTCTAGCTGTTGAGATCTCGGATACCATATCCGGGGGGAGCGTGCCACACGGCCCCAAAATCGGGGAAAGCCGCCCACAAGACGCTGAATCACAAAGGAAAAGCGCAACGCCGCTGCTCAGACCAAAGAAAAAGGCCCGGCGAGTGCCGGGCCTTTCGCCTCGAATGCGGGTCGACTACTTCGGCGTGGCGTAGGATTTGCCGTCTTTCCAAACGTAGATGTCGTAGACGGGATTCTTGATATCGCCCTTCTGGTCGAAGGCGAGCGGGCCGACGGCCGACTGGTAGCTGCCCTGCCGCAGGGCTGCGGCAACGGCGGCCGCGTCGGTCGACTTAGCCTTGGTCGCCGCTTCCGCCCACACTTTGACGGCGGCATAGCTGAAGAGCGTGTAACCGGCCGGTTCGTATTTGCCGTCACGGAATTTCTTCACGAGTCCGGCGTTCTTCGGGTCGTCCTCGGCCTTTGGCGGGAATGACATCAACACGCCGTTGGTCGCAGCGCCGCCCAGTTTGGCGAACTCGGCGTCTTCCAGCGAGTCGAAGCCCATCATCTGCGCGCCAAAGCCCTGCTCACGAGACTGCTTGATCATCAGCGCCGCAGCAGTGTGGTAGCCACCGAGCACGATAATATCGATCTTGCCCTGCTTCATCTTGTTGATGAGCGCGGTGAAGTCCTTGTCGGTGTCGTTGTAGGCCTCGTACATCGTCTCCTTCAGGCCGCCCTTGTTCAGGGCCTTCTTGGTCTCGTCAGCGACGCCTTTACCGTAGGGCGACTTGTCGTGAAGGATCGCGACCTTCTTGTCCTTGTGCTGCTTCAGGATGTAGGTGCCGACGGTGAGGCCCTGCACGTCGTCGCGGCCGCAGGTGCGGAACACCGTGGTGTTGCCCTTCTTGAAGGCTTCGTCGGTGAGACGGATGTTGGTCGAGGCCGGCGTGATCTGCAGGATCTTGCCTTCCTTGTAGATGTCCGAAGCCGGGATCGAGCTGCCCGAGCAGAAGTGCCCGGCCACGAAAACGACCTTGTCGGAAACCATCTTGTTGGCGACCGCGGTCGCCTGCTTGGGATCGCAAGCGTCGTCGCCGACGGCCATCTCGACCTTCTGGCCGTTGACGCCGCCCGCCGCGTTGATCTCGTCGACCGCCATCTGCGCGCCGCGCTTCAGCTGCTCGCCGAAGGCCGCGTTGGCACCGGTCATCGGCCCCACCGAGGCAATCTTGATCTGCGCCAACGCCGGCGTCGCGGCCAATATGGCGGCAACGGCGAGCGTGCCGAGAATTCTGCTCATGCAAAGTCTCCCTCATTATCCCCCACGGCGCCCGTGGGGCTGGTTGCCAGCTTAGTGCCGCTCCTCCCAACCCATCAAGCCTTTGCGCCGATAGAGCCATGGATATTGACGCACGAGCTGGCGCACATGGGTCAAACGATAGGCAAATCCTGCCAAGGCGAATTGTACAGCCCATCCCAGCAGGAAGCCGCCGATCGATAGAAGCTCTCCACCGGCCAGCGCGTAGTCGAAGAAGCGCAAGCCGGCCGAGAGCAGTCCCGAATAGAAGATAATCTGCGGCCACGGACGCCAGGTTGAGGCCACGCCCTGCCCCGCCATGAACGCGGCCGGGCCGGCCAGGATCAGGTTGAAGACCAACACCATGGCCAGCGTGTCGCCGAACCAGTCGAACATGAAGGTGTCGAGAGCGCTCATGCGTGACCACCCTCGAGATAGGCCGCGCGCACCTCCTGGTTGGCCAGCAA
This sequence comes from Reyranellales bacterium, assembly GCA_038224985.1. Classification (GTDB taxonomy): domain Bacteria; phylum Pseudomonadota; class Alphaproteobacteria; order Reyranellales; family Reyranellaceae; genus Reyranella. The sequence continues at coordinate 3,108 of JBBRFD010000167.1, forward strand.
TTCCTTGCCGGTGCCGGAAATCCGGACACGGCCGTTGACCAGCACGTAGCCCCGGTCCGCCAGCCTCAGCGCATGAAAGGCGTTCTGCTCGACCAGGAAGATGGTCATGCCTTCCTCGCGCGCGATGTTGCGGATAGCCTCGAAGATCTGGCGCACGATCAGCGGCGCCAGGCCGAGCGAGGGCTCGTCGAGCAGGAGCAGGCGCGGTCGGCTCATCAATGCGCGGCCGATCGCCAACATCTGCTGCTCGCCGCCGGAAAGCGTGCCACCACGTTGCTCGCGGCGTTCGGCCAGGCGCGGAAACATGGCGAAGACGCGCTCGATGTCCGGCTTGAAATGCGCCGGGTCGCCCAATGTCGCGCCCATCTGCAGGTTCTCGAACACGGTCATGCGGGAGAAGATCCGCCGCCCTTCCGGCACCTGCGCCACGCCGCGCCGGACGATCTCGTGCGTCGGCAGGTTGGTGATGTCCTCGCCGCCAAGTTTGATGCTGCCGCTGCGGGCACGCGGGCTGCCACAGACGGTCATCAGCAGGGTCGATTTGCCGGCACCATTGGCACCAATCAGCGTCACGATCTCGCCCTGAGCGACATCGAGGTCGACGCCGTGCAGTGCCTGGATATTGCCGTAGAAGGTGGCAACCCCCCTCACCTCAAGCATCGCTGTCCTCTTCGGCGCCGAGATAGGCGCGGATGACAGCGGGATTGGCGCGCACTTCGGCGGGCGGTCCCTCGGCAATCTTGCGGCCATAGTCGAGGACGACAACATGGTCGGAGATGCTCATGACCACGCTCATATCATGCTCGATCAGGAGCACGCCCACGCCGTCGCGGTCGCGAATGGAAATCAGCAATTCATTGAGGGCCGACGACTCACGTGGGTTAAGGCCGGCAGCCGGCTCGTCGAGGCACAGCAGGCGCGGTCCGGTGCACATCGCACGCGCGATCTCCAGCCGCCGCTGCGCGCCGTAAGGCAGCTCGCCCGCCGGCCGGTCGGCATCCTCCAAAAGCGCGATGCGCTCCAGCCAGTTGCGCGCCAGTTCGACAGCGTCGTGCTCGGCATGACGCCAGCCCGGCAGCCCCAGGAGGCCAAACACACTCATGCCCGAAGCCCGCATCAGCTTGTTGTGCTGCGCCACCAAAAGATTCTCGAGTGCCGTCATGCCGGGAAAAAGCCGGATATTCTGGAAAGTGCGCGCCACCTTGGCCTGCTTGCCGATCTCATGGCCCAGCATGCGTTCCAGAAAGTAGTCGCGGCCGTCGCCACGCAGCGTCAGCCGCCCGATGGTCGGCTTGTAAAAGCCGGTGATGCAGTTGAAGACCGTGGTCTTGCCCGCACCGTTCGGTCCGATGATGGCGGTGATTTCTTTCGGCCGGGCGCTGAAGGATACATCGTCGACGGCCAGCAACCCGCCGAAGCGCATCGTCAGATGCTCGACCTCGATCAGGGACCCACTCATGGTCCGGCCCTGTTGGGCGGATGCAAACGTATCGACGGCTCGCGATGGGAGATCAGGCCGCGCGGCCGGAACACCATGATCAGCACCATGGCGAGACCGAAGGCCACCATGCGGTAGTTGCCGAGGTCGCGGAACCATTCGGGCAGGCCAATCAGCAGCACCGAGGCCAGCACGACGCCGATCTGGCTGCCCAGACCGCCCAGCACGACGATGGCCAGGATGATCGCCGATTCGATGAAGGTGAAGCTCTCCGGGCTGATGAAGCGCTGCTTGGCGGCGAAAAAGGATCCGGCGAAGCCCGCGAACATGGCGCCGACGGCAAAAGCGGTGAGCTTTGTGTTGGTCGGGTTGATGCCCAGCGCCTGGCACGCCGTCTCGTCCTCGCGCAGCGCTTCCCAGGCGCGGCCGACCGGCAGACGCCGCATGCGCTGGGTGAAGGCGTTGGTGATCAGGGACAACAGCAGGATGATGTAATAGAGGTAGATCAGCCGGTGATTCGAATGGAACGGGATACCCAACATCTCCGAGAAGGTCTGGCCGCCCGGTGGCGCCGTCTCGGTGAAGGTGGCACCGAACAGCGACGGTCCCGGGATCGAGCCAATACCCGCCGGACCGCCGGTGAAGTCGAACCAGTTCAGCAGTACGAGCCGGATGATCTCGCCGAAGCCCATGGTGACGATGGCGAGGTAGTCGCCGCGCAGGCGCAGCACCGGAAAGCCCAGCAGGATGCCGAAGGTTGCCGCCATCATGCCGGCCAGCGGCAGCACGGTCCAAAAGCCCAGGCCATACTGCGTGCTCAGCAGCGCATAGACATAGGCGCCGACGGCGTAGAAGGCGACATAACCAAGGTCGAGCAGGCCGGCGAGACCGACAACGATGTTGAGCCCCCAGCCCAGCATCACATAGGTCAGGATCAGCACAGCCAGATCCATCGTCTTCTGGTCGCCCCAAGGTGACAAAGGCAATAGCACGGCGACCAGCAGCAGCATGGCGCCAAACCATTTGACCCCGAAGCGCCGGGCATCGAGGCCAAGGCGCGACCCTTGCCCCGCCACGAGGACGGCATTGGCCCAGGGCCACGTTCCGCGCACGATTAGCAGGACGCCTCCCATCGACACGAACCAGTGCAGGAAGCCCGAAGGCATCTGCAGCGGTGAAATTCCGATCGCCAGCAGCACCGCGCCAAGCGCGATGACCGGCGAGCGCAAGCCATCGGCGGCGAGTTGCAGGCCGGCACGGCCGCAAAAGATGACGCAAAGCGCGACGGCGAGATCGACGAGCTGGTAGTCGAAGACCAGGCCATGCGTATTGCCGGTGTCGTAGGTCCGGAAGCCGACGATGAAGACACCGAGAGCGGCTGCCACCAGCACCGTAAGTGCCGCGTCCTTGAGGATCGCCAACCCGCGCGCTCTGGACATCAGACTTTCTCGATCTCCGGTTTGCCCAGAAGACCGCTTGGCCGGAAGATCAGCACCAGCACAAGAATCGCAAAGACGGCAACGTCCTTATACTCGCTGGAGAAGTAGCCGGCCCAGAAGACCTCGATCAGGCCGATCATCAACCCGCCCAGCATGGCGCCCGGCAGCGAGCCGATACCGCCCAGCACGGCCGCCGTGAAGGCCTTGATGCCGGCCAGGAAGCCGATGAAGAAGTCGACGACGCCGTAATACATCAGGAAGAGCATGCCTGCGACGGCGGCGAGTGCGGCGCCCATGACGAAAGTGAGCGAGATCGTGCGATCGACGTCGACGCCCAGCAGCGAGGCCATCTTCATGTCCTGCGCGCAGGCGCGTTGCTGGCGGCCAAGCGGTGTTTTGGCGATCAACCAGGTAAAGCCCGCCATCAGCATCACGGTCACCACGACAATGATGATCTGCAGCCAGGTGATGCGGACATCGAAGCCGTCGGCGCTGAAGAGGATAAACCCGCCGCTGACGATGGAGCCGCCCGGCTTGGGCCGAGCGCCTTGCACGATCTGGACGTAGTTCTGCAGGAGGATCGAGACGCCGATGGCCGAAATCAGCGGTGCCAGTCGAAACGATCCTCGCAAGGGTCGATAGGCCAATCGTTCGATCGCCCAGCCGTAAGCCGCGGTGAAGACCATGGCCATCAGCAGCACTAGCAGGATGGCTATCGGCGCCGAGCTGATGCCCAGCATGCCGCAGATGAGAAAGCCGATGAGCGAGATGAAGGCGCCGATCATGAAGACTTCGCCATGGGCGAAATTGATCATGCCGATGATGCCGTAGACCATCGTGTAGCCGATCGCGATCAACCCGTAGATGGCGCCCAGCGTGACGGCGTTCACGAGCTGTTGCGAAAAATACGCCATGCGCTTGCTTTTCCCCGGCCTCCGACCCCGCCAACAGTAAAGCAGGGAGGGTGAAATGGAAGGCCCTCTGAGGAGCGATCTCAAAATGACCGGGGTGCAAATCACGGACCACTTCGCCGTGGTGGCGATGATCCTGTCTTCAGGGAGCCCTGAGAACCGTCCGCCGGCGGTTGCGCCGCGACATCGCGACGAGGCGAACGGCGGCGGCGGCGGCCAACAGCCGTGCGGCCATTGGCCAATAGAAGCTATCGAGCGGCACGCGCTTGCCGACAGCGACGGCGAAGCTGATCCAGATGTACCAGCCGCCCAGCAAATGCAGCAGGCGCCAGTTGCGCGGGCCGAGCCACACGGCACTGCGGTCAAATGACGTCGCCGCCATTGCCACGATGAAGAGATAGGCCGTACCCGCCAGCACCATCGTGCCGATAGTGGTGAGCTGCCAGAAGAGTTCCCAGTCGATCCTCGCCAGCGAGACGATGGCAACGAGGTGGATGAAATGCGAGACGGCGAAGGAAACGCCTAGGTGTGAGCATTCAATAGGTTGTCCATCCGGCCCGGACCGGGGAAGCTGATGTTGTCGAGACGTCAACTTTTCCTGGAGAGAACCGAATGGACATCCACAAGAATGCCCGCCTGACGCCTCACGGTCGAGAGCGGATGGTCAACATGGTCGCGGGTGAGCAAACGCCGCGGGCCGTCAGCGCAGCCGTAGGCGTTTGCTGCGGCACGGTGCGCAAATCGGTCAAGCGCTATCGGAACGAAGGCGCGGCCGGCCTGCGGGACCGCAGCTCGCGACCCGGGCGGCTGCGTCAATCGACACCGCAAGCCATCGTCGAGCTGATCGAGGCGCTGCGCCGCCAGCGCTGGACCGGCCAGGCGATCGCCGGCGAGGTTGGCGTCTCGCCGGCCACGGTGAGCCGCATCCTGCGGCGACTGGGCCTCAACAAGTTGAGTGCCTTGGAGCCTGCCGAGCCGGTGCGCCGCTACCAGCGCGAGCATCCTGGCGAACTCATCCACATCGACATCAAGAAGCTGGGTAAGTTCAACAGGATAGGCCATCGCATCACCGGCGACCGCACCGACCAGAGCAGGACCCGTGGCATCGGCTGGGAGTTCGTCCATGTCGGCATCGACGATGCCTCGCGCGTCGCCTTCAGCCAGATCAAAGCCGACGAGCGAAAGCGAAGTGCCGTTGCCTTCCTCAAGGCCGCTCTCGCCTACTACGCCAGCTTGGGCATCAAGGTCACCCGCGTCATGACCGACAACGGCTCATGCTACAGATCCGCAGCCTTCCGCGGCGCCTGCAAACGGCTCGGCTTGCGCCACATCCGCACCAGGCCCTACACGCCCAGACCAATGGCAAGGCCGAGCGCTTCATCCAGACCGCCTTGCGCGAATGGGCCTATGCCCGGGCCTACCAAACCTCGGAGCAACGCGCCGCCGAGCTGCCGTTCTGGATACACCGCTACAACTGGCATCGACCCCATGGCGGCATCGATGGCAATATTTCCATCAGCAGACTCGGCCTGACCGCGAATAACCTATTGAGGCTCCACACCTAGCGCACGCCGGTTGCGGCGCTGCCAGCGTGTCAGCGGGCCCGGCACGAGTTCGGCCATGGCACTTGCCGTGAAGGCCGCGACGAACAGCACCAGCGAGGTGCGGGCCGTGGCGCGAATGACGAGGCGGATGCCTTCAATGTCCCAGTGATGCTGGGTCATCAGCCAGCCCGACATCGCGAGCAGCAGCAGCGAGATCAGTCCGGCAAGACGCCAACCCTGCAGCATCATCCCCTCCCCAATGTTGCCATGCGCCGCCGCCCGCGATGCAACGCGACCACGAGGAATGACAGCACGAGGACCAGCGCCACTTCGCAGACGGTGCCAGCCACGACGTGCAGCGGCGCCGCCAGCAGATCGGCGCGGAAGATGCCGGCTCCAATCGAGGCCACGAGCGCTGCAATGCAGATAACGATGGGCAGCAGCGAGCGGCGGAACATCCACCAGCCGGCAGCGGCTGTCGTCACGCCGAGCACGAAGGCATAGCGGTCGATCAACGGCGCCAGCGCCAGAACCGCCTCTTCACCGCCTTCGAGCCACATCATACGCAGGCGCATGGCGAGGAAGGTCGCGAAGACGGCGGCGAGCAGCACGAGCCAGGTGCGCTTGCTCTGGCGGTGGACGGCATCGGCGGTGAATTGGCCAGCGATGTCGCGCCAGTCGCCGAAGCGTGCGACGGCGCGGCGTTCGGCTTCCTCCGCCGGCCAGGCCGGGTCGGCTTCCGCCACCTCGCGCAGATGATCCTCGATCTCGGCACAGACGCGGCGCGACAGCGCGCGATCGAAGGAAAGTTCGCGGCCGAGCGCGTTCACGTAATCGTCGATCGCGCGGCTCATCTGCCGCCCTCGGTCAACAAGGTATCGACGGCGCGCGAGAAGCGGCTCCAGACGCGACGGCGGTCCGCCAGCGCGTCCCACCCCTTTGGCGTGAGCGAATAGACGCGGCGGCGACGGCCAATGCCCGGCTCGGTCCAGGTGCTGGCCAGAAGGCCCGACACTTCAAGACGATGCAGCGCTGGATAGATCGTGCCCTCGGGCAGATTGAAGGTGCCGTCGCTGCGTTTGCGGATCTCCTCGATGATGGCGTAGCCATGCGCCGGGCCAGCTTCGAGGGCGGCCAATACGATGGTGTCGAGGTGTCCCTTGAGCATCTCAGCTTCCATACATAGAATAGCTAGGCATAGCGACGCGAGGAGTCAAGTTGCTTGTAAGTCACGCCGGGAAAAACCAAGAGTGCGCGCGTGAGTACAGAACCCCTCGATCTGATCGTCATCGGCGCCGGCCCTGCTGGGCTCTCCGCCGCCGCCGAGGCCGCCGGAGCCGGCCTCAAGACCCTCATCCTCGACAAGCTGGGTCCTGGCGGCGCGCTTATTAACCTCAACGCACTGCACGGCATCCCCGACAATCCCTCGGGACCATGGCTTATTGGAACCATGGTCGACGACGTCACCGCAGCGGGCGGCGACATCGGGTTCGGCGAAGTCACACGCCTGTCCGGTGGCGAGCCGTGGATCGTCGAGACTGCCGAGGGTGAGCAGCACACCGCGCGTGCCTTGATCGTCGCCACCGGGCTCAACAAAGGCCGGCTCGGACTGCCCGATGAGGAAGCCTGGGAAGGCCGCGGTCTTTCCCATTGTGCTTCCTGCGACGGCCCTCTCTTCACCGGCCAACCGGTTGTCGTCGTGGGCGGCGAAGGCTGGGCGGCACACGAGGCGCTGGAACTCGCCGGCCTTGCCGAGCACGTCACCATGGTCAACCCAGGCGGCACGCATGCACCCAACGCCGCCAATGTCTCGGCCATTGCCGGCAGCGTCGTGGCGCTCGAGGGCAGCGACGGCCTCGAGGCGGTGATCGTCGAGCAAGCCAATGGCCGCCAGGCGGTCCCGGCCAATGCCGTGTTCGTCTATATCGGCCAATCTCCCGCTGCGGAATTTGTCGCGGATTCGCTTGCACGCGACGCCGCGGGGCATATCGTTGTCGATGCCGAGGGCAACACGTCCAAGCCGCTGATCTTCGCGGTGGGCGACGTGGCGGCCGGCCTGCCGCACAATATCGAGGAAGCTCGACACAGCGGCGAGCGGGCGGCACGGGCGGTCATCGCCCGCCTGCGGTCAACGAAGTAGAAGAAGGAGTAACGCCATGCGCATCTTCAATCCGAGTTTCGGCGCCGCCGCCGCCGGTGGCCCCACCGTCGCCCTGATGCCGGTGAACTGGAAGACCGACGCCATCGCGCTCTTCTCCAATTCCAAGCCCAATGCCCGCGAGCTGCTCGAGGGCATCCGCGCCAAGCTCGGCGCCTTCCGCTCGATCGACAACATCAAGTTCGAAGCCAAGAACAGCGCCA
>JBBRFD010000168.1:0-10791 GCA_038224985.1 Reyranellales bacterium
GACACGGTAAGCCTCGGCAGCCGCTCGATCTGCCAAGCCAAGCATACTCTGGAAGTCTGGGACCGCTTCGGTCTGGCGGAGCGCATGGTCGAGAAGGGCATCACCTGGGAGCAGGGCGAGGTCTATCATCGCGAGGACGCGATCTACCGCTTCAGCCTGCAAGCCGATCCCCATCAGAAATTCCCGGCCTTCGTCAATCTGCAGCAGTATTACGTCGAGGAATTCCTGTACGAACGCAGCCTCGCCGAGCCGGCGATCGACATGCGCTTTCGCCACAACGTCGTGGGCATCGCCCAAGATGGCGATGGTGCCACCGTCGAGGTCGAGACACCCGACGGGCGCTACACGCAGGCGGCCGACTATGTCGTGGCCTGCGACGGCGTGCGCAGCCCGGTGCGGCACCTCATGGGCCTGCCCTATGAGGGTGAGGTCTTCCGCGACCAGTTCCTGATCGCCGATATCCGGCTCAAACGCGAGCTGCCGAAGGAGCGGCGCTTCTGGTTCTACCCGCCGTTCCATCCGACCAATTCGGTGCTGCTGCACCGCCAGGCCGACGACGTGCTGCGCGTCGACATCCAGCTCGGCCGCGACGCCGATGCCGAGGAGGAAAAAAAGCCGGCCAATATCGACCGCCGCCTCCGCCAGATGTTCGGTCCCGACGCCGAGTGGGATCACGAATGGACCAGCGTCTACACCTTCTCCTGCCGCATGATGGAGAAGTTCGTCCACGGTCGGGTGATCTTCGCCGGCGATTCAGCGCATGTCGTCTCACCCTTCGGCGCGCGCGGCGGCAACGGCGCCATCGCCGATGTCGACAATCTCGCCTGGAAGCTGGCGCTGGTGGCGAAGGGCGAGGCGCCGGCGGTGCTGCTCGACAGCTACGACAGCGAGCGCCGGGCGGCGGCTCGTGAGAACATCCTCCAGTCCACGCGCAGTACAGATTTCATCACGCCCAAGTTTCCCGCAGCACGCGCCTTCCGCGATGCCACGCTGGCGCTGGCGAAGGACTTTCCCTTCGCCCGGGCTCTGATCAACAGCGGTCGCCTGTCGGTGCCGACAATGCAGATCGACTCGCCGCTCGACACGCCGGATACCGATGATGACTGGCTGCGCGGCCCCGGGCCTGGGCGAGCCATGCTCGACGCTCCGGTGTCCAACGGAGCGGCGGGCTGGCTGGTCGATCATGTCGGCCGGGATTTCACCGTATTGTCTTTCTGTAGTGCCGCCGACGACATGCCGCCACTCGATGTGCCGGCCAGCGGTTTGCTGGTGACGTGTGGCGCGGATCGCATGGCCCCGAAGGGCTGGACGCTTCTGCGCGACCTCGAAAGTATCGCGCATCAGCGCTACGATGCGCGGCCGGGCACGACCTATCTCATCCGGCCCGACCGCTATGTCGCGGGCCGGTGGCGCAGTGTCGCCGCGCAAAGTCTCGAAGCGGCCCTGAAACGGGGAAAAGGTCATGGCTGACGGAGCACTGCGGCGAACCATCAACCTCGCCGCGCCCGACGACATCTACAACGCCATCGTCTCGGCCCATCAAGGGTTGAGCGACGAGCAATGCCGCGCTTTCGACGCCCGGCTCATTCTGTTGCTCGCCAATCATGTCGGCGATGCCGCGGTCATCCAAGAAGCGCTGGTGGCGGCGCGCGACACCCTGGAAGGGAGTGCTTCATGAGCGGACCCCTCGATGGACGACTTGCCCTGGTGACCGGTGCCGGGCGCGGCAATGGCGCGGCCATCGCGCGCGGTCTGGCGGCTGCTGGCGCGCGCGTGATCGTCACCGACATCGATCCAGAGACAGCGCATGACACCGCCCAAGCCATCACCAGGAGCGGCACGCAGGCCTGGGGTTATGCGCTCGATGTCACCGACGAGGCGAGCTGCGACCGGCTCGCCGCCGATATCGAACGCCTGATCGGGCCGCTGCGCATTCTCGTCAACAATGCCGGCATCTTCCTGCGCGGCAATCTCGTAGCGCCCGATGGGCGGGCACGCTGGGAGAAGACCATGGCAGTGAACGTGCAGGGCACCTTCAATGTCACCATGGCCTTCGTTGGGCAGTTGAAGCAAACCAAGGGCACGATCGTGAACGTGGGCTCGATCAATTCCTTCATCGCCCCGGCGGGCAGCGGCGTCTATCCCGTGTCCAAGGGTGCCATCGCCCAGTTCACCCGCGCGCTGGCCACCGAACTCGCAGCCGACGGCGTGCGCGTCAACGCGCTGGCGCCGGGGATCATCGCCACCGCCATGACCGAAGCGACACGCGCCGATCCGAAGAAACTCGACGCTTTCCTCGGCCATGTGCCGATGAAGCGGGTCGGCGAACCGGAGGAACTGGTCGGGCCCACGGTATTCCTGTGTTCCGACGCCGCGAGCTATGTCACCGGCGTCGTCCTGCCCGTCGATGGAGGCTACCTTGCCGTCTAATGCCGTCTCCGTCCGCGCCGCGACCGCCGCCGATGTCGGCACCCTGCACCGTATGTCGGTGGCGCTGGCCCATTACGAGGATGAGCCCGATGCCGTCACCTCGACGCCGGAGACGCTGGCGCGCGACGGCTTCGGTCCCAGTCCACAGTTCGCCGCCCTGATCGCCGAACGCGGTGGCCAGCCCATCGGCTTTACGATCTACACCTTCAATTACTCGGTCTGGACAGCAGCACGCGGCATCTTCATCGAGGATATCTGGGTCGAGCCGGAGCATCGTCGCGATGGCGCCGCCCGTGCCTTGATGACGGCACTGGCGAAGGAATGCGCCACCAAGGACTATCGGCGGATCGACCTCAATGTGCTCGACTGGAACCGCGCCCGTGGCTTCTACGAGCGCATCGGCTTCAAATGGATCAAGAACTGGCTGCCCTATCGCCTGAGCGGCGAGGCGCTGGCCAAGCTGGCTAGCTCTTCTTAGCCAGCCCCATCACGCGGCCGGATTTCGCCGGCCGGGGCCGCTTGCCGTGCTCGGCCCAGACGGTTTCCAGCCGCTCGGCGGCCTGTGCCGGCCACGGTCCGGAACGGCGTGTGGCGTAGTCGATGTTCATGATGATGGTCTCGTTGGTCGCCGCCAGGTAGCCCTGCTCGGCGTGGAACATCGCGTGATAGAGGTGCACGCGCTTGGCGTCGTGGGCGAGCAGTTGCGTCTCGAAGCGCAGGGGAGCGCCGCCTTTGACCTCGCGGTCGTAGGTGACATGCATCTCCAGCACGAAGGTCATGCCGAGCTTGCCGTCGACATAGCGCCGGCCCAGCCCGATGTTGCGCATGAAGGCGCCCGAGGCCTGGTCGAAGGCGGTGACATAAAAGGCCACGTTCATATGGCCGTTCCAGTCGACCCATTCGGGCAGCACTTCGGAGCGGTGGGTATCGAGCGGCGCGCGCGTCACCAGCTCCGGCATCTCGTATGGCAACACAACGGTCATGACGGCTACTTCTTCTTGATGCCGATGAGGCGGCCGGCCTGCCTGGGGACAGGCAGGGGTTTATGTGCGGCGGCAAGCTTGTCGAGGCGCTCCATCGCGTAATCCGGCCAGGGTGCGGAGCGGCGCGTGGCGTAGTCGATGTTCATCAGCATGAGTTCGTTGGTGGCGGCTAGATAGCCTTCGGTGGCGTGGAACATCTCGTGGATGTAGTGCACGCGCTTGGCGTCATGGTCGAGGATCTGCGTGGTGACGCGCAGCGGATCGCCTTCCTTGACCTCGCGGTCGTAGGTGACATGGGCTTCGAGCACGAAGGTCATGCCGATCTTGTCGCGGGTGTATTCCCAACCGACGCCGAACTGCTGGCACAGTGTATCGGTCGCCTTGTCGAAGGCCACGACGTAGTAGCCGACGTTCATATGGCCATTCCAGTCGATCCACGCAGGCAGGACAGTGGCGCGGTGCAGATCGAGCGGCGCGCTGAGATCTAGTTCGATCATGGGGTAGGGAGCTGATTTCATGCGGGCGGACCGTAGCGAAGGGGCCTTGCGCACCGCAAGTTCTCTTCACCCTGTTTCAAGGAGTGTGACGAGATGGCCCAAAAGCCGAAAGCCATGGTTCTCGCCACTAAGGGCGGCTTTCGCCTGATGGTGCTGGCGATGGCGCGCGAATTCGCACCGCAAGGCATCCATGTCGCCCGTGTCATCATCGACGGCGGGGACGCATGAGCTCGATATTCGGCCCTACGAGGAGATTTTCCAGGGTCCCTTGCGCATCAGGCCAGGGTCCCTTGCGCATCAGGAAGGTGTTGGAGATCGTGTTGTCGGAACTGCCGAGGCAGTTGTCGTTGCGAACCTCGAGCAGGCGCAGTCCATGACCTTCGGCGAGTCGGAAGATCTCGGCCTGCGGCACGAAGTGGATCTCCATCGACTTGCGGGACGCCGCGCCCGCCCAATAGTTGGCCACACTGAAGCGGTAATCTTCCTTGTAGGTCGGCACCTGGAAGAAGGCGACGCCGCCTGGATTGAGGGCGGCGAAGGCGCTGTTGAGGATATCGAGGATGACCGGCGGCGGATTGTGCTGCAGCACGATCAACGAAAAGAAGAGGTCGATGCCGGCCAGTCGGGCGAGATCGTCGCGTCGCTGGAGGTGAACGAAGTCGACGTTGGAGAGGCCGCTATTCTCCGGACGCCGGCGCGCCATCGCCAGATGCGGCGCCGACACGTCGAAGGCCTTAACATTCCGGAAGGTCGAGGCCAGCCAGCGCGTGGCGCGGCCGACGCCGCAGCCATACTCGGCGAGGATTGGAAACTGCGTCGGCGTCAGACCGGCCCGATCGAGGAAGGCGAGCAGATAGTCCCGGTCGTTGCGGCCGCTCTCGTAGAATCCGGCAATCGTCTCGGGCGAAGGATTTTCCTTCGACAGATAGCGATCGTTCGTCAGGACGGACCACAGCGGCTCGTTGCCGCCAAGGCCGCTCCATACCCCCGAGATGTGGTCCCACATACCGTCCAGCGATGCAGCGTCGACTGTTGCTTCGACAGCCATCGGCGGGCCTCTGTTGAGGCTGTAGGAAGCCCGCAACCGGCGATTCGCCAGCGCGCGCATCGAGGGGCTGGCGAGGAGATAGAGCAGGCGTCCGAGTTGTTTCTTCATCCCCGCGGTCGCTTCGGAATCTCCGAGACGTCGCGGAAGATGCGCTTGCCCAGCTTCTGGCCGGTCGCGACCATGTCGTCGGCGCTGACCGAGGGACCGCCGATGCGCAGAACGGCATCGCACTTGCCGATCAGTTCGCGGGCGATGGGATGAAAAATCTCGTTGAACACCGCGTCGCCGATCTTCTTCGAACCGGCGTGTTTGAGGAGCGGCAGGGCGAACCACTCTCCCAGTACCGGCAGATGACCGAGGCGGAAGACGGTCAGGGCCATGTCCTCCATGGCGTCGACATTGCGCTGGATCAGGACGGGATCGTCGTTGGTGCCGCTGCGATAGGGACCGGCAACAAGGATCATCAGTTGCTCATTCATCGCTTGATCGCTCATCGCTTATCGCTTGATCGCTTGATCGCTTATCGCTTGATCGTTCATCGCGGGATCTCCAGCAGCTCGCGCGCCACGAGGTCGGGCGCCGAGATGATGCAGTTGTGGCCAGCCTCGATCGGCCTGTAACGGATGTGCTCCATCGCCTGGACTTTCTCATGCATGCCGGCGGAGACCGGATAGCGCGGCTTGGTGCAGGCGATATAAGTCATCGGTCGGCCGTTGCCTGCCGGATGGAACAGCCGGATCGGCTTGGTGTAGCAGGCGACCGGATGCGGCGTGAGATGATTGTGCGTCCAGGCCGCCAGTTCAGAATAGTCGATGATCAGACTGCCGACCGGCGCGAAGGGCAGGACCTCGGTGCCGTTCACGACCTTGATCAGCTTCTTGCGCTTGGCGACGATCTCGGCCGGGATGCGGCCGAAGATCGATTGCCCATCCTGGGCGATGCCGCCGTCGATGATGACTAGATGGCCGATGCGCTCGGGCACGCGGTCGGTCACCAGGCTGGCGATCCGGCTGCCGAAGCTGTGGCCGACCAGCACGATGTCGCTGAGGTCATTCTTCTCCAGATAGTCGATCGTATCGGCCAGCAGCAGATCGTTGTCGATCTCGGGCGACAGTTCGGCGGCACGCTCGCCCACGCCGCGAAAAGGCAGCGCGCGGATGTCATGGCCTTGGGCGGCGACACGCTCGAGGACGAACTTCCACGACCATGCGCCCATCCAGGCCCCGGGCAGGCAGATGTAGGTGGCCATCAGTGCGCGCCTGCCGCTTCGAGAATTTTGACGATCTCGACCTGCCGGCGTTGCCGCGCATGGGCGAGGGAGGTCAGGCCTTGCTTGTCGCGAAGATTCACGTCGGCGCCATGCGCCACCAGCAGGCGCGCGATCTCGGCATGGGCAGGGCCCCCATCGCCCAGGATCACGGTCTCGAGCAGGGCGGTCCAGCCGAGGCGGTTGTAGTGGTTCACGTCGATCGCGGTCTTCAGCAGCTCGCGCACCGTCTCGACATGGCCGTGATGGCAGGCCGGGATCAGCGCGGTGCCGCCGTAGCGGTTGGTGCTCTTGAGATCGGCGCCGGCCTTCAAGGTGAGGCTGAGGATTTCCAGACGGCCCTGCGCACCGGCCAGCAGGAAAGCGCTGTCGCGATTCTCGTCTTGCGCGTTGACGTTGGCGCCACTGTCGATCAGGCGACGCGCCGTATCGACATCGTTGCGCGCCACGGCTTCGATCAGCGCCCGGTCGTTGGGAGCGAGGGATTGGGCGGACACCGCCATACTGCATATCAGAAGCACACCCGTTGCGATCGCGCCGGCCCAACTCATTCCGCCTCCATACACTCCATGCTACGGTGCCTGAAAGAACCGGAGGAAGCCATGGCCGCCACCAATCGCCGCGTGCTGCTGAAGTCGCGCCCGCAGGGCGAACCGACACACGCCAATTTCGAAGTCGTCGATCAGGCCATCCCCGAACCCCGGGATGGGCAGTACCTGTCGCGCACGATCTGGATGTCGCTCGACCCTTATATGCGCGGCCGCATGGCCGAGACCAAGGGCTATGCCGCCAATGTCGGGTTGGGCGACGCCATGGTCGGTGGCACGGTCGGGCAGGTCGTGAAGTCGAAAAACCCGAAGTTCAAGGACGGCGATTACGTCGCCGAGTATTCCGGCTGGCAGAGCTACGCCGTATCCGATGGTGCCATGAGCCTGAAGCTCGATCCCAATGCCGCGCCACTGTCGACGGCACTCTCGGTGCTGGGCATGCCGGGCATGACGGCGTGGTGGGGTTTGATGCAGATCGGCAAGCCCAAGGCGGGCGAGACCGTCGTGGTCTCGGCGGCCTCGGGCGCCGTCGGCTCCGTGGTCGGTCAGCTCGCCAAGCTGCGCGGCTGCCGCGCCGTCGGTCTCGCCGGCGGCAAGGACAAGTGCGACTACGTCGTGAACGTGTTGGGCTTCGATGCCTGCGTCGATTATCGCGCGGCAGGCACCGAACTGTTCAAGCAACTGCGTGCGGCGGCGCCCAAGGGTATCGACATTTATTTCGAGAATGTCGGTGGGGCGGTGCAGGCCGCTGTCGTGCCGCAGCTCAACGACTTCGCGCGCGTGCCGCTCTGCGGTCTTATTTCTCAATACAACGAAATGCAGATGAATCCCGGGCCGGATTGGCGGATGCTGCTGGTCAAGCGCGCGACCGTCACCGGCTTCATCGTCTCCGATCACTTCGCCCAGATGGCCGACTTCTGGAAGGAAATGCCGCCGGCGGTCAAGGCGGGCAAGATCAAGTATCGCGAGGACATCGTTAAGGGTATCGAGAACGCGCCCGAGGCCTTCATGGGCCTGCTCAAGGGCAAGAATTTCGGCAAGTTGCTGGTGCAAGTCAGCGACGACCCGACAAGGAAATAGGAACAGATGACTGACCCCGCCAAGAAGGAAGCCTCGCCACCGCGCCCGGCCGCCACCGTCCTGCTGCTGCGCCCGTCCAAGCGGGGCGACGCTGCGTCGCCGCTGGAAGTCTTCATGGTGGCGCGTCACCACCAGATCGACTCCTTCTCCGGCGCGCTGGTGTTCCCCGGCGGCAAGCTCGAGGACGCCGATGGCGATGCCAAGCTCAAGAGCTATTGCAGCGGCGCCGACCTGATCTCGGCCGACGAACTCAAGTTTCGCGTCGCCGGCGTGCGCGAGGCCTTCGAGGAATGCGGCGTGCTGCTGGCGCGCAAGCGCGGCCACAAGGAGCTGATCGGCGCGGTCGATCTCAAGCCGATCGAGGACAAGTGGCGCAAGAAGCTGACGGATGACGACGCCAATATCCTCGACCTCGTGCAGGCCGAGGATCTCGAACTCGCCATCGACCTGATGACGCCTTACGCCCACTGGATTACGCCGGTCTTCGTGCCCAAGCGCTTCGACACCTGGTTCTACCTCGCCGAAGCGCCGGCCGATCAGGTGGCATTGCATGACGGCTCCGAGTCGGTCGACTCGGTGTGGATCGGCGCGCAAGCGGCGATCGACGAGGCCACGGCCGGCCGTCGCACGCTGGTTCATGCCACGCAGAAGAACCTCGAGTTGCTGGCCGAGGGCGGCACCGTCGCCGGCGCCATTGCCCAGTCCAAGGCGCGCAAGATCGTCACCGTCCAGCCCTGGGTCGAGACCAAGGACGGCAAGCGCTACCTGCATTTGCCGGAAGGAGCAGGGTACAAGAACCTCAGCCGCGAGATGCCGCCACAGCCTGGAGCGGTTCCGCAGACCGGAAGGTAGTTCCACGTTCTCGGCAGCCATGTCGAAAACCGGCTCGCCCGTCGCGGGCCACCGCGCTAAGTAAAAATGAACAGGCGTTCACTACCGGCCGCCGAGGGCGCCGGACGTACGGAGGAAACATAAGAATGGTCGGAATCGTGGCCTTCGGCGCTTACGTGCCGCGCCTGCGCCTTAACCGTCAGGCCGTCTATGACGCCAACAAGTGGTTCGCCGCCGGCTTGCGCGGCCTCGCCAAGGGCGAGCGCTCGATGGGCAATTGGGACGAGGATTCGATCACCATGGCGGTCGAGGCGTCGCGCGACTGCCTGACCAGCCACAAAGCCGAGGACGTCCGCAATATCTACTTCGCCTCGACGACCCATCCCTTCAAGGATCGCCAGAATGCCGGCGTCATCGGCACGGCGCTGAACGTCGAGCAGAATCTCTCGGCCACCGATATCGGCGGCTCGCTCAAGGCCGGCACCTCGGCCCTGATCGCCGGCCTCAATGCCTCGAAGGAAGGCGCGCCCACGCTGGTCACCGCCGCCGACAAGCGCATGACGCGCGTCGCCTCTTCGAACGAGCTGAACTATGGCGACGCTGCCGCGGCGTTGCTCTGCGGCACCGAGAACGTCATCGCCAAGCTGGTCGGCCATCACTCCGTGTCGATGGATTTCGTCGATCACTTCCGGGGCGACGAGTCGGACTTCGACTACGGCTGGGAAGAGCGCTGGATCCGCGACGAGGGCTATTCGAAGATCGTGCCACCCGCGATCAAGGCCGGCCTCGCTGCCTGCAAGCTCAAGGGCAGCGACATCACCCACTTCATCATGCCGAGCCTGATGCCGGCAGTGCCCAAGCTGATGGCCAAGATGGCGGGCATCGGCGAGGGCGCGGTGCGCGATCTGCTCGGCGCGACGCTGGGCGACACGGGTGCGGCGCATGCCCTGGTCATGCTGGTCGATGCGCTGGAGACCGCCAAGGCCGGCGACAAGATCATGGTCGTGGCTTTCGGCCAAGGCGTCGACATCCTGGTGTTCGAAGTCACCGCCGAGAAGGACAAGCTGGCCAAGCGCAAGGGTCTGTCGGGCTGGATGGCGCGGCGCAAGGAAGAGAAGAACTATATGAAGTTCCTCGCCTTCAACGAGATGCTGCCGATCGACAAGGGCATGCGCGCGGAGTTCGACAAGAAGACCGCGCTCTCGGTGCTGTGGCGCAAGCGCGACATGATCTACGGGCTGGTCGGCGGCAAGTGCAAGGTCTGCGGCACGGTTCAGTTCCCGCGCAGCCAGGTCTGCGTCAATCCCAACTGCCATGCGATCGACAGCCAGGATCCTTACGCGATGGCCGGGCTCGAGTGCTCGGTGATGTCGTTCACCGCCGACTCGCTGGTCTATTCGCCGGACCCGCCGGGTTACTACGGCATGATCACCTTCTCCGAGGGCGGCCGCTTCATGGCCGACTTCACGGATTGCGACAAGGAACAGGTCAAGGTCGGCACCAAGATGCGCATGACCTTCCGTATCCGCGACAACGACACCATGCGCGGTGGCTTCAAGCGTTACTTCTGGAAGGCGGCGCCGGTCTAATTCGCCTTCCACCGGTCAGAGAGTTCAGAGTTCCAACCCCACTACAGGAGGCCTGCCATGGCTCGGGGCATCAAGGACAAGGTCGCTATTCTCGGAATGGGCTGCTCGAAGTTCGGCGAACGCTGGGATGCGGGCGCCGAGGAGCTGATGCTCGAAGCCTACAAGGAATGCCTGAAGGACGCGGGCATCGACCAGAACCAGCTTCAGGCGGCGTGGTTCTCCACCGCCATCGATGAGGTTCACGTCGGCAAGTCGGGCATTCCGCTGTCGACGACGCTGCGTCTGCCCAATATCCCGGTGACGCATGTCGAGAACATGTGCGCCTCGGGCACCGAAGCCTTCCGCGGCGCCTGCTATGCCGTCGCCTCCGGCGCCGCCGACTTCGCGCTGGCGCTCGGTGTCGAGAAGCTCAAGGACACCGGCTACGGCGGCCTGCCGGGCGGCCGTGGCGGTCCGCTGCAGGCGCTGTGGAATGCCAGCGGCACCGCGCCGGGCAACTTCGCCCAGCTTGCGACGGC
>JBBRFD010000169.1:0-10660 GCA_038224985.1 Reyranellales bacterium
CCGTGAGGCGCAGCACCGGCAGGCCCATGACGACAGCGATAAGCCCGGTGCCGAGCACGGGAGCCGGGATCGACAGCCAGGGTGAGAGACCAAGCGTCGTCGACAGGATCGCCGTGATATAGGCGCCGCAGCCGACGAAACCGGCCTGCGCCAGGGTGATCAGGCCGGCATAACCAAAGGCGAAGTTGAGGCCGATAACGGCAATGGCCGAGATCAGCGCCAGATTGAGGATGCGGATACCGTAGCCGCTGATGAAGGCGGGCAGGATCAGTGCCGCGACGAAGACGGCACCGGAGAAGAGCAGGCGGCGGTCGATCATGCGCCGGCCCTCATGCCCGCTGCCCGATGCGTTCACCGAAGATGCCCTGCGGACGTACCAACAGGAACAGGATCATCACCAGGAAGACCAGGCCGTCCTTGTAGGCCGAGGAGATATAGGCGGCGCCGAGCATCTCGGCGAGGCCGACCAGGATGCCGCCGACGATGGCGCCGGGCACGCTGGAGAAGCCGCCGATGATGATGGCAGCAAAGGCTTTGAGTGCGATCGGATCGCCCATGTTGACGTCGGCGAACCACATCGGCCCGACCAGAATTCCGGCGGCGCCGGTGAGCAGTCCCGCGGCCACCCAGGTCAGCACGAACATGCGGTCGACGCTGATACCCATGAGGCGCGCGGCATCGCGATCCTGCGCCACGGCGCGCATGCGGGCGCCGATGGCGGTCCGGTAGATGAAGCCGTAGAGCAGGCCGATCATCAGCAAGGCGACGGCGATGACGAACAGCGCATGCGCCGAGAGGGCGGCACCGAAGATGTCGACCACCTGGCGGCCGAAGGGCGAGCGCGGCCGGAAGGGCACCGAACCCCAGGCCATCAGCGCCGAATTCTGGATGACGATGCCTATCATCACTGTGCCGATGATGACGGTAACGACCGGACGATCCTGCAAGGGGCGAAACACCACGCCATAGAAGATGATGCCGAACAGGGCGGCAGCGATCAGGGCCAGCGCATAGGCCGGTCCCAGCGGCAATTCCATCTGGATGCCGGTGGTGACCGACAGAAAGCAGCCGATCGCCACCATCTGGCCGGTCGCGAAATTCACCACGCCGGTGGCCTCGTTCACCATGATGAACGCGAGGCCAACCAGCGCGTAGACCGCGCCGACAGCAAGCCCGCTGACGATGAGCTGGATGAGCTGTTGTGACAAATCCTCGGCCCCGCAAGAGGACGGGTCCGGCGGCGTGCCGGACCCGCAGTGCGCGTTAGGCAGTGATGGTGCGGATAAACACGACCTCGCGGCTGCCGGGCTTGATCGAGAACACGGCCAGCGAATGGACCATGTTGCCGAGCTCGTCGGTCGTGAAGATGTTGGTGATACCCTTGTAGTCCTTCACCGCTTTCAGTCCGTCGCGGATCTTGGCGCGGTCGGTGCCGACCTTGTCCATGACCTGCTTCATGATCCAGGCGCCATCGTAGTAGCACGAACCGAAAGGATCGGGATCGACTTTGAAGCGTTCCTTGAAGCTCTTGATGTAGGCCGCGACGTCGGGTCCGCGCTCAGGTGCGAGATAGGCGTCCATCACGCCGTTCACCTTGGCGAGTTCGTCGGGCGCGATCAGGTTGCGTGCCGCCGGCACCATGACTCCGGACGAGATGACGACGGGAATATCGATGCTCATCTCTTTGAGCAGCTTCAGCACCAGCGCGCCGTCTTTGCCGTAACTGATGCAGATCAGGCAGTCGGCGCCGGCGTTCTTGAGCTTCTGAAGCTGGGCCGACATGTCGTTGTCGGTGAAGGCATAGGCCTCCATGCCCACGATCTCGGCGCCGGAGGCTTTGACGATCCTCTCGGCGGCGACGGCGCCCGGCTGGCCGAAATCGTTCTGCACGTAGAGGATGCCGATCTTTTTCTTGCCCAGGCCCTCGGTGGCGTGCTTGGCGAGCGCCAGCGCCTGCAGGCCGTCATGCGGGCGGATGCGGAAGAGCCACGGGTTTTTCTTCACATGCATGGCGTCGCCGCCGCCGGCATACATGCCCGGAATCATGGCCTTGGTGACCTCGGGCTCGGTCGCGAGATTCTGCGTCGTGTAGCTCGACAGGAAGACGAAGGGCGGGTTGAGGTCGCGCACCACCTTGAGGTAGGCGTTGACCGCGACGCTGTTGGAATCTTTCACATCCTCAAAGACGATCTTGAGCTTTTTGCCGGCGACGCCGCCCTTGGCATTGATCTCGTCCTGCGCCATCTGCAGGGAGAAATGATACTGCTGGCCCGAAACATTGAACGGACCAGTGATCGGCACCATGGCGCCGACCGCGACCTCGCCCGACTGGGCGGAGAGGCGCTGCGACCAGATTGTAAAGCCCGCCGTTGCAGCGGCGCCCGCCATTACTTTGCGACGACCGAATAAACGCTTATTTCCCATAGCCTGTCTCCCCTTGATGTTCTGACACCCGTGCTCTGCCGATGAATTCCTTCGCTACTCCGCCGCACTCGCCATCGGATATGAGTGCCTGGCCTCGGCTTCGCTGATGTAGCCGCGGTCGATGTCGCGCTGGACGAGGGCGGGGTCGCGCTGGCGTGCGTCGCCATAGCCGCCACCGCCCGGCGTACGCACCTGGACCCAGTCGCCCGGCACCAGCTCGTAGCCTTCACCCTTGGAAATATGTTCCGGCACCGACGTCTGGCCGCCTTGGCAGACGACCAGCTCGTTGGTTGCGCCTGGCACTCCGCCCTGCAGGCCGGGCGGTCCTTCGCGCCCGTGATCCATCAGGAAGGACGCTGTCGCGGTGCCGCGCAGAAGGCGCACGCGATAGCTGATGCCGTAGCCGCCGCGATGCCGGCCGGCGCCCGACGAGCCCTCGCGCAGGGCATATTCCTCGAAGACCAGCGGATAGTGCTGCTCGAGGATCTCGACGGGCTGGGTCTTGGAGATGCCGACGGTCGAGCAGCCGTTCGTCAGGCCGTCGGTTTCCCACCAGCCGCCGTAACCGCCGCCGGAAAAGAAATACATGATGTAGTCGCGGTTCTCGCCCGGGTCGTGGCCGCCCATGCTGAAATTGCCGCTGGTACCGGCGGGTGAGGCGAACATGCGATCGGGGATGGCCTCGCCCATGGCGCCGAACACCGCTTCCATCACCCGCTGCGCTACTTCTGAGGCGCAGCCGGCGACCGGCCGGGGATATTCGGCGACGAGGAAGGTGCCGGCGGGCTTGGCGATATGCAGCGGCGCGAAGCAGCCGGAATTGATCGGCACGTCGGGGAAGATGTGCTTGATCGCGACATAGACGGCCGACTGCGTGGCGCCCCAGACGCCGTTCAGCGGTCCTTTGCACGGAGGGCTGGAGCGCGAGAAGTCGAAGTGGATGTCGGGGCCCCGCACCGTCATGTCGAGAGCGATCTCCAGCGGCTCGTTCACGATGCCGTCGCTGTCGATGAAGCTGGAGAAGCTGTAGGTGCCGTCGGGCACGCTTTCTATATAGGCGCGCATTTGCTGTTCCGACCGCGCCTTGAGCTCGCCGATGGCGGCTTCCACCGTGTCGGCGCCGTAGCGGTCGAGCAGCGCGGTAAGACGACGTTCGCCGACTGTCAGGGCGCCGACCTGGGCCTTGATGTCGCCGATGCGCTCCTCGGGCACGCGGATGTTAGTCAGGATCATGTCGACGATGTCCTGCACGATCTCGCCGCGGCGGCAGAGCTTGACTGGCGGGATGCGCAGACCCTCCTGCTGGATCTCCGTCGCCTTGGTGGCGAAGCCGCCTGGTACCATGCCGCCGGTGTCGGGCCAGTGGCCGGTATTCGACAGATAGCACCACAGCTTGTCGCGGTAATAGAACGGTTTGACCATCTTCACGTCCATGAGATGGGTGCCGCCAAGATAGGGGTCGTTGACGATGATGACGTCGCCCGGCTCGAGGTCGGTGCGGCGCTCGATCACCGCCTGGGTGGTGAACTGCATGACGCCGACGAAGATCGGCAGGCCCATCTCGCCCTGGGCGATGACCTCGCCGGTGTCGCGATGATAAATGCCGTTGGAGCGGTCAAAGGCCTCGGAAATCACGGGCGAGAAGGAAGTCTTCTCGTGCACCAGGTCCATTTCACTGGCGATCTGGCGCAGGCCATTCTGGATAACGGCGAGCGTGACGGGATCGAGTGCCATGACGGTTCCTCCTTCAGGCCGGTGCGCTGCCGACGGCGATCACCAGGTTGCCGACGGCGATCACCAGGTTGCCGACGGCGTCGACGGTGGCGACGGCGCCCGGTTCGATCAGGATGGTGGTATCGAGCTGGGCCACAATAGCCGGGCCGGCGATGGTCGCTCCTACCGGCAGGCGGTCGCGGCCATAGACCGGTGTGTCGAGCCATTTGCCGGCGAAATAGACGCCGCGCTGGCTCTGCCGTGCGGCTTCCAGGCTGCCGCCAGGTTCGGGCGCGAAGATCGAGAAGTCGATCCGTGCCCGCCGGCCGAAGCTGGCGGTGCGCAGGTTCGACAGGATCGCCGTCATTTCCATGAGTTCGATGTCGAAACGCTCCTTGTAGCGGGCCTCGAGACTGGCCAACACGGCCGCCGGATCGAAGGGCCGCGTCACCGGCACGCGCATGACGTGGCTTTGGCCGCGATAGAGGAGGTCGGCCTCGTAGATCGTATCGATGGCGGCGACCGACACGCCTTCGCCCTCGATCAGAGCGCGGCCCTCGGCCTCGTATTCGCCATAGAACCGATCGACCATGGCGGCGTCGATCGACATCAGCGGCTGGTTCAGCGTGCGCACGAAATCGTGGCGCAGGTCGGCCAGAATGCAGCCCAGCGCCGAAGTGAGACCAGGGAAGCGCGGCACCAGCACCGTCGGCACGCCCAGCTCGCGGGCCAGCGCCACGGCGTGCAGGGGGCCGGCGCCGCCGAACGGAAACAGCGCGAAGTCGCGCGGGTCGTAGCCCTTCTCGATGGAAACCAGGCGGATGGCACTGGCCAGGTGATTGCTGGCGATGGTGATGACCGCCGCCGCCGCCTCGATGGCATCGAGGCCGAGCGGCCGGCCGATCTTCTCGACGATCGCGGCCTTGACGGTGTCCAGCGAGACGCCACCCGCCACGCCCGGCAGGGCGGCCGGATCGAGCTTGCCCAGCACCAGGTTGGCGTCGGTGACGGTGGGCTCGGTGCCGCCGCGGCCGTAGCAGATCGGGCCGGGATTGGCGCCGGCACTGTCGGGTCCGACCTGCAGGATGCCGGCCTTGGTGATGCGGGCGATCGAACCGCCGCCGGCGCCGATCGTGTGGATGTCGATCATCGGCACGCGGATCGGCACGCCATAGGCGATGTCCTTCTCCGCCGACAGGGCCGGTTCGCCGTCGCGGATCAGCGTCACGTCGAAGCTGGTGCCGCCCATGTCGCAGCCGATCAGGTTGGGATGGCCTGATTGCTGGCCGATCCGAGCGGCGGCGAGCGCGCCGGCCGCCGGTCCCGACATCACCGTCTGCACGGCATAGTCGGCGGCGGCCTTGCCGCTCATCGTGCCGCCATTGCCCTGCATTACCAGCAACTCGCTTGAGAAGCGGGCGAGCTTCAGCTCCTTCTGCAGCCGCCCGAGATAGCGCGCCATGATCGGCTGGATGTAGCCGTTCACCGCGGCCGTCGTGCTGCGTTCGAACTCGCGAACTTCGCGCAGGATGTCAGAACCGATCGAGATGAAGGGATTGGGCCAGAGTTCGCGCGCGATCGCGCCCGCGCGGAGCTCATGGGCCGGATTGACGTAGGAATGCAGGAAGCTGATGACCAGCGCCTCGGCGCCGCCCGCGATCAGCTCGCGGATTGCCCGGCGTACGGCCTCCTCGTCGAGTGGAGTCAACACGTTGCCGCGCGCGTCGAGCCGTTCCGGCACTTCGACGCGCAGCTGGCGCGGGATCAGCGCCTCGAAGCTGCCGATCATGCCATAGCCGTAGGGCCGGGTGCGGCGCCCGAGTTCCAGCACATCGCGAAAGCCGATCGTGGTAATCAACCCACAGGCCACACCCTTGCGTTCGAGGATAGCATTCGTGCCGACGGTGGTGCCGTGCACGAGAGAGGCGAGCGATTCGGCCGACAGCCCGCTTTCCCGGATGCCGGTCATCATGCCGCGCGACTGGTCGTCGGGGGTGGAGGGAACTTTAGTGACGCGAAAGCGCCTCTCCGCCTCGTCGACGAAGAGAAGGTCGGTGAATGTTCCACCAACATCGACGCCGGCCTGCCATTTTCCCATGTCGCAAAGGCCCTCCCCCGAACCTTCTTACATCGTCCGATGGCCAGTCGAACACAAGCAATCGCTGCGCCAAGCCGGCAAAGTTGGCGTACGCAAAGACGTCGCGATCTACGCCGTCGCGGCCGCCAGCACCATTTGCGCGCACTTCTCGCCGATCATGATGGTCGGCGCATTGGGCATTGTCACGTTGTTGAACCCGGGTCGCAGGTAGGCTCCACGCCTTATTTTCTTAAGCCACCGCCGCGCGCCACGTACTCATCGCCGATGCGCGAAACGCCCGATGCGTGGAGGCTGAAGTCGGATGGCGTTGGACGTTGAAGGTGTTGTAGACGGCGGCGTGGGTTGAAAGAAATCGCTGGGCTGATCGCCGACTTTTGAAACCCTGCATTTTGCATTCCCTTCGCCGGGTTGGCTGATGCGAGTTCTCGGCTCGATTGTTCTTCCACCGACCGCGCTCGTGGTGTTTTTCAATCCCGAGGTCGAGGGCAACGGCGCGATATGAACGCAGATCGTCGGTTACGAAAGTCTCTGGCACGAAGCCGTACTTCTTCAATAGCCTTCGCAACAATTTCAGCGCGGCGTGCTTGTTCCGCTTCGTCTGGACCAGCACATCGAGCACTTCGCCTTCCGCGTCGACAGCGCGCCACAGGTACCCGGCGTTACGGTCTCAAGCATACCGACGAACCGTCAGGGCCACCGCTGTCCGCCGCCGGATAGCATGATTGAAGGCGCCGAAGAGCTTTCGGTGTCGGAAGAGGCTAAGCGGGGCGCACGAACAGGAAGAGCAATGCCTGTTTTTTGTGGCGATATTCTGCCGCTCCGTTCCGAGGCGTCGCCAGCTCCTGGTCCCGATATGCCGTTTGCCGCGATGCTGGCGGCGGCGCTGGCCGTCAATGAGGCTTTTCTGTCGGTGAATGGCAGTGTACCAGCGGCTGGTCATCGCAGCTTGGGCTGTCTCTGTGGCGTCCTGAGGCGGCTATCCGCACGACGCCCGCCAGGACGCATACCAAGACAGCCATTCTGGAGAAGCTGCTGCGTCGGCCGCAGGGCGCGACCATCGCGCAGCTCTGCAAGGCGCTCGGCTGGCAGGCGCATAGCATCAGGGGCGCGATGGCCGGCCCGCTGAAGAAAAAGGGTCTGACTGTCACGTCGGACAAGACCGGCGGCACCCGCGTCTACCGGGTCGCAGGCTGAGGGCGCGTCATGCGAACTGACGAGAAGAAGAAGCTCGAGGCCGAGATCGTTGGTCTGGCCGATCTGGGGCTGAAGGATCTCCGGAAGCGCTGGCTGACTCGCCTCGGCTCGCCACCCGATTACCAGAGACCCGACCTGCTGCGCCGGCATCTCGCCTATGAACTTCAGGTCCGGGCCTATGGCTGCCTCAAGACAGAAACCCGGCGCCGCCTGCGTCGGCTGGATGCCTCCTTCCGGAGAGACCCTGAATACACGCCATTGGCCAACTACGGCCTGAAGCCCGGCACCATGCTGACCCGGGAATGGAAGGGAGTGGCGCATCGCGTCGGCGTCATGGACGAAGGCTTCGAATACAAGGGCAAGCGTTACGCTTCCCTGTCGGAGATCGCCAACCTCATCACCGGCACCCGGTAGTCGGGTCCGGTCTTCTTCGGCTTCCGGGAGCCGCGCCAATGACCCCCGCCGTGCGCCGCTGCGCCATCTACACCCGCAAATCCACGGAGGAAGGCCTGGAGCAGGCGTTCAACTCGCTGGATGCCCAGCGCGAGGC
The DNA here is from genome assembly GCA_038224985.1 of Reyranellales bacterium. Classification (GTDB taxonomy): domain Bacteria; phylum Pseudomonadota; class Alphaproteobacteria; order Reyranellales; family Reyranellaceae; genus Reyranella. The sequence goes on from JBBRFD010000169.1 coordinate 7,980, forward strand.
CGCGAGGCCTATATCAAGAGCCAGGCCCATGAGGGCTGGCAGCTGGTCAAGACCGCCTACGACGATGGCGGCTTCTCCGGCGGCACCATCGAGCGACCGGCGGTCAAAAGTCTGATGACCGACCTCAAGCAGGGTCTGATCGACATCGTGGGGTCTACAAGGTCGACCGGCTGACCCGGTCGCTGGCCGACTTCGCCAAGATCGTCGAGATCCTCGACGGCCATAACGCTTCGTTCGTGTCGATCACCCAGCAGTTCAACACCACCAGCTCGATGGGCCGGCTGACCGCATTCGTAATAACACTGTAGCCAACGTTTCTCACGCCGCTCCGCCCGTGGATCCTTCAAGATCCAGAGTTCAACGGTTCCATCGCAATAGTCGTCATTCGGCGGCGGTACATTGCGGGTCATCCCGTAACAGGAATGGCTCTGCTCCGAGATCCCCAGACCGCGACAGATCTTGGCCGATGTTCTCACCCTGGCTCATCCGAACTTCGGCCTTCCGCAGCAGCCCGATAGCCTGCTCATTGGAGACAGTACCGGCTCTTGAAAGCTCACCGAGCATCACGTGCCGGCGCCCATGCGTGGATATCTCGTCTGTCATCAAACGAGAACCGGCGCCCTGTATTTGAGAATCGTCGAGGCGAATGGAGCATGTACGATGACCGATCGGCAGATCGAGAGTCCTTTCCCATTGGACGACGCTCAGGCATCGGGCTTCAGGATCGCCTGTTTCAGGGTCTCTTCCGCGGCCTCGTTTCCTATCGATGATCCCGAACTGGCCGGCGGCGGTGTACCAGTCCTTGGCCTGTCTGGAACCGGGCGGCGAACTCTGCAGCATCGATTTTGGCGCCCAGGAGCGGCTGCTCGGGTGGTTTCGAGCCGGTCCGCGGCGCTGGCTCACCGCCTTCGATGTCGTGCCGCGGGACGGGCAGGAGGCCGGGCTGTCGACAGTGCCGCCGGGCTTTGCGCTGGCAGCCTTCGGGCGTCCTTATGCCGGCTATGCCCAATACGCGGTCGTCCGCTGCGCGGCGTAACGCGATGGTCAAACCCACGATCGATATCGTTGCGATCAATGGCGTGAGATTTGTCCTTACGAGCAGCGGTTTCGGCCGGCACGATCAGGCTCGCGCCGCCGCCCTCCATCGCCTTGTCGTGTCGCTGGGCCGGTATGCCCCGTCCGCCCTCGACAGACTGACCGCTGAAGCCCTGCACGAACTGGCGGGAGCCGCCGTGCGCACCGAGACGAAGGATTGGCGCTGTTGGTCGGCCGGGTATTCCGGGGTGATTCCAGAGCTGGTGGTGAACCGGGAGTGATGCGGTCGGGTTTTGTCCACCGCTCGGCGTGCGCTGCGGACGGCTGTCTTCAATCTGTCATCCCAGAGTCGCGCGTCCGCAGTCTCCGCCCGTTACGCAAAGCCTCAGGCAAACGATACGAGGTCCCTGTGCTGCGGCTCGAAGGCGTTACCAAACGATTTGGCGGCAAGACCGCCGTGAACGACATCTCCCTCAACGTGCCGGCCGGCCAGATGCTGGGCGTGATCGGGCAGTCGGGATCGGGCAAGTCAACCCTGCTGCGCATGATCAATCGCCTGAGCGATCCCAGCGCTGGCCGGATCCACTTTGGCGACGTCGACGTCACCGGTCTGGGCGGTCGCGATCTTCGCCAGTGGCGGGCGCGTTGCGCCATGATCTTCCAGCAATTCAATCTCGCTGGCCGTCTCGACGTGCTCACCAACGTCATGATGGGCCGGGCCTTTCATGCGCCGCTACCGCGTGCGCTTCTGAAGTTGTGGACTGACGAGGAGAAAGCCCTGGGTCTCTCGGCGCTGGAAAGCCTCGACATGGCCCATCTCGCCGGCCAGCGCGCCGATACCCTGTCGGGCGGCCAGCAGCAGCGCGTCGCCATCGCCCGCGCACTGGTGCAGGAGCCTGAGATCATCCTGGCCGACGAGCCGATCGCCTCGCTCGATCCGCGCAACACCCAGGTGGTGATGGACGCCTTGCAGCACATCAACCGGCACTTCGGCATCACCGTGATCTGCAACCTGCACAGCCTCGATCTCGCGCGCGGCTACTGCGACCGGCTGGTCGGACTTGCCGCCGGACGTGTCGTGTTCAACGGCGTGCCGGCGGCTCTTACAGATCATGTCACCCGCGACCTCTACGGCCTCGAATCCGGCGACGTCGTCGGCACCGCGCGGCCGGACTTCATTCCCGCATCTGCCCAGCCCGGCATGGCGCTCGCCGGTTAATCACCGCTTTTCCCAACCCGTCAGGAGTACCAACCATGTTGACCCGCCGCATCACCCTGGGCGCCGCAGCCCTTGCCGCCGGCACGCTCGTGCTCGGCACCACCACGGCCGAGGCGCAGAGCTGGCGCGCCGCCTATCCCGAACTCGTCTATGCCGTCGTCCCGGCCGAGAACGCCTCAGGCGTGACCGAGCGCTACGGTCTCTTCCTCGAATACTTGTCGAAGGAACTCGGCACCAAGGTAACGCTGCGCGTTGCCAACGACTACGCGGCCGTCATCGAAGGCCAGCGAAACGGCACCATCCATATCGCCGGCTACGGTCCGGCTTCCTATGCCCGCGCCCTTGTCACCGGTGTCAAGGTCGAGCCCTTCAACACCACCGTCAACGGCGACGGCACCATCGGCTACTACTCGGTGTTTTATGTGCG
>JBBRFD010000170.1:0-10592 GCA_038224985.1 Reyranellales bacterium
CCACGCCCGTCCTGCAGGGGCTGATCGACGCCAACGTGCAGAACGTGGCCTTTGGCACGATCTACGATCCCGGCACGGTGCAGCAGGCGATGAAAGCCGGCGTCGGCGCCGAGATCGAGGTCAGCCTGGGTGGCCATACCGATTCCTCGATGGGCGCGCCGGTGAAGGCCAGGGCGGTCGTGAAGATGTTGTCCGACGGCTACTTCAAGAACGACGGGCCGATGAATGCCGGCGTCGAGACGCAGATGGGACCGACCGCGGTGCTGCGCATCGGCGGCATCGATGTCGTCACGATCTCGAGCCGCGTCCAGACCATCGACCTGCAGGTCTTCCTGAGCCAGGGCATCGACCCCGGCAGCAGGAACGTGCTGGTGGTGAAGAGCGTGCAGCACTTCCGCGCGGCCTACACGCCGATCGCCCGCGAGATCGTCCTGGTCGATTCAGGCGGCATCTGCTCGCCCGATATTTCGCGGCTCAAGTTCAAGAAGCTGCGCCGGCCAATCTGGCCGCTCGACGGCGTCAACGATCCCTATGCCGGCGGGAGGTCGGCCGGGTGAGGTCTTTCCGCACTGCCGTCAAGGAACTCGTCCGTAACGCTCTGGGTTCATTCGATGTGCCGATCCTGTCCGGCATCAATCGTGGCCGGCGCTGGCGGATCAAGTCCGGTGTGACGAGCTGCTGGTTCGGCACTTACGAGCATCACGAATCCAGTCTGCTTGCCGCTTTGATCCCGGCAGGCGGGACCGTCTTCGATGTCGGCGCGCATGTCGGCTATTACACGTTGGCGGCGTCGCGGATCGTCGGTCCGAAGGGGCAGGTCATCGCCTTCGAGCCCGATCCGCAAAACCTCTTCTATCTGCGCCATCATCTCGCCAGCAACCGAACCGCCAATGTCACGGTCATCGACCGGCCGGTGGGCGACAAGCACGACCAGGTTGTCTCCTTCGTGGCCAATACCGAGTTCAGCTACGAAAGCGGCGTGCGCGATGCCGGAGAGGCGGGCGGGGCCGATATGCGGCTTGTCAGCCTCGACCAGGTCCGGGCCGAGCGCGGGCTGTCGCCCGATGTCGTGAAGATGGATATCGAGGGCTTCGAGGGGGCAGCCCTTGCCGGCGCCCGGAGTGTCATGGCCGAGCGCAAAGCCGCCTGGCTGATTTCCCTGCATGGCCTCGACCAGGCCTTCGACTGTATCGGCCTGCTGCGCGACGCGGGCTATGACGTCTACGATGTAAAGAACGGCAAGCTTTTGACCGCCGTCATCGAATTTCCGATCTATTCGATCCTCGGCCTGCCCAAGGGACGGCGTTTTCCCAAGCTGGCCTGACGTTTGCTAGTCCTGACGTAAGAAGCGAGGCAACAAATGACGGCTCGACTGGAGATCACCAAACCCTTGCCGGGCGCCGGCTTTGGCGCGACGGTGCGGCTGGTCGCGGGCGGCGAGCCCTTCGTCGCCGCTGCCGAGGACACGCCCGATCTCCTGCCGGCAGCTCTGGCCGAGGCCGGCGGTTTGCTGCTGCTTCCCGGGCTGCACGAGATCTCACGCGATGCCGGGTTGCTGGTCCGTCTCAGTCGCCTGTTCGGAGCCGACATCGAGGACTACCGCTACCTGCTGACCGGCCAGCATCTGGTCCATGAGACCTTTCCCGAAATCTTCCTGGTCTCGAATATCCCGCCGGTGAACCGCGCGCCGCCCAAGCGGCCCGATCCGCCGCTCACCGCCGATGGCCGTTTTCCGGTGCAATATCCCCAACGCAGGGGCTGGCACACCGACCAGAGCTATCGCCGGCCGCCGCCGGACATATCTTTGTTCTATGCCGTCATGCCGGTGGCGCGCGATCGCGGGCAGACGCTGTTCGCCAATGGCACGCTGGCCTACGAGGCGCTGCCGGCCGATCTCAAGGCCAAGGTCGAGGGGCTGCAGGGCCTGCATGCGCAGCCGTTCAGCGGCCGGGGCCGTGACGCCGCTCTTGCCGGCAAGACTCCGCGCGCCTTCGCCGAGCACGAACGCTCGCAGCGTCAGCCGGTCGTGCGGGGCCACCCGGTCACCGGCAAGCGCGCGCTTTATTTGTGCGAGAACAGCCAGATGGACTGGTTCGAAGGACCCTTCGTCGGCATGCAGCCCGGCCCGCATGGCGATGGCGCGGAACTGCTCGACGCGCTGATGACGCACTACACGCGGCCGGAGTTCGTCTATGTCCACGAATGGGCCCAGGGCGATGTGCTGGTCTGGGACAATCGCTGCCTGATTCATACGGCGACCTGGTACGACGGCGCCAATGAGCAGCGCATGATGTGGCGCACCACGGTGCGCGGCAATCCCGGCGCGATCTATGCCGGCGAAGCCAAGAGCTGGGTGCCTAAGGAGCGGACCGCGGCTCTCTAGTCCGGCATACTCGCGCCCGCGAATTTGCGGCGACGCGTCTGCGGAGGACTTGGTGCAAGAGAAGGCGAAAGCGGCGAAGCCACCCTGGATGTCGGCAGGCTACCGGCCCGACATCGACGGCCTCCGAGCCATCTCGATCCTGGCGGTGCTCTTCTTCCACGCCTATCCGGGCGACCTGAAGGGCGGCTTCATCGGCGTCGACGTCTTCTTCGTCATATCCGGTTATCTGATCGGCGGGTTGATCTATGCCGAACTCGAGGCGGGAAGCTTCAGCTTCGCCTCCTTTTACGCCCGGCGTGTCCGACGGATCTTTCCCGCGTTGATCTGCGTGATGGCGTTCGTCTATCTCGTCGGCTGGAATACGATGTATCCGGCGGAGTTCCAGCAACTCGGCACCCACATCGCCGCCGCCTCGGTCTTCATCTCCAATTTCGTCCTGCTTAACGAAGTCGGCTATTTCGACATGGAGGCGCATACCAAGCCGCTGCTGCATCTTTGGTCGCTGGCGATCGAGGAGCAGTTCTATCTCGTGTGGCCGCTCTTCGCGGCCCTGATGTGGCGCCGCAAGTCGCTGTTCGTCGCCGTGACGGTCTTGTTCTCGATTGTGTCGTTCACCTTGAACGTGACCGCCGAATCGACATCGACCGCGTTTTACTCGCCGCAGATGCGGTTCTGGGAATTGGCGGCCGGTGTTCTGGTGGCGCGTATTCCGCGCGAGATCAGCCTGCGATGGCTTGTGGCGACGGGCTTGGGAGAGGCCGCCTGTGTCCTCGGATTGGCGTTGATCGCGATTGCCGCCTGGTTCACGCCAGTGCAATCCTTTCCCGGATGGTGGGTGTTGCTGCCGGTATCGGGTGCCTCGCTCGTCATCGCCTCCGGGCCGCACACCTGGGCGAGCCGACGCCTTCTGGCGTCGCCGCCCATGGTCTTCGTCGGCAAGATTTCCTACCCGCTCTATCTCTGGCACTGGCCGCTCTTTGCCTTCGCCTGGGTTCTCTACGGGGCGACGCCGTCGAGCCAGGTAAATCTGCCGCTGATCGCAGCCAGCTTCGTTCTCGCCTGGCTCACCTACGCGCTGGTAGAAAAGCCGATCCGCTTCGGTGTACGCCAGGGACGTGCCGTCGCCGCCCTGGCCGGGCTCGTCCTGGTGCTGGGCGGGGGTGGCCTGCTGACCCTGCGGATGAACGGCCTCGATAGCCGCAGCGTGGCGGAGACCAACCGGCAGTTGGCGAAAGACATCGGCATCCCGACCGCCAGCCGGACCTCCGACGGCTCCTGTGCCAAGCCCTTTGGAATCGAGACGGGGGACGCCTATGTCTGCTTCGTGCGAGGTGCCAAGCCGCGCCTGCTCTTCGTCGGCGACAGCGTTTCGATGGCCATGTTCTCCGCGATCCACTCCGGACAGGTCGCGGAAGAGGCGATCCTGGTCGCCGCCAACAGCTTTCAATGGCGCCGCCCGGACTGCCTGAAGCCGGTCGACTTCACGACATGGCGGCAAGGCGCTGACACCTGCCAAAACGTCGTGCGCGATGCCTTCAAGATACTGGAGCGTCAGCCGTCGATCGAGGCCGTCGTCATTCCCACCTTCACGAACAATCCGATCTTCTCGAATCCCGCACGGCTGGAAGCTTTCCAGCAGGCTGTCCTCGCGCTCGGCAAGAAGGTGATCTACGTCTCGTCGGTTCCGGAATTCTATCGCGCGCCCGGCGGATGCAAGCCACGGCAGGTCGTGTTGTTCGGCGCCGATCTCACCGTGGTGCCCGATGCCGATGCCTGCCGCGAAGCACGGCTGGTGATCGAAGCCAAGATGAAGCCGCAGCGGGCCTTGTTCATGGAAGCGGCGAAGGGCAATCCCAACATCGCGGTGTACGATTCGGTGCCGGGATTCTGCGACGGCGAATATTGCCACCAATCGGACAGCCAAGGCTTGCTGTTCTGGTCGTTCGCGCATGTCAACGAACGGGGCAGCGCCCGGGTCCTCAAAGACTTCCTGCCGTGGCTCGATAAAGTGCTTCGGGGCAATGGTGGGCGCGGTAGGGATTGAACCTACGACCCCACCCGTGTGAAGGGTGTGCTCTCCCGCTGAGCTACGCGCCCGAAGGTCGCGCGTATAAGACGCTGGGGCAGGACAGTCAACGGGCCTTCAACGCGCCGCGGCGAGTGCGCCCAGCGCCTCCGGCAAGGCGTCGAAGCGCTCGATCACGGCTTCGGCGCCCAGTTCTGACGCCGGCCTCGCGGTATAGCCCCAGCTTACCAGTACGGCCGGAAGGCCGGCGCGGTGGGCAGCTTCGACGTCGTGGATGGAATCGCCGATCATCACTGTCCGCTTGGGATCGCCGCCCATGCGCTCGACCAGCAGCAGGATGTGCCGGGGGTCGGGCTTGCGCACCGGGAAGGTGTCGGCTCCGGCCACATCGCTGATCGGTGGCATCAGCTTCAGGTGCTCGAGGATGATGCGCGACGGCTTCTCGAACTTGTTGGTGCAGACGCCCTGCTTCAGGCCAAGGCGGGCGAAGCGGGCGACCACTTCTGCCACGCCCTCGAAGGCCACGGTGTGGCTGATCGGGTCGGCCTCGTAATAGCGCACGAATTCGCGGGTGACGGCGCTCAGCGCCTCGTCGTCGAGGGTCTTGCCGTATTTGCCGAAAGCCTTGCCCATGGTGATCTTGCTGCCCTGGCCCATAAATATCCGCACGTCGTCGTCGGTGACCGGCGGCAGGCCATGGTCGGCCAGGACGTTGCTGACGGCCACGCGCATGTCCTCGGCGCTGTCGATCAGGGTGCCGTCGAGATCGTAGATCACGGTGTCGAAACGGCTGGCGATAAGATTATCGGCGTTCGGGTGCATGGTAGTCCTTTAGCACATCCGGCTTGCAGGCAAGTCGTGCCCATGGCATCGGAGCCGCATGGCCTATCCTCTAGCTGTCGTCGTTCTCGCTGCCGGCGCCGGCACTCGCATGAAATCGGCGCTTCCGAAGGTCCTGCATCCGCTGGCCGGCTGGCCGATGCTGCGCCATGTGCTCGAAAATGCGGCGGCCCTCAAGCCCGCCCGCGTCGTCGGTGTCGTGGCGCCGGGCCAGGCGGCGGTGACGGCGGCCTTTTCCCCGCACAAGACCGCCGTGCAGACCAGGCCGCTCGGTACCGGCCATGCCGCCCGGGCCGCCTTGCCGGCGCTCGCGGGCCATGCCGGGCCGGTCCTCGTCGTCTTCGGCGATGCACCGCTTGTGACCACGGCCAGTATGAAGCGCCTGATCGCCGCCTGCGCTCGCGCCAAGGCGGCTGTTGGCGTGCTGGGTTTCAAGGCCGCCGATCCCTCGCCCTATGGCCGGTTGATCGAGCGCGGCGGCGTGCTCGAGAAGATCGTCGAGAGCAAGGATACCATCTGTGGCGAGCGGGCCGTCGACTTTTGCAACTCCGGGGTCATGTGCATCGACGGCAAGCTGGTCGCGACGCTGTTGGGCGCGATCCGCAACAAGAACGTCAAAGGTGAGTTCTATCTCACCGACACTGTTGCCATCGCCCGTGCGGCGGGCCATCGCGCCATCGCGGTTGCGGGCGAGGAGGCAGAGTTCCAGGGCATCAACTCACGGGCCGAACTGGCCGTGGCGGAACGAGCGTTGCAGCAGCGGCTGCGGGCCGCGGCGCTTCTGGCCGGTGTCACCATGACCGATCCGGATACAGTGTGGCTGAGCGCCGATACCAAACTGGCGACCGATGTCAGCATCGGCCCAAACGTGCGCTTCGGCACCGGCGTCAGCGTCGCGTCGAATGTCGAGATCAAGGCCTTCTGCGACATCGAGGGTGCGCGCATCGGGCGCGGCGCGATCATCGGGCCCTTCGCCCGCATCCGACCGGGTTCGCTGGTCGGCGAGGATGTCCATATCGGCAATTTCGTCGAGCTCAAGGCCACGACGATGGGCCGTGGCGCCAAGGCCAATCACCTGGCGTATCTCGGCGACTCCGATATCGGGGCGGGCAGTAATATCGGCGCCGGCACCATCGCGGTGAATTACGACGGCTACGGCAAGCATCGCACGATCATAGGCGATGACGTTTTCATCGGCTCCAACAGTTCGCTGGTGGCGCCGCTGCGCATCGGGCGGGGGGCCAATGTCACCGCCGGCAGCGTGATCACCGGGGACGTTCCGGCCGGCGCCCTGGCATTTGGGCGCGCTCTTCAGGTGACAAAAAACGGGCGCGCCGGGCCGCTTCGTGCGAAACTGAAGGCCCGTGCGGAAAAGGCCAGGCGGGCGAAGAAAAAGTAGTTTTCCTGCTCAGACGTATTTCCGAAAGTTGATCGCATGTGCGGCATTATTGGCATCATCGGCAAGGCGCCGGTCACCCCTCTTTTGGTCGATGCGCTGAAGCGGCTTGAATATCGCGGCTACGATTCGGCGGGCGTCGCCACCCTGGTGAACGGCCATATCGATCGCCGGCGCGCCCAGGGCAAGCTGGTGAACCTCGAGGCCCGGCTCAAGGACGAACCTCTGGGCGGCACCATCGGCATCGGCCATACGCGCTGGGCCACGCACGGCAAGCCGTCGGAGCGCAATGCCCACCCCATCGCCACCGACCGTGTGGCGATCGTGCATAACGGCATCATCGAGAATTTCCAGGAGCTGAAGGACGAATTGTTGGCGGAAGGGCGCACCTTCGACAGCGACACCGACACCGAGATCGTGGCCCAGCTTCTGACCTCGTATCTCGAACGCCAGATGTCGCCCGAGGAGGCGATGGGCAAGGCGATGGAGCGCCTGCGCGGCGCTTTCGCGCTCGCCATCCTGTTCAGCGGCCGGCACGATATCCTGATGGGCGCCCGCCGCGGCAGCTCGCTCGCGGTCGGCTATGGCGACGGCGAGATGTATATCGGCACCGATGCGCTGGCGCTGGCGCCCTTCACGAGCCGGGTGAGCTACCTCGAGGACGAGGACTGGGTCGTGGTGAGGGCCGACGGCTGCACGGTCTACCAGGGCACGACGCAGGTCGAGCGTCCGATCCGCATCAGCGGGTTGTCGGGCGCGATGATGGGCAAAGGCAATCACCGGCATTTCATGCTCAAAGAGATCTATGAGCAGCCCACGGTGATCGGCGACACGCTTCTGTCCTATATCGAGACGGCCAGCCGCAAGATCACCCTGCCGGCGCTGCCCTTCGACTGGAACAAGGTGAGCCGCGTCACCATGACGGCCTGCGGCACTGCGTTCTACGCCTGCATGATCGGCAAATACTGGCTCGAGAAACTGGCGCGTCTGTCGGTCGAGATCGAGGTTGCTTCGGAATTCCGCTATCGCGAGCCGCCGCTGCCCGAGGGCGGCGTGTGTATCGCGGTGTCCCAGTCCGGCGAGACGATCGATACGCTGGAGGCGCTGCGCTACGCCAAGACGCTGAAGCAGACGCTGCTATCGGTGGTCAATGTACCTGAGAGCGCCATCGCCCGGCTGTCACATGTCGTGCTGCCGACGCAGGCGGGGCCGGAAATCGGCGTCGCTTCGACCAAGGCCTTCACCACTCAGCTCACCGTGTTGCTGGCGGCGGCCATTGCCGCCGGCCGGGCGCGCGGCACGTTGGCTCGCGAGGAGGAAGAGCGGCTGGCGGTAGCCATGATCGAGCTGCCCTCGCGCATCAACGAAACGCTCAATCTGGAAGAGGATTACCGGCGCATCGCCGAGGATGTCCTGGCCCCGGCGCGCGACGTGCTCTTCATCGGTCGCGGCACGTCTTTCCCCGTGGCGCTGGAAGGCGCGCTGAAGCTCAAGGAGATTTCCTACATCCATGCCGAAGGCTACGCCGCCGGCGAGATGAAGCATGGACCGATCGCGCTGATCGACGATGCCGTCCCCGTCGTGGTGGTGGCGCCAACCGATTCGATGTTCGACAAGACCGCGTCCAATTTCGAGCAGGTCAAGACGCGCGGCGGCAAGCTGGTGCTGTTGAGCGACAAGGCCGGCATCGCCCGGCTGGGTGAAAAGGCGGTGGTCTCGGTCACGCTCCCGGACGTCGATCCGATCGTGGCGCCGATTCTTTACACCGTAGCGGTGCAGTTGCTCGCGTACTACACGGCGGTGGCCAAAGGTACCGACATCGACCAGCCGCGCAATCTCGCAAAGAGCGTGACGGTCGAGTGAACTAGCGCGTCTGTTGCGGCAGGCCTTGAGGTAGACCGGGTGCCAGGCCGCCGGGTTGTTGTTGGGGTGGCGGCGCGGGGGACGGTTGGACGGGTGGACGCTGCTGCTGCGGTGACGCTGGTGGCTGTTGGCTGCGGATGAGATCCCGCACTTTCTGCGCCTCGGCTTCCTGGGATTTCCTGAATTCCTCTTCATCGAGGAAGCGATCCTTGTTCAGGTCGAGGCGCCGGAACAAGGAGACGGCATAGGCGGTGAGTTCGACACGGGTGAGAACGCCGTCCTTGTTGGCATCTATTTCCGCGAATTTGCGCTGCGCAAGCTGGCGCCGCACGTCGAGGGGCGGCAGGTTTTGCGCCTGCGCTCCGTTGGCTGGACCGGCAAGCGCTGCATACTCATCCTTGCTGATCTTACCGTCGCGGTTCTTGTCGAGCTGGTCGGCGGCCTTGAGCTGCATGTCGATGAATTCGCCGACGGTCATGAGGCCCTGACGGCGGCTTGCTTCCTGCTGCTGGCGCTCGGCGCTTTGCCGGGCAAGCGAGCGCTGGACGTACTGGCGCAGTTCGGCTTCGGTGATCCTGTTGTCGCGATCCGCGTCGTACTGGTTGAACTCGGCATGGACCAGGGCCTCGGTTTCGGCGCGGTCGACGACGCTGTCACGATTGGTGTCGCGATAGCCGAACTCCTGGCGGGCGCGCTGGCGGCGCTCCTCGACCGGCGGCAAGTTCGGCGCATCGGGCGTGAAAGGCGGCTCGACGACCTTGATGAATTCCTCGACGGTGAGCTTGTTGTCCTTGTTGGTGTCGAGCTGCTCGAAAATCTTCATGCGGAACTTGAGAAAATCCGCGCGGGTGACGGCGCCGGTCTTGGTCGCGTCGATCTCAGTGAACCATGCCGGCAGCGGAGCCGACAGCGGTGTCTGGGCACCGACCGGGGTTGTCGCGAAGAGGACAGTGCAGAAGGGCAGGGCGAGGAGGCGCTTCATGTGTCGTGGAGCGGCCGCCGTCCGCGGCTCGCCCTGCTCTAGCGTGTGCCTTGCGGCAGGCCCGGCGCGAGGCCGCCGGGTTGCTGCTGGGGCTGCGCCGGGCGCGGCTGGGCCGGCGCGGGGGCCGGACGCGGCTGCTGGGCCGGTTGGGCCGGCATCAGGCTCTGCATCACGGCGCGCAGCTTTTGGCTCTCGACTTCCTGGGCCTTCTTGAACTCTTCCTCGTTGAGGAAGCGGTCCTTGTTGAGGTCCATGGTCTGGAACAGCGAGACGGCATAGGCGGTGAGTTCGACGCGGTCGAGGAAGCCGTCCTTGTTGGTGTCGATGTCGGCGAATTTGCGCAGCGCGAGCTGGCGGCGCAATTCGATCGGCGGCAGGTTCTGCGCCTGGGGTCCATCGGCCGGGCCGGCCAGCGTGACGTATTCGTCCTTGCTGACCTTGCCATCGCCGTTCTTGTCGAGCTGGTCGGCGCCCTTGAGTTGCATGTCGATGAACTCGTTGATGACCATCAGGCCCTGGCGGCGCCGCGCTTCTTGCTGCTGGCGCTCGGAGCTTTCACGGGCCAGCGAGCGCTGGATGATCAGGCGCAGCTCGGCTTCGGTGACCTTGTTGTCGCGGTCTGTGTCGTACTGGTTGAACTCGGCATGGACCAGGGCTTCCGCCTCGGCGCGATCGACCATGGCGTCGCGGTTGGTGTCGAGATTGCCGAACTCGACGCGGGCGCGCTGGCGGCGCTCCTCGATCGGCGGCAGGTTCGGCGCATCGGGCGTGAAAGGCGGCTCGGCGACCTTGAGGAATTCCTCGAGCGTAAGCTTGTTGTCCTTGTTGGCGTCGAGCTGCTCGAAGGTCTTCATGCGGTACTTGAGAAAGTCCGCCCGGGTGACCGCGCCGGTCTTGGCCGTGTCGATCTCGGCGAACCAGGTCGGCAGAGGGACCGGCGGCGCTTGTGTCGTGGCCTGGGCCGGTGGAGCTGCCGGTGGAGTTGCCGGTGCGGGCGTCGACTGCGCTGGTGTCGAGGAAGCGGGCGGTGTCTGGGCGCCTGCCGGTGTTGTTGCGAGGAGGGCGGCGCAAAGCGGCAGGGTCAGGAGGCGTTTCATCGGTG
>JBBRFD010000171.1:0-10590 GCA_038224985.1 Reyranellales bacterium
ACTTTTGGGTTCCTTTTCCAAGATCCAAATTGCCGAAGGCGACATCCGGCCAAACCTCGCGCACGAGGCGCATTGTCAGATCCTCGCCGATGAAGGCGACCAGCAGCACAAGCAGCTCCGACAGAAGAGCCACCCCCCCCCTTAGTTTTGCGGCCGCCCCAACCGGCGCTTCGGCTTCTTCCAGGCCCTGTAACGCCCCATCGGGGCCAAGGCTCAGCGCGGCGAGCCAGGTAACGTCGGTGCTGGCCAAGGTCAGGGCACGCAAGAGCAAGGCATTGAAGCCGACATGACCCAGCAGCGCCGCGAGGACCGGACGCAGTCTCTCGTAGACGAGGACGGCCACCGTCGGCTCCTGCCGCGATACGTCGCGCTTCATCTCCCGGGCAACGAGGAGCCCGGCGAAACGCCGCATCTCACGAGTGGGTTGCTGTCTTGTCACAGAGGGTGCCTGCTCTGTCGCTTTTGGCGACGCTTGGCTGGCATGCTTGGACAAATGCCACTTGTCGATGACAATGCCGGCTGATTGCCAACGTATGTTAACGTCATGGCGAGCTATTTGTTCCGCTTAGAGATCGTTGCTAAATAACTGAATCGGAACGCGGACTTTGTCTGGCGCGGGGGATTCCCTCGGTGACTCGGAGTTTGTAGAATCGCGGCGTGGTTGACGATGCTGCGATCCGTTTGCGGTACCAGGCGCTTGACCCGGTGTTGGACGAGCGTATGAGTGGGCAAATTGCCCGGCATTCGGATCGTGATGCGAAGCGGCAGTCTTGGCCGACCCCAGTTTAAGAGCCTGGATACAGGGAACGCTGCACGAGCCTCTCCTCGCGCTCTGAGGGTTAAACACAGGGGGTTGTCGAATTGTTAGACTCGCGACCGCCACCTCGGCGATCCGTGCCGGTCAGTTGCCGGCCCCCGCACCGGGGCTCTGACCGCTGCAGACGCGGTTGCATTCCTCGACGTAGCGTCCAATACGGGCGGTCTCGCTCGCCGGAAGGTAAAGCAGCTGATCGTTACGGCAATCCTTGACGCGCACCGCTTCATAGCCGGCGTTCGACTGGAATACGTAAGGCTCCGGCGCGCAGGAATTTTCGAAGCTCGAAGGCTTCGGGGACATGGGACCGAGCACGGCAGCATGCGACCGGTTGAAATCAGCCATTATAGTGTTGGCGGCATCGGACATGGGCCCGACAGGCTGACCCGACGGCCAGTCTCTGTGCACGGTCGGGCTGCCCGGGACGGCCGGCGGCGGCGCATTGACGGCGTGGGCCGGCAGTAGCGGCGGCAGGCCAAGATGCCTATCAGCACATGCCGCCAGCAAAGCGCAAGCGCCTGCGCAAAAAGCAACGCAATAAAGTCGCATCGAAACTCCCAGCTTTGTGCCGTTCAAGTCGCGCGATTGATATGTGCAGTCATATCGTGCTCCACGTGAGTGTTCGACTATGTCAGGTCTCGGCCAACCGGCAATTGATCTGGATCATGGGCCTCGACATTGATCGGAAGGACAAGAAATTCTTGTACGCAAGGAAACTCCCATGAGCCTGAAGCGCGCCTCGGCGGCGCGGCTGACAGCGCCTTGCATTAGCGGCACAGACACCAGCGGTGGGATCAGGAACGGAACCAGCGCCATTCAGGATTCTAGAACGATTATGCACAACAGCGTCGACGACTGAAACGGTGACCATACCTTCCAAGCAGTTTCACGGCCTGCTGACGCGCGTCTTGTCGGCCATCGTCCTGGCGCCGTTGTTTGTAGCGGCGGTGTGGTTCGGCTTTCCTTGGATCGACCTTTTGGCCGCGCTGGCAGCGCCGCTGATGGCGGCGGAGTGGATTCGCCTTACACGTCGTTACCCACTCGCCTGCGCGTCCGGTCTGGCCTACGTGATCACAGCATTGCTTGTGCTGTTGTGGCTGCGCCACCAGCCCGTGCTGGGGCGCGCGACTGTGCTGTGGTTAACAGCTTGCGTGTGGGCGACTGACATCGCTGCCTATTTCGTCGGCTCCTGGGTCGGCGGTGCGAAGCTCGCGCCACGGATCAGCCCTGGCAAGACCTGGTCCGGGCTGATCGGCGCAATAGTCGTGACCGCGTTTACGAGCGCGGGCTTCGGCGTCGCCATCGGCGCGGGCCAGTTACAGATGCTGGGCGCGGTCGGCGCAATCCTTGCGGTCGTCGCTCAGATGGGCGACCTACTGAAGTCGCACGCCAAACGACGCGCCGGCGTGAAGGACAGCGGCCATCTGATCCCAGGCCATGGCGGGTTGCTCGACCGCCTTGACGGTTTCATGGCCGTCCTATTAGCGGCGGCGCTGGCGCGGCTTCTGATCGACAGAGGCTGGCCTTGGACCTAACTAAGCACGATGAAGTGTCAGCACCGTTTCCGAGTGGTGAATGTTTATCTGTGGAGCTCGCACAAGCAACTGAGCACGCAGAGGCTTAGCATCCCTTCATTGCCAATCAATTGTGCTTACTAAACGAAAGCGCTAAGTCCGCAGAGTAGTTGCTTTATGTCGGTGCGATACATTGTGTTGCCGTTAGGCGACCATGCCTGAGACAAACCGGCTTCTCCGACGCCTTCAACCAGCCAGAAAGAGAAATTCAGAATTCTTGGAACAACCCCGACGTGGAGGCGGTTCTCTTAGTACTGGTATTTCGGCCGACCTTTCCGTTCCAGTTTTCGCGACGCTTGAACTAGGAACGGAGGCGGAGCGAGCTGCCACCTGATGGGATCATGATCATGGATAACTTCCTCCGTAGCGAGCTAGCAAATGAAGTTCAAGAGCTACGGAGATGGGCCCTAGGCCGGCGCGATATCGAGAAATTAAATGCGTTCGCGCGAGGCGATAACTGCTCAGAGAGGACTGATGAGCAGGTGCGGTTGGCGATTATGGGCCTGCTCGAATTTTCAACTTGGGCCGTGACGCAGCTCGGCCGTGAAGTTTTGGAAACGGCGCCACCGGACCTGCAAATCGGTCTTATTGAGCGCTCGTCGAACCACTGACGTCGCACGATGGACGCTGAAAATGGGGCGCTCCTTACGCGGCTGGAGGCACATGCGGCCTGAACGATCCTAGGTAATCGGACGTTCTTGCCGCTGAAGATGCTGAATGCGCGGCCACGGCCTGATATGCCCCCACTCAAAATTATCTGCGATGAGCGCAAGCGCGTCGAGATGCGCCCCGTGCCTACCAAATACTACATCTGGCAGTGTTGATGATGAAGTCCGCCGAGGATTGGCTGCGCGACCACCTAGCCGAGCCGTTGGATTGGTCGACGACCCGGCGAATCCTTGTCTAGCGACAGGTGCGTCCGAGATTCATTGTAGTAGGCGGCATAACCGGCAAGGATCCGACGCAGATGGGCCTCGCCGAAGACGACGATGTGATGGAGGCATTCTCTACGGATCGAGCAAGGTCTTGTCCCGGGCGCGCGCGACACTTATCGATAGACAAGGCAAAGGGCCTTCCGGCGGACGCGGCGGCCCGACAAACTTGAAGGAAGGCCCGAGCCATGCCCGACACCGCAGCGTTGAACCGTCCCACCGTCACGCCAAAGGCCGCGGCCGGCCCACAAGGCGCGCCGCAGACCGGGCATTTCGACGTCCTGATCGTCGGCGCCGGCATTTCCGGTATCGGGGGCGCTTACCATCTGACCAGGCAGTGTCCCGACAAGAGCTTCGTCGTGCTCGAGCAACAGGAGAGTTTCGGCGGCACCTGGCTGACGCACCGCTATCCCGGCATCCGCTCCGACAGCGACCTCTACACCTTCGGTTACCGCTTCAAGCCCTGGACGGGCAAGCCGATCGCCACCGCGGCGGAGATTCGCGCTTACATGGGTGAGGTGATCGCCGAGAACGATCTCGACCGCCACATCCGCTACGGTCACAGGATCCAATCGGCTTCCTGGTCGGGCGCCGACAAGCACTGGACGATCGAGGCGACGGTTGTCGGCACGGGCCAAACGGTGCGGTTCACCGCGAATTTCCTCTGGATGTGCCAGGGCTACTATCGCCATGAGCGCGGCTACACGCCGGAATGGCCTGGCATGGCCGACTTCAAGGGCCGCATCGTCCATCCCCAGACCTGGCCGGAAGACCTCGACTACGCGGGCAAGAAGGTCGTGGTGATCGGCTCCGGAGCGACGGCGGCGACGGTGGTGCCGGCGATAGCCGCCGACTGCGAGCACGTCACGGTCCTGCAGCGTTCGCCGACCTATTTCATTCCCGCGCGCAATGCCAATGTTCTGGCCGACACGCTGCGCGAGTTGCGGGTCGACGAGACCTGGATCCACGAAATCGTCCGGCGCAAAATCCTGTTCGACCAGGCCACCTTCACGCGTCGCTCGTTCGAGGAGCCGGAGACCGTCAAGCAGGAGCTGCTGGCCGGCGTGCGGGCCTATCTCGGCCCCGATGCCGAACTCGCCCCGCACTTCACGCCAAGCTACCGGCCCTGGCGCCAGCGTATCGCCTTCGTGCCGGATGGCGACCTCTTCCGCGGCATACGCGCCGGTAAGGCCTCGGTCGTGACCGACGAGATCGAGCGCTTCACGGCCACGGGCATTCTCCTCAAGTCGGGCAAGGAACTCGAAGCCGATATCGTCGTCACGGCCACCGGCTTCGACCTCAACGTGCTGGGCGACATCGAATTCGTCATCGACGGCAAGAAGCTCGTCTTCGCCGACACAGTGACCTACCGCGGCATGATGTTCACGGGCGTGCCCAACATGGTGTGGGTATTCGGCTACTTTCGTGCCAGCTGGACGCTACGGGTCGACCTGATCGGCGACTTTGTCTGCCGGCTGCTCGGACACATGAAAGACCGGGGCGCGGCCTCGGTCGAGGTGGCGCTGCGGCCAGAAGACAGTGACATGCCGCTCCTGCCCTGGATCGATCCAGAGAACTTCAATCCCGGTTACTTGATGCGCGGTATACATCTGCTGCCCAAACGAGGCGACAAACCTGAATGGCAGCACACGCAGGATTACTGGAACGAGAAGGACCTGTTCCCGTCGATCGACCTCGACGACCGGGCGTTCGTCTACCGCTGAGACCACGCGCCGCCCCTTGATACAGATCAAGACGGTGCCGGTGGGAGCGCGGTTTAATTGGGCATCAGCCTGCACTTTCTCTTTCGCTGCCCGGTCACCGGCCTCAATGTCCAGGGCATGGGCCACACTGGCGACCCGGAACCGGACGACAGGCCGCGCATCACGCACGGCGTCGGGAACGCTAACGTCTTCACGGGCTGCAAGCCCACCCTCAATAGAAGGCTCATCGACAATGGCTGTGCACAAGAAGATTCTCGAATGGCAGGCCGCGAATACGACGCTGACCTGGATGTTCTGGTCTGCCGTCTGAATCATGGTTTTCATCCTGCTCTTTATGCCAACCCGCACGGCCGCATCCTGAGCGAAAACATCCCCTTGGAAGACCGGAGACAGCTTACGTCATGACCCTGCCCAATCCTCCCGCCGGCCCCCTGTCGCATCTGGCGGCGGCACTGGCGGCGTCCGTGAAAGCGATCGACGACGATTATGTCGAAGAGATGCGGGAAATTCGCGAACTGCTCGAGGAAGCGCGAATCGAAGCGCAGAAGGACGAGCCGAACGGCACAAAGCTCACAGCGGTCCTGGGCGACGTGAAGAAGATGGTCGAGACATTCGCCGGGCTCGACCCCGCATGGCAAGGCGTCCAGCGCGTGGCGCGGATGGTGGGACTCCTCTAGGGCGCGGTTGCCGGCGACGGTCCTCGCCGACGCAACAGGCCGGGCCGGCAAATTCGATCTGCGGCTGTGCCTGCTCAAAACCCTGTAATGCCGAGAAAGCTTAGCGATTGCTGTGCCGCCGCCATAACGTCATCGGCTTGATCAGGGCTCTCTCCGCCCTCGTTTCCCTGCTCTGTTTCCCGCTTCGTGGCCGCGCGTCACTGGAACTGGCACTCATCGCCCTTCGACACCAGATGACGGTCCTGCGACGTCAGCGCCCGGGCCCTCCCAAGCTCTTCCGTGCCGACCGTCGTCTCTGGGTGTGGCTTTAATCGTTACGAACGGCTTGCCGCTTAATTTCTCGTCGCGGTCAC
Source organism: Reyranellales bacterium (assembly GCA_038224985.1). Classification (GTDB taxonomy): domain Bacteria; phylum Pseudomonadota; class Alphaproteobacteria; order Reyranellales; family Reyranellaceae; genus Reyranella. The sequence goes on from JBBRFD010000171.1 coordinate 6,075, forward strand.
AGGAGCACGCCCGGTTCAGCAGCGCGAACCCGTGCCACAACTGCGATGCTCCAATGTGCCGATGCCGATGGCCACTCCCTGATGGTCCGGTCGCGGTCGTGCCCGAGGCTCCATTAGCCTGACGAAGAATTGCCGGCCTATCGTCGGTCGCCCGATTCCAAGACCGAACACACTTTTGAGCAAGGACAGGCAACCGAAGACGTCGGTAAACACCTAGGGTCCCCGCCTGCAATGCGCGACTTCGCCAACGGGATTTCCCCAGACTGGCAGATCGACTACACGTTTCGCTACTGAGGCGCGCCCCGCAAACCCGGAGACCAGAATGATCCGTGCAATCGCTACCCTGATTTGTCTTTTGCTTCCACTCCACGCGATCGCCGCCGACAATGGCATCACCAAGCGAGCGAGCCTCTATTCGGTCGCGCTAACACTGGATAGGCTTGAAGGCGTTCTCAAGGAACGAGGAATTACTGTTTTCGCCCGAATCGACCACGCCGGTGAGGCAAAGAAAGTAGGCATCGAACTTCCGCCGACACAGCTGCTCGTCTTTGGGAATCCTCGTTCGGGAACACCCTTGATGGTCGGTCATCCGACGGTGGCCATCGATCTGCCGATGAAGGCCCTGGCGTGGCAGGATGCGGCAGGGAAGGTCTGGATCGGCTACAACAGCGCCGACTACATGAAGACGCGCCACGATCTCACCGATGAGCAAGCAAAGCCCCTTGCAGCCGCCGGCGCTCTGATCGATGCGGCACTGAAATAGGATCTTTGCGGCGGAGCAAAGCCGTTTGGGCGATCCGCTGGGTAGAGTATGATTTCGGCTCCCGACAGAATTAGCCGAACTCTGGCGACCTTCCTAAGCCGACCAAGGCACGTTAAGGGTAGCTTGCCCAGGAGGCTACGATAGGTGCCGTTCTCGATGCCCTCGCGCACGCGCTCCGGCGACAGGACCTCGCCGTTGCTGCCACCGCACAGGGCGCAGACATCCTTGCCGACCATCAGCATCTCGAACTTGACGCAGTCGTAGCAGAGGAACCAGGCCGCCATGAAAAGCTCCACAGTCTCGCGCTATCGGGGAGCTAGATAACAAATCCGGCTGCCGCTAGCCTTTGCCTATGGGCGGCTTCGTCATGGCGTCCCAGACGCAGGCTCGCGCGAACCGCCGTCAGCCGGCTCAGGCGCCAGGAGGCTCAGCCTGGCACGGCCGGCACCACCTGCCGCAGGTCGGGTTCGTCGTGAATGAAGGTGACGTTCAGCGAAGCCGACATCTCTTCGTCGTTCTCCAGCGCGTCCTCGAATGCCTGCCGAAGATGGGCGAGACTCGCCTCGTCGAGCCTGACACCAGACGCCTCGATCCGCCGCCGCCATTCGTCGAGCCCGCGTGGCGGCAGGGAAAAGCGGATGGCGATGGCAATGTTCGAGAACGACGTGTGATCGACAATCCATCCGCCGGCGGCTGAAATGGCCTCGCCGATCTCCGCGATCACCCGATGGCGCTCGTGCCGGGTAATGCCGAGCAGGAACAGCATGCGCCGCGTCATGCCGTGACGATCAGGAGCCCGCGGCCAGCGCGGCCTCGATGGCGCGGTCGAGCTTGGCGCCGGTGCCGCCGACGGCGGTGAACCAGTCGACGATGCGGCCCTCGCGGCCGATCAGGATCTTTAAGGTCATGGTTGTACGCGATTTCACCGACTATCGCCCATATTGCAATGGCTTCTTGTTCCCGCTGCAGCGATTTCCTGGGTGAATCGAAACCTCACGTTTCAAGCTTTAGACTGCGGAGCCGGAGTGCATTGGCGATCACGGATACCGAGCTGAGCGACATCGCCAGTGCAGCGACCATCGGACTGAGCAGAAGTCCAAATGATGGATAGAGTACGCCTGCCGCAATCGGAATGCCGATAACGTTGTAGGCGAATGCAAAGAAGAGGTTTTGCCGAATATTGCGCATCGTCGCCCTGCTCACGATCATGGCGCGCGTGATCGCTGCGAGATCGCCATTTACCAGCGTAATCCCGGCGCTCTGAATGGCGACCTCTGTTCCCGTTCCCATGGCGATGCCGACATCGGCTTCTGCCAGGGCGGGCGCATCGTTGACGCCATCACCGGCCATGGCGACGATGCGACCTTCGGACTTGAGTTTCTTTACGATGCGGTTCTTGTCTTGTGGCAAGACTTCGGCCTCGACTTCCGTGATGCCGAGCTTGTTGGCGACCGCTTGAGCGGTGGTCTTGTTGTCACCCGTCAGCATCACAATGCGAACGCCATCGGCTCGCAGACTGTCGAGCGCGGCCCGTGTCGTGGATTTGATCGGATCGGCAATGGCGATGACGCCGCCAGGTTTGCCATCTACCGCCAGAAAAAGGGCTGTCGCGCCGTAAGCGCGAAGCTTGTCCGCAGTGCTCTGAAGGTCGCCGAGAACGATTCCTGTATCGGCCATCAGCTTGGCATTGCCCAACGCAACCGCGCGGCCACCGACCTTGCCGGTCACGCCCTTGCCGGTAACAGACGCAAAGTCGACCGGGTTCTGGAGGGTGACATTCGCAGCCTTTGCAGCCGCAACGATCGCGGCGGCCAGTGGATGCTCGCTCGACCGTTCGAGGCTGGCAGCGAGCATCAGGAGGTCGGGCACGGCAATGCCCACAGCCGGAACCGTTGAAATGACCTTGGGTTTGCCTTCCGTGAGCGTTCCGGTTTTGTCGATGACCAGGGTATTCACTCTCTCCAGGCGCTCCAGTGCCTCGGCCGACTTGATCAAGACACCGGCGGTGGCACCCTTGCCGACGCCAACGCCGATCGACATCGGAGTGGCGAGGCCGAGTGCGCAGGGGCAGGCGATAATGACGACAGAGACTGCCGCAATCAGCGCGTAAGAAAGAGCCGGGGATGGCCCCCAAATCGCCCAGCCGGCGAAAGCAAGCACGGCAGTCGCCAATACTGCCGGCACAAAATATCCGGCCACGGTATCGGCCAGTCGTTGAATGGGTGCCCGGCTGCGCTGTGCCTCGGAGACCATGGCGACGATGCGCGAGAGCATGGTGTCCGCGCCAATCTTGTCGGCCCGCATGACTAGCGAACCGGTGCCGTTCACGGTGCCCCCGATGAGCTTGCTACCGGCCTCCTTAGCGATCGGCAGCGATTCACCCGTAATCATGGATTCATCGACGGCGCTTTTTCCTTCTAGGACCTCGCCGTCGACCGGCACACCATCGCCGGGGCGAACGCGGAGCTTGTCGCCGACCTGAACCAGTTCGAGAGTGATTTCTTCGTCGTCGCCACTGGCCTTCAGGCGCCGTGCTGTCTTGGGTGCCAGATTGAGCAATGCGCGGATCGCACCACCGGTCTGCTCGCGGGCGCGAAGTTCCAGAACCTGCCCCAACAGGACAAGAACCGTAATGACGGCGGCAGCCTCGAAATAGACTGGAACTGTGCCGTCCATGCCGCGAAACCCCGCCGGGAAGACAGCAGGGGTGAAGATGGCAAACAGGCTGTAGATGTAGGCGGTGCCCGTCCCGAGGGCGATGAGGCTGAACATATTGAGGCTGCGATTGACGATCGACGCCCAGCCGCGCTGAAAGAGCGGCCAACCCGCCCACAAGACGGCGGGGGTCGACAGAACAAATTGAATCCAGGCGGAAATGTGCGGCGGCACAAAATCGTGTAGCCGAAGGATCGGGACGTGAGCGCCCATTTCGAGAAAAAGCACCGGGAGTGTCAGGACCAGCCCAAGCCAGAACCGGCGGGACATGTCCTTCAGCTCTTCGTTTGGCTGGGCTTCCGCCGTGACAACCAAGGGCTCCAGGGCCATGCCGCAGATCGGGCAGCTGCCCGGCCCGACCTGGCGTATCTGCGCATGCATTGGACAGGTGAAGATCGCCCCGGTCGGAACTGCTTGTTCAACTTTGGGCGGGGCGGCCTTCAGGTAGCGCAGGGGATCGGCCACGAATTTGGTTCTGCACCCGACCGAACAGAAGTAGTAGGGCTTCCCGTCCTGGGATGCCGTGTGCTTCGCCGTTGCAACGGCAACCTCCATGCCGCACACGGGATCAATCGCGACTTCGGAGACGTGACCGTGATGCTGATGGCCAAGAGTATCGACGGTCATGGGAGAAACACCTTAGCTTGCAAGAATTCGTACCACGGACCGAAGGGCAAGTGCGCGGTGTGGCGCGCATGGTCGAGGAAAAGCACTACTGCATCGACATCCTGAACCAGATACGCGCGGTGCGTGCGGCTCTCGGCAAGGTCGAGCAGGAAATCGTGGTGGACCATTGCAGCGCTACCGAAGCCTTTCACGGCGGGACTCAGAAGGAACGGCAGACCAAGATCGATGAAGTGATCGAGCTTCTCGACAACCGGCATCTGAGCACGCCCAAAAGCAAAAACGCTTGAACGCTGCTTTGGTTGCACAGTTATCTCTCGACGGTCATTTGTGATTCGTCACCCTGGCTATGCTGACACTGTCCGCGGCGTTGCCAAGTGGGCGCATGAAGCCATGCCTTTGATGCCTGGAACG
>JBBRFD010000172.1:0-10516 GCA_038224985.1 Reyranellales bacterium
CGCCGAGCTGACGCGGAGCCTGCTGGCCTTCTCGCGCCGCCAGCCGCTGGCACCCAAGGTGCTCGATATCGGCGAGAGGGTCGGCGGTGTGGTGCAGCTGTTGAGACGCACGATCGGTGAGAAGATCGTCGTCGATCTCGATATCGTCGGTGGCCTCTGGCCGGTTAAGATCGACGGTGCGCAGCTCGACAGCTGCATCGTCAACCTGGCCAACAATGCCCGCGATGCGATGCCCGGGGGCGGCAGGATCGCGATTTCCGTCCGCAACGCCTTGGGCGATGCGGACTCGACGCTGCCGCCGGAGCAGGTGCTGATCGAGTTTCGCGATTTCGGTACCGGCATGGTGCCGGAGACGCTGGCGCAGGCCTTCGAGCCTTTCTTCACGACCAAGGGCGCGGGACACGGTACCGGCCTCGGTCTCAGCATGGTGTACGGCTTCGTCCATCAGTCGGGTGGCGTCGTTCGCATGCGGAGCGAGCCCGGCAAGGGGACTGTCGTGCGCATTTTTCTGCCTCGCACGCTGCAGGCGGCAACGGCCGGCAAGCCGGCATTACCCGAAGACGCGCCCCATGGCAGCGAACGGATCCTGGTCGTGGAAGACAATGATCTCGTACGTGCCATTGCCGTCGAGCAGCTGATCTCACTCGGCTACGACACCGTCGAGGCCGATAGTGGCGACGCCGCCCTGATGTTGCTGGAAAGGAATGGCCGCGCCTTCGACCTCGTGTTCACGGATCTGGTGATGCCTGGCCGAATCGACGGCTACGAATTGGCCGAGCTGGTCCGCCAGCGCTGGCCGGAGCTGAAGGTGCTGATGACCTCAGGATATACCGGCGATTTTTCCGGCAAAGCCGACGAGAAGATTCTCAACGCCGATATGCTGCGCAAGCCCTATCGCCGTGCCGACCTGGCAGCTGCGATCCGCGCGACACTCGACGGCGGTGCCGGCACCGGCGTCAGCGGTTCGGGGGCGACAGCGTGATCGAGCCTATGGCAGTGCGTGCCGCCTCGGCGCGAGTGCCGGCAATTTCGATGTAACCCAGGTTCTGCCAGGGCTGCACAAAATTGCGCGCCCAGGGCGAAAGCATGTTGCCGGATTGGCCGAGTGGCATGGCGAAGCGGCTGTTGTCGAGATTGCTAAAATCGTAGACGCCGCGGTAGCCGGGGCCATGCACCGCCTCGAAGGGCCGAGCCCCGCGATACGAGGGTTGCGCCCGATTGATGGTATGCGTGCCGCCATCGCTCGGAAAGCGCACCGAGGCGAGATCGCGCAGTACCGGGATGGGATCGAAGATGGCATGGCGATGGGCGGCGAGATGCTCGCGGCCCCATTGCCACTTGTCGATATCGGCTCCCTGAAGCCGGCTAATTCTGTCGAGGGCGCGCTCCAGGGCGGCGGCGATGACGTCGTCGCAGGTTTCGATGGCTGTCGTCGCGCGGTTGTCGCACCACGCATGGTGCTCACGCAGCACGCGGAGCAGGACGGTGACGTTGGGCGTCGCCATATCGGCGAACAGCTCCTCGCCCACCTCGTCGGCGAAGATGCTGCGGTGCAATTCGATGAGCCATGCGTTGTAGATCAGGGCTTCCGGCCGGTTTGCCAGCATGAAGCGGTTCCAGCGGCTCATCAGCTCGACCGCCTTGGAGGCGCGCACATTGCGTGGTGGCGGGCGCAGCAGGAACGGCAGCAGATCGGCGGCGTCGGGGGCCAGATTGTCGGCCTGGATGGCGATCATTCCGTAGACGGGATGGCGCTCGACCTCGCGCAGCAGCTGGTTGGCGCGGCGCTGGCGATAGGGTTCGGCCCAGTCGCGGGTGATGAAGGGGCGATAGTCGTCGGGTACCAGCCGGGCATTGGCATTGACGATGATGCCGCTGGCCGGATTGTAGACGCGCGGCAGGTCGTCGAAGGGCACGAAGCCGGCCCAGTCGTATTCCGACGTCCAGCCCGGCACCGGCACCGAACCGTCGCCCTTGCGCCGGATCGGCACGCGCGCCGGCGCGATCAGGCCGATATTTCCTGCGGTATCGCCATAGACGATGTTCTGCATCGGCGTCTGGATGCGCCGGGCGGCGGTGAGGAATTCTTCCCAGTTCTGCGCGAGGCCAAGGCGCAGGAACCCTTCACCGGAGGTGTCGGTGCTGTCGAGGACGGTCGCCTGCAAGGCCAGCACATGGCCTTGTGGCGCAAGGTCGTCGGGCCGGCGGGCGAAGTCGTTGACCACCGGGCCATGGCGCGTCTCGCGCAGGCGCAACTGCACCGGCTCGCCCCACAGCACCTTGATGGTCTCGTCGCGCACGCCGAAGGGCCGCGCACCGTCGGGCGTGATGTAGCGGTTGGGATCGGTTGGATCGATGCGCTCGACGAAGAGGTCCTGGCTGTCGAGGTTGGTGGTGGTGAAGCCCCAGCCGATGGTGCCGTTGTGGCCCAGCACGATCGCGGGTGAGCCGGGCAACGTCGCCCCCCGGATATCGAAGCCAGGACCGATCAGCCGCGCCAGATGCCAGACGCCGGGAAAACCGAGAGCAAGGTGCGGGTCGTTGGCGAGCAATGGCTTGCCGGACACGGTATGCGCACCGGACAGAACCCACTCGTTCGACGCCTCGCGCTTGCGGGTGGCGGAATTGTCGGTGACGCGGAATATCTCGTCGAGTGGCATGCCGTTGAGCGCTTCGCTCACCAGCGATAGGGTCGAGTCGCGGCTCTCGCCGCCGGGGTCGGTCAGCAGGCGGACGGCTTCGTCGTTCAGCTGGCGGGCCAGCCGCACGCGCAAGAGCTCGGCCCGCCAATTGCCATCCAGGCCGAGGGCCATGACCTTCGCCCCGATCAGCGCGTCGGCCGGACGCCACGGCTCCGGCCGGTAGCTGCCCCCCGACAGAAGCTTGATCAGGGTGAGTTCGAGGCCGAATTGCTGCTCGCCGCCGGCGAGATAGGCGTTCACACCGGCGGCATAGGCTTCGAGAATGCCGCGCGTGCTGGGAGAAAGCGCATTCACGCTGTCCGAGGCCCGGCGGTAAAGACCGAGGCCGCGCATCGTCCGGTCGGTATCGATCAGTCCGCTGCCTGCCAACATGGGCGGGATCAGCTCGCTCAGCCGGCCCTGGCCGAGACGGCGCAGCAGTTCCATTTGCCAGAAGCGATCCTGGGCATGCACGAAGCCCAGGCCGAAGGAGGCGTCCTCGATCGAGCCGGCGAGGATGTGTGGCACTGCATTCTTGTCGCGCAGGATTTCGATCTGCGCCTTCAGACCTGCGGCCTCGAGCTTGCCGCTATAGGCCGGCAGGGCACCGCGCATCTGGAAATAGGTTCCAGCTGCGAAGATCAGAAGCGCCAGCGCGAGGCCGGCGGTGAGCTTCAGCAGAAAGAAGCCGGCGCGGACAAGTGCCCGCACGAATCAGCCGCCGATATAGGCGAGAATGTCGGCGCGGTCGCCGTCGAGATCGGGCGCGGGCGGCCGGGTCGGAGGATCGGCGAAGGCCGACATTTTAATGGGATTGCCGGCCAGCTTGAGCGTGCCGCCGCTGCCGTCCGGCGCGGTGATCAGCATATTGCGGGCGGCGATCTGCGGATGTTCGAGCGCCTGGGCGATGTTGTTGATCGGCCCGCAGGGCACGCCCGCCTTGCCGACCACCTCGATCCAGTGCGCCGTCGTACCATTGGCCATAATCGCCTCGATCTCGTCCTGCAGGCGCGCCTGATGTTTCTGGCGCAGCGCATTGGTTTTGTAGTCGGGGCTGGCCGCCATATCGGGCCGGCCGAAGCCTTCGCACATCTTCACGAACAGCGAGTCGTTGCCGGCGGCGATGATGATGGCGCCGTCCTTGGTCTTGAAGGCCTGGAACGGCGTGATGGTCGGGTGACGGGCGCCCAGCGGGCCCGGGATCTCGCCCTCGACGGTGTAGCGCATGACCGCGTTCTCCAGCAGCGCGATCTGGCAGTCGAACATGGCGATATCGACCTTGGTGGCCTCGCCAGTCTTCAAACGATGGACGATGGCGGCATTGACGGCGACGGCGGTGTAGAGGCCGGCGCCGAGATCGCCGATCGACAGGCCAACACGGGCCGGCGGCTGGCCGGGATAGCCGGTGACGCTCATGACGCCACCCATGCCCTGGACGACCATGTCATAGGCAGGGTCCTTGGAATTGGGGCCGGTATGACCGAAGCCGGAGGCGGCGGCATAGATCAGCTTGGGAAACTTCGGATGGAGCTGCTCCCAGCCGAAGCCCAGCTTTTCCATCGTGCCGGGGCGGAAGTTCTCGACCAGCACATCGGCCTTGGCCAGCAGCTTCTCGAAGATCTTCTTGTCGGCATCGGCCTTGAGGTCGAGCGCGATCGACTGCTTGCCGCGGTTGACCGAGGCGAAATAGGTCGACTTTCCGTTGATATAGGGTCCGTAGGCCCGGGCGTCGTCGCCGCCCTTGGGCGGTTCGACCTTGATCACCCGGGCCCCCATCTCGGCCATCAGCATGGTGCAATAGGGACCCGCGAGAATGCGCGAGAGGTCGATGACGGTGATGCCCGAGAGCGGGCCGGCGGCGGCTGATTTCATGGCCATTTGTTTACCGAGGCGGGGTGCGCGAATCCAGCCAGACGTTGACCGCGGCGGCTGCGACAACGACGGCGCCGCCGATCAGGGTGAGGTTGTCGGGCTTTTCGTCGAAAATTGCCCAGACCCAGATCGGACCCAGCACCAGCTCCAGCAGGCCGAGCAGGGCGGCGCGACCGGCGGGGATGCGCTTGAGGGCCGCCATGTAGAGCAACAGGCCCAAGCAGAGCTGGCCGGGACTGAGGGCGAAGATCCACGGCAGTTGCTCGAGGGTAACCGTCGAGGGCGCTGCAAAGGGCAAGACGACGAGTCCGGAAATGACGCCGGCGAGGGCGATGGCGGGAAGCATATCGACATCGCGGCGGTGGCGCACGATCACGTAATTGCCGCTCATGCAGAGCGCGACGATGCCCGCCAGCGACATGCCGAACACAGCCCCGGCCTGCAGGGAGCCTGCGACGCTCAGCACCAGGCCGACCGTGGCGGCCGCCATGGCGAGGAGCGTGTGCCGGTGCAGCGGCTCGCCGAGGAACAGGCGGGCGCCCAGCGCGGTAATGAAGGGCGTGGCGCCGAACATGATCAGGACATTGGCGACCGGCGCATGACCCAGCGCCAGAATGAAGGCGACGAAGCTGCCGGCAAGGGCTGCGGCGCTCAACAACAGGGCGCCGCCGGCGTGGCGTGCATCGGCCAGGATACGCTTGCGTTGCCAGATCAGGACGGGAAGCAGTGTCAGCACCAGCAAGGCCGAACGCCAAAAGGAGACATCCCACGCCGGCAGATGGATGTGCCGGACGATGAATCCTGCCGTGCTGAAGATCGTCGCGGCGGCCACGGCGTAGAAGTTGCCTAGTGCCGCAGATTGAGAGGGCGTTGTCATTTTCTTGCCGCCGTGAATAAGGTCTCGCCGTGCCGCCGTCCATCGCGTCTCTCCACCTTCCGCCCTTCAGGCCACGCTTCCCATGGTGGGGAGGCGACCTGCAGACGCTGGCCAATCTGCTGCGGCGGCCAGCTCTTTCGCTCGTGCCCCATCGCAGCGAGCGGCTGACCCTTCCGCTGGTCGATGGCACGGGCGACACGTTGCTGGCGATGCTCGACCGGCCGGCCGATGCGAAGAACGGCTTGCCGCTGGTCATCCTCATTCACGGACTGACCGGTAAAGAGACCAGCGAATACGTGCTCTCGGCGGCACGCCATCTTCTCGCCGCCGGCCATCGCGTGCTGCGTCTCAACCTGCGCGGCGCTGGCCCATCGCGAGCAACCTGCCGTGGGCAATACTATGCCGGACGCAGCGAGGACTTACGCGCGGTGATGGCTTTGCTGCCCGTGGACCTGACGGCAGATGGCGTGGTGGCCGTCGGCTATTCGCTGGGCGGCGCAATGCTGCTCAAATATCTCGGCGAGGAAGGGGCCAGCGCACCCCTGCTGGCGGCGGCCAGCGTCAGCGCCCCGATCGATCTGTCGCTCACGTGCCAGCACATGCTGCGGCGCCGCAACCGGATCTATCATCGGCACCTCATCGACCAGATGAAGGTCGATGCGACGGCCAATGGGTCGGGCGTATCGCCCGCCGAACGCGCCGCCATTCTCGGCTCGCAAACGATCTGGGACTACGACGAGGTTTTCATCGCGCCGCGCCATTGCTTCCGTGGCGCCGAGGATTACTATGATCTTTGCCGCCCGACGCGCTTCCTGCCGGCAATCCGGATTCCCACGCTGGTCATCGCGGCGGGCAACGATCCGTGGATTCCTTTTGCCGCCTATAGCGCCGTCGACTGGGCGGAAAATCCGTACCTGCTGCCGATTTTTCCACGAGCGGGTGGTCATGTCGGCTTTCATGGCGTTGGAAGTGAGCAGCCGTGGAGCGATGTCGTGATTGGCCACTTCATCAAGGCAGTCACCGAAAGGTCATAATTCTACAGGAACCGGAACCGGCAGTTCCGCGTTCTTTTGCAAATGCCTCCCTCGATCGAGTCCCTGGAGCTTCCGCCGTTCAAGCCGCGCTTCCCTTGGTGGGGCGCCGATCTGCAGACCTTGGCCATGCCGTTGAACACGCCGGCCGCCGAGCTTCGTCCGCACACGAGCGAACGTATTTTCTTCCCCATGAATGACCGCAGCAACGACACGCTGATCGGCATGCTCGATACACCCCAGGCGGCGGTCGAAGGCCGGCCGCTGGCGATCCTGATCCACGGTCTTACGGGATCGGAAAACAGCTTCTACATGCTGAACGCGGCCCGCCATCTGCTCGAGCAGAGCTATCAAGTGTTGCGGCTCAATCTGCGGGCCGCCGGTCCGTCACGTGCCTTGTGCCGCCAACACTACTTCATCGGCCGCACCGCCGATTTCCGCCGTGTTCTCGATCTGCTGCCGGAAGAACTCACGACACACGGAATTGCCGCTGTCGGTTTCTCGCTGGGGGGCGCGATGCTGCTGAAGTTTCTGGGCGAGGACGGGCCGTTCTCGCGCATCAAGGCTGCCGCCACGGTCTGCGCGCCGCTCGACCTTATGCGGAACTGCCGGCACATGATGAAGCCACGAAATATTTTCTACCACTCCTACCTGCTTAGCGATCTCAAGCGCGAGGCGACAGCCGAAGGGGCGGAGCTGACGGAAGAGGAGCGGGCCATCATCCTGCACGCACAGACGCTCTGGGACTATGACGAGCGCTTCATCGCGCCTCGCCACGGCTTCGATGGCATTCAGGACTACTACGGCATCTGCTCGCCGATGAGCTACCTGCCGGAGATCCGTGTGCCGACGCTGGTGCTGGTGGCCGGCGACGATCCCTAGGTGCCGGCGGATTTTTATCGCGAGTTCGATTGGACGACGAATACATCGCTCGTGCCGCTGCTGCCAGCCAACGGCGGCCATGTCGGCTTTCATGGCGAGGGCAAGCAGCCGTGGAGGGACCTTGCGGTTTCGCGCTTCTTCGAAAAAGCGCTTAGCTGATCCTGATCGGTTGTGCGGGCGGCCCGTCGCGCAGAAGCACGGCGAGGCGAGCCGCGAGATCGCGCGGTTCGAAATGCTCCTTCGAGGTGGCGATCTCCTCGATCGGCCACCAGCGATGACCCCGTGTCCAGCTCTTCTCCTTGTCGTCCAGGCCCGAGGTGTCGATCTCCGTCTTCACGGTCCGACCGACGACGAAGCGCTCGCTGTGCAGGACGCGACGGTGACGCCACTGCATTTCACGGGACCGCGTCCAGACCCACTTGACGCTATCGATGATCAGGCCGGTTTCCTCGCGTGCCTCTCGAATGGCCGCTTGCTCGAAGGTCTCGCCGGCGTCGACCATGCCGCCGGCCATTATCCATTGCGGTTGGCCGTGGTTGTTCGTCGGGTCGTAAACGTCGGGATCGTGGACGTTGAACAGGAACAGCCGGTCCTCGGAATCCAGCAGGATCAATCGTGCCGAGGGCCGCTCCTCCATCGCGCTAGCTCTTCTTGGCCAGCAGGCGGGCGGCATCGACCGCGCCGTAGGTCAGGATGCCGTCGCAGCCGGCGCGCTTGAAGCTGGTCAGCGTTTCGATCAGCACCTTTTCCCAGACCAGCCAGCCGCGGTCGGCGGCGCCACGCAGCATCGCGTATTCGCCGCTCACCTGATAGGCGTAGGTCGGAACACCGAAGGTATCCTTCACCCGGCGCACGACATCGAGATAGGGCAGGCCGGGCTTGACCATGACCATGTCGGCGCCTTCCTCGATATCGAAGCCCACTTCCCGCAGGGCCTCGTCCGAGTTGGCGTAGTCCATCTGGTAGGTCTTCTTGTCACCCTTCAGAGCGCCCGAGCTGCCGATGGCGTCGCGGAAGGGGTTGTAGAAGGCCGAGGCGTATTTCGCGGCATAGGACATGATCTGGGCATGGATGAAGCCCTTGCCGTCCAGTGCCTTGCGGATGGCGCCGATGCGGCCGTCCATCATGTCGGAGGGCGCCTGGATATCGGCGCCGGCTTCGGTCTGGACGATCGCCTGCTTGATCAGGGCGTCGAGCGTCTCGTCGTTCTGCACATAGTTGTCGCGCACGATACCGTCATGGCCGTCGCTGTTGAACGGGTCGAGGGCGACGTCGCAGATCACGCCGACATCGGGCACGGCCTTCTTCACGGCGGTGATGGCACGGCAGACGAGGTTGCCGGGGTTGTAGGCCTCGCGGCCGTCGGGCGTCTTGGCTTTCTCATCCGTCTCCGGAAAAATCGCCATGGCCGGGATGCCGAGGTCGCGCGCTTCCTTGACGGCCTCGACCAGCAGGTCGACCGAAAGGCGGTCGACGCCGGGCATTGATGCAACCGGCGTGCGGCTGTTCTGGCCTTCCTGGACGAAGACGGGCCAGATCAGGTCGTCGACCGAAAGCTTGTTCTCGGCCACCAGCCGGCGCGACCACTCCTCGCGGCGATTACGGCGCAAGCGGGTGGTGGGGAAGCGGCCAAGAGTGGTGTAACGGTTCGGCATAAACCGCCTTATCGCGCGATCCGGGAAAGCCCGCAATGCGGCTCCTTTGCCACCGGTGGAAGGGACGGGCGTGCTAGTTTCCGCGCCCAGGGACGGAGGACCGCCATGACCACAGCCAAGGCCGTTGAGAGCCACTACGCCTCGCGTTCGCTGGTCGATACGGTGCTGGCCGCCGTCGATGCGGCGGGCCTGACGGCGGCACATCTGAAGGCTGCGGATCTGGCGCCACTCGATCAATTTCATGTGCGCGGGCTGCAGGCGACCAAGGAGTTGGTGGCGCTCGCTGGAATTGACGCCGGCAGCCGGGTTCTCGATGTCGGTTCGGGCATTGGTGGTCCCGCGCGGCATCTGGCGGAGAGCACGGGCTGCACGGTCGTCGGCATCGATCTGACGGCGGAATATTGCCGGGTGGCGGAGGCTCTGACGGCGCGCACTGACCTTGCCAACAAGGTGACCTTCCAGACTGCCGATGCGCTCGACCTGCCGTTCGAGGCAGCCAGCTTCGATGTGGTCTGGACGCAGCATGTCGTCATGAACATCGCCGACCGGCGGAGATTCTATGGCGAGATGTACCGCGTACTGAAGGCTGGTGGAACGCTCGCCTTCTACGATGCCGTTGCGATCGCGGGCGCCGAACCGCTCTATCCCGTGCCCTGGGCGCGGGACGCCTCGACGAGCTTCCTTCAAACTGCCGAGGCGACGCGGGTGGTGCTGGAAAAGACCGGCTTCACGATCCGTGCATGGCGCGATGTCTCCGGCGAGGCCAAGGCCTTTTTCGCGGCGCAAAAGCCGCCCGCGGAACCGCCCAAGCTGGGGCTGCATCTGCTCTTGGGACCAGACTTCCAGACCATGGCCGGCAATTTCGGCCGCAACATCGGCGAGAACCGCGTCGGCTTGCTGATGGCTGTGGCGGAGAAGTCTTGATACGCTGCCGCGCGCATGGACTTTACCCTTTCTGAAGATCAGCAGGCCTTCCGCGACACGGCGCGCCAGTTCGCGATCGCGGAGATGCTGCCGCATGCGGCGAAATGGGACGCCGAGAAGATCTTCCCGGCCGAAACGCTGCGTGCCGCCGCGGCGCTGGGCTTCGGCGGCATCTATGTCAGCGAGGATGTCGGCGGCAGCGGGCTCAGCCGCTTCGACGCGGCCTTGATCATTGAGGAGCTGGCGGCGGCCTGCCCCAGCACGGCGGCCTACATATCCATCCACAATATGGCGGCCTGGATGATCGACGGTTTCGGCGATGCGGAGCAGCGCAAGCGCTTCCTGCCCAAGCTTTGCTCGATGGAGCATTTCGCCAGCTACTGCCTGACCGAGCCCGGCGCCGGCTCGGATGCGGCGGCACTGGCAACGCGTGCCGAGCTGCAGGGCGACCACTATGTCCTAAACGGCACTAAGGCTTTCATTTCAGGTGGCGGCCGGAGCGATATCTATGTCGTGATGCTGCGCACGGGAGGGGCGGGCGCAAGCGGTGTGTCCACGCTGGTCGTCCAGAACGGCACGCCCGGCCTGTCCTTC
>JBBRFD010000173.1:0-10391 GCA_038224985.1 Reyranellales bacterium
CGCCTTGGGCGATGGCGGCGAGGCGGAAAAGCGAGAAGGCGAGGTAGTAGTTCCAGTGCTCGATGGCCTTGCGGCCGGTGCGCCGGCAATAGGCGGCGACGTATTCGTTCTCGGTCGGCAGGCCGAGCTTGTGGAAATCGACCTTGGCGAAGCCATGCGGCGGTTCGGTCAGGTGATAGCCCAGGCAGTTATAGGCGATGTCGCAGAGGGGATGGCCGAGCGTCGAGAGTTCCCAGTCGAGCACGGCCACGATGCGTGGCTCGGTCGGATGGACGATCAGGTTGCCCAGCCGATAGTCGCCATGGACGATGGTCGTCGGATCGTCGACGGGAATGTTTTCGGGCAGCCACTGCGCGAGCTTGTCCATGGCCGGAATGTCGTCGGTCTTGAGTTCGGCATATTGCCGGCTCCAGCGCGACACCTGGCGGGCGACGTACTGGCCGCTGCGGCCATATTCGCCGAGGCCGATTTTGTGCGGATCGACCTTGTGCAGGCGGGCCAGCACATCGTTCATCGAATCGAAGATGGCGGTGCGTTCGGCGGGCGTCTGGTCCGGCATCGCCGCATCGACCAGGATGCGGCCCTCGACGGCATCCATGACATAGAACATCTCGCCGATGACGCTGTCGTCGGCGCAGAGCAGGCGCGTCGGCGCGACCGGCACGTCGGTGGCGGCGAGCGCGGCGATGACGCGATACTCGCGGTCGACCTGATGCGCCGAGGCGACGAGCTTGCCGGGCGGCTTCTTGCGCAGGACGAAGTCCTTGCGCCCGCCACCAGCCATCTCGGCGGAGATGAAGAAAGTCGGGTTGGAATGGCCGCTGTCGAACTGACGGACGTCGAGGCGGCCGCGATAACCGTCGAGATTTGTGCGCAGGTAGCGGTCGAGCGACTCCACATCGAAGCGGTGCCGATCCATGACGGTGACGGTGTTTGCGTATGTGGCCATTGCCGGTCGAACCTAGAGCGTCGCTCGGCCCGTCGGCAAACCGCCGGTCCCGCGTAGAGAAACGCGGAGTTAGAAGGAAATCACGACGCGGCGGTTCTGCGGCTCGCGCACGCCGTCGCCCGTCGGAACGAGCGGCTCTTCCTCGCCGCGGCCGACAACAAGGATCGACTGCGCGGCGATGCCGTTCTGCACCAGCTCCGCCTTCACCGTATTGGCGCGGCGCAGCGACAGCGCCATGTTGTAGGCATCGGCGCCGGCGCGGTCGGCATGCCCTGTCACCTGCACGCGAGCGACGTGGCCGTTGCGGGCATCGGTGGCGGCCTGCCGGATGGTGGCCTGCGCCACCGGCGACAGGTTGGAGCGGTCGAAGTCGAAGAAGACCATGTAGGTCGGCGCCTTGGCGGTGGCCGGCGCTTCCGGCGCCGTCGCCGCGGCGGTCACGCGATAGGCGGGACCGCCGAAGTTATAGGCCAGCCGCACGAAGGGACCGAAATCGAGACGCGTGCCGCGCGACGCGCCATTGGTCATGACCGTCGTGTTGAAGGAGGCATCGATGCGGCCGCCCACCGTAACGGAGAAGCTGGGCGCTTCGGAGGAGCGCCAGCCGAGGCCGAGTTCGGCGCCGGCCTGCGGCACGAATTGCCAGTAGTTGCCGCTGGGAACGAGGGCGCCGGTGCCGGAGTCCATGAAGTTGGTATAGACGAGCGCGGCATCGAGGCCGCCGATCACGGCGTAGCCGTCGCTCAGGGCAAAGCGGGCGGAGAAGCCGGCCTTGGGGCCGATGCCGTACATCTCGCGCTGGTCGTAGCCCGAGGCGGGAAGCGAGTTGTAGTTGACGCCCATCATGTAGTGCAGGCCGCGCAGGCCGGCATTGACGCGCCAGAAGTCCTGGCTGTAGCCCACCTCGAGATCGACATGCTGGTGATTGGTGTCGAGGGAAAGCGTGCCGCCGCGGATTTTCGTTACTTCCGTGATCATTTGCTGGACGCCGCCGGCAAGTGCCACGTCCCAGTTGCCGTCGAACTTGAAGCCCATCATCAGCTGTCCGCCAGGGCCGTTGGTCGTCGGCGCCGCGCCACCGAAATTGTTGTCGATGCGGTCGCCGCCCAGCCACATCCAGCGGCCGTCGATGGCGCCGAAGAAGCCGCGCTGCTCGGGAACCTGCGCATGGGCAGCGGCACCGCAAACCGCAACAGCCATCGCTGCCAAAAATGCGACCCGCGACTTCTTCGACCGCACGGAACCCTCCTGGACGATCATTCGTCTGCAGAGGCAACGCAGATGAAGCCCATTAAGTTTCTGTCGAAACCAGGGCGCTGTCGGAAAATTCAAAAAAGTAGGAATGCGCAACGTTTGCCGCGATGCGGCGTTCGTGAACGCCGGTGCTCTAGTGGCGGCGGCGCGCGACGAAAGTGGCGATGGCGGCCAAGGCGTAGACGGCGCCGAGAATACCCCAGGCTTCGGCCGAGCCTAATCGGTCGCGCAGCAGCACGAAGGCCGCGCCGGAAAGGCACAGCGTGGCGACAGACGCAGCGATCACGCCGAGCAACGACATGATCATGAAACGCGCTGCGTCGTCGACGGCCCGGCGCAAGCCCTGCGCGGCCATCGACGTCGCGGCGATTTTCAGGAGAGGGCCCAGCAACGACTCGGCCTTTGTCTTTTCGGGAGCGGGAGCCGCCTCAGGCTTACTCACCCTTGTGACAAAGATAACCTGCCAGGAAACCGATGCCGACCAGCGCGGCAATGGTTCCAAGTGGACGGTCCTTGATCGACGCCACGACCTGCTTGGCGGCGACGTCGCCCAGGCCCTTGGCGCCGGACAGCGCGCCTTCCAGCAGGTCCTCACCATACGCCTTGGCGATCTTGGGTGCGCTATCGAGGAAGGAACTCGCGGTTTCGCTAGCATTCTCAGCGTCTTCCTGGATGGAGTCGGCAAGCTCGGCCAGTCGGGCCTTGAGCGCCTTCAGTTCCTTTTGGACGTCCTTGGCGCTCTGCGCCGTCGCCGTGCCGTTCCGCATTTTCCCCTCCGTCGGTGTGTCGGATCTGTAGGGTTAACGTTGCGGGACTGAAAAGGTTTCAGCCGTCCCAGACGTTTTGAGGCATCGGCAGTCTGGCGAAATCGGCAGTAACCAGAGGCGTGGAGTGCCTCTGGCCCTCGCGTTCGAGCAGCATCATGTATTGCCGCACATGCTGGCCGGAATGCCAGGTCGTGCGCTCGAACAGTTCATGCAGACTTTGCGGGCCGTAATAGGTGCTGAGCGGACGGGTGGCCGCCGTATCGCCTCCGGCCCACCAATCGTTCAGTCGTTTGCGGACCTTGGCGCCGTAGTCGACCAGGGTGGCGGTATCGGCATCGGGCGCCGGCTCCTCGCGGAACATGGCCTGAACCAAGGTCGTGCCTTCATTGGCATCGAGGAAGGCATCGACGACGCGGAAGAGATGGAAGCCCAAGCTGCGGTAGCTGCGCGGTCGGCCGGGCACATGGGTGTCGAGGCGGTCGTGGGGCATCAGCGGCAGCAGCTCGAGGGCGGCGCCCAGGAACTTGTCGAGCCGGGCGTAGAGCTCAGGGACGGAGAGTTCGGGCCCAGACCTCTCGTTGATGCCGAGGAAGTCGACAATCTGCTTGGTGCTCTGGCCGAAGGTGAATGTATCGCCGCGCGACAGCACCGGCACCGAGCGCGCGCCGAGCTTCTGCAGCTCGGCCAGGCCGGCGGGGTCTTCCAGAACATTCACCGAAACGAAATCGATCCCACGGACCGATAGAAACTCTTTGAGCCTCAGACAGCTGGTTCAACCAGGCTGCCAGAAAACCTTCAGTGGTGCTGTCATCGAGCGCTCCAAAAAACAGGCCAGCAGGATGCTCCCGATCGAGCCCTTGCGGCAAGTCGCCGGCGGGCGAATAATTGTCGCAATAAATCGCAAAAACGCCCCGGGTAAACCAACATGCTCTACCGCCGCATTGCGCTCGCGCTGGCAGGACGTGGGGCCGCGCCCCTCGGCGGAGCAGGCGACGATGCCGATGTGCCGGGACACCTAGGCCCCCGACGCGACCGTCGACGCGACCGCCGTCTGCCGGATGCCCCCGCGCGGCGTTTGCGCCTCGATGTTCTGCCACAGGATCTCGTGGCCCGCCGGCAGCGGGCGGTTGTTGGGCATGGTGAGCCAGAGGCGCATCAGCAACCGGTCCATGCCGCCTTCGGCATCGTCCTCGAAGGGCGTGCGGCCGTGATAGGTGACGTGGCTGTTGATGAGCTGCAGGTCGCCCGGCGCCAGGGTCATCTCGAAGCAGAGGTCCTGCGCCGTCTTCATCAGTACGTCGATGGCCTCGCGCTGCTTGTCCGTGAGCTTGGGCACGCCGGGCGCCATTTGGGCTGCCTCGATGAAGGTCAGCGAATAGTGCGAGGTGAACTTGCCGTCGCGCAGGCCGAAGATCGGCAGCGGATAGGCGGTGTCCTTGGTCGTGCCTTCCTCGCCGAAGCGGCTACGCCAGTAATCGCCG
The DNA here is from genome assembly GCA_038224985.1 of Reyranellales bacterium. Lineage (GTDB taxonomy): Bacteria > Pseudomonadota > Alphaproteobacteria > Reyranellales > Reyranellaceae > Reyranella. The sequence goes on from JBBRFD010000173.1 coordinate 4,452, forward strand.
AACAATGCGTTGAGCAGATCGGGGTGGCTGGCGAGAATGGCGTTGTGGATGGCGGGTGTGCTGGCCAGCGTGCTGATGCCGCCGGCGCGCGCCTTGCGGACGCAGAGCAGGCCCACGACATCGGTGCGGTCGGTATGGAAGCGCAGCGGGCCGTTGGTCAGGGTGCGGGCATAGGAGGAGAGGAACTTGCCGCCGCTCTGGTCCTTGGTTTCGCCATAGGTGCGGCCGACATGGGCGCCTTCGTCGCGGATGGCGCGCATCAGCTCGCCGCTGCGGTTCTGGAAGACCGGCGTGCCGAGATGGGTACCGAGGCCGAAATACATCCGACGCAGATCGTCCTCATCGTACTTGTCGACCGGGAAACCGCGCAGTTTCATGATGCCGCTGCCGTTCTCCAGCTCCTCGCGGATCGACTCGAGCAATCCATCGAGCGGCGACAGCGGGAAATCGGCGCGGGTGATCTGCGACCACGCGAGGCCCTTCCTCTTCACGGCCTGAAGCGCCGCATCGAGCTCAGCGATGGCCGCAGCCGGCAGGTCGCGGATCCAGCGCGTGGAGTTCTTGATGTCCTTGCCCTGCCAGGCGACGGGGCCGGTGATCGGTGTGCGGTTCATGACCCGGGTTTATCGCTTTTGCCTGTCCCGATCAAAGCGCCTTGCGCATATTGATCGAGGTCGGATCGTCGAAGCCGTCATGCGCCTCGCGCGAGACTTCACGGTAGCCCAGCGAGGCGAAAAGCGCCTGGTTCTGCGGCAGCGCGATGCGCACGCCCAGCTGAACGCCGGGCAGGCCGCGCGCCCGCGCGTCGGCCTCGACGGCGGCGATCAACTGGCGCGCAAGTCCCAGCCCGCGCGCCGCCGGCACCACCGAGAGACGGCCGAAATAGAGGTCGCCCTCCAGCAATTTCGTCATGGCGCAGCCAAGCAAGGCGCCGTTCCGCTCCGCGACGATGGCGCCACCGCCCGCGATGAATTCGGCGGCGATGCTCTGCGCTGTCTCGCGGAAGGCGCCCGACTCCGGCACCAGCTTGCCGCGGTATTGCTCGAAGGCCGCGAGGATGGTCGCGAAGAGGGCGGGGGCGTCGGCAGCCGTGGCGGCGCGCAGGACAAGAGTGTCGCTCATGCACAATTTCTGGCGTAGCCTTGGGCAAAAGACGAGGGGGAAAAGAGCGGGCCATGAAAGTCAGCGGAAAAATCTGCGTCGTTACCGGCGCGGCCGGCGGCATCGGCGAGGCGGTGGCACGGCGCTACGTCAAAGAGGGCGCTAAGGGCGTTGTCGTGGCCGACCGCGACGCCGCACGGCTGGAGAAGGTCGCCAAGGATATCGGCGCCCTCGCGGTGGCGGGCGACATCGGCCAGGAGGCCGACGTCCAGAAGCTGATCGCCGAGGCCGAGAAGAAGTTCGGCCAGATCGACGTCTTTTTCTCCAATGCCGGCATTGGTCGCGGCGGCCACGAGGATGCGCTCGACAAGGACTGGGCCGATAGCTGGGCCATCCATGTCATGGCCCATGTCTATGCCGCCCGTGCGCTGGTGCCGAAGATGCTGGTGCGCGGCGAGGGTTATCTGCTGAACACCGCCAGCGCCGCCGGCCTTCTCGCCTCGATGGGCTCGGCGCCCTATGGCGTGACCAAGCATGCGGCGGTGGCGCTGGCCGAGCATCTCTCGATCCAGTATGGCGACCGCGGCATCCGCGTCTCGGTGCTCTGCCCGCAGGCCATCGACACCAACATGCTGCGCATGGCCGGTGCCACGGCGGCCTCGGTCGACGGCGTGCTCAACACCGACGCCGCGGCGCAGGCGGTGATCGAAGGTATGGACGCCGAGACTTTCCTCATCCTCACCCATCCCGAGGTGAAGGACTACATGGCGCGCAAGCTCGACCGCGACCGCTGGCTGCGCGGCATGCGCCGGCTGCGCGATAAGACCGGCGAAGGCCAGAAGAAGGCTTGAGCCCCGACATGAGCAAAACCTTCGATCTCTGGCTCTACGCCGACAAGGGGGGCTGGGGCCGTACCCTGGTCGATCTCGCCTATCCGCGCTTCTTCAAACGAGAGCTCGACTACGAGGATCGCGGCGCCGTCGGCCTGCTGTTGACGGAGGCCGGCGTCGATCAAGCCGGCTTCGACGCCTTCATGGCCGACGAGGGGCCGAAGGCGCTTGAGGCCCAGCAGCAGGAAGCCGAGACGGCGGGCGCGTTTGCCGTGCCGACCTTCGTCGTCGACGGCGAATTGTTCTGGGGACAGGATCGCATCGAATTCGTGCGCGCCAAACTCGCGGCGTGATCGCCTCCCTCAACGCTCTCTTCGCCGACACCGGCTTGTGGACCGCCCTCGGTGTTACCTTGGTGGCCGGGCTGATGCGCGGCTTCGCCGGTTTCGGCTCGGCCATGCTGATGGCGCCGATCTTCGCCATCCTCTTCGGCTCGGCCGAGATGGTGGTGACGGTGACCGCCATCGAGCTTGTGGTCTCGCTCCAGCTCTTCCCGCAGGTCCGCAAGGACGCCGACTGGAAGACCCTGACCCCGATGAGCATCGCCGCCTGTGTCGCCATGCCGTTCGGCGTCTGGCTGCTGGCCAATATCGACAAGGGCACGATCGTGACAGGGGTATCGGCCATCATTGTCGGCTTCGTGATCGTGCTGTGGAGTGGTTGGAAATATCGCGGGCCGCGCTCGTCGGTGATCTCGGCGGCGGTCGGCAGCATCAGCGGCGGCATGATGGCGACGACCGGCGTCGGCGGCCCGCCGGTGCTGCTCTACTTGCTGTCGCTCAACGATCCGCCGAACGTCAATCGCGCCAATATCGTCACCTACTATTTCGTCACTGGCTTCCTGCTGATTGCCATCGTGGTGGCGACCGGCGTTGCCGGCTGGCAGTCGCTGCTGCGTGCCGTCGTGCTGTTTCCGGCGATGGTGCTGGGCGCCTGGATCGGCGGGCGCATGTTCGCGAGCTTCGGCGATGAACGCACCTACCGCAACGTGGCGCTGGCGATCCTCTTCGCCACCGGCATGTTCGGATTGCTGAGATCGTGGATCGTCGGCTGAGCCGACGCGATCAAACCAGTTCGGAAAGCCCGACGGTCGACAGCATCGCCATGGCAGCAGCGATCGCGCCAATGGCAACGCGGCCGCTGCGCGTGCGGGCCATCTCCATAAGCGTGGCCAGCGGTTGCGGCGCCGGCGTGTGGCAGAAGGCGACCTTGCGGACGTAATCGGCGACATGCCAGTGCGCCACGGTGCCATGGTGGAAGGTCACGGTATCGCCCGGCGCCAGCGACCAGACGCGGCCATTCTGGTCTGTGACGGTGGCACCGCCGTCGAGAACATGGATGGTTTCATCCAGCGCGTAGTGCCAGCGAAAGCGGCCGGCCGTGCAATCCCACAGATCGGTCCAGACCTGGCCATCGGCGCTCCTCGACAGCGAAGCGACGCGCGCCTGCGGATCGCCCTCGACGATCCACGACGGATCGATCGGCGCGGCGTGCATTGCGCTGGTGGCGGCGGAATGGACGAGGGGGACGTTGCGGACCGACATGGTTGTAAGCTTAGCGTAAGTATGTCGAGATTCCAATAGGTTACCTTCCGGTATTGATATATATTGGGAAGACTGACCGCATCGACATCCCGGCCTTTGATTCCGACCCTACGCGAGCTTGTCCGTTACGGCGGATTCAAGAGTTTCTTCGAAGGGTGCCATTCCATCTGTCGCCCAGGAATAGCTCGGTACGAGCTGAACCATTTGGCTTCGCGGGCACTACCTCAGCCTACGACGCCGAAAATCTAACTCTCAATCTGGATCAGCTGTCGGAAGCAGACGACGGCGACGACGGCGCGTTTTGATACAGGTCAAAGCAGCGTTCCCAGCGGATGGCATCCTCGCAACGATCACGATGATCGGTACTATCGGCGTACTGGCGTACGGCATGCATACGGACGACAAGCAGAGCGCCGTTACTTTGGCATTCACAACGTTCGTGCTCTTCCAGCTCTTTAACGCCCTCAATGCCCCGGACCGAGATCGGCACTACGAGTGTAGCTTCCGGCGGGGCGCGAGATTTTCGGGATGGTGTCGCTTCCACTGGTCGATTGGTTCTTGGCATTTTTTGTGTGGCCGGTTCAGTTCTCGTTGTCGAGGAGGGTGCATGTAAGAGGGCGGGGCAAAGATGAACTGCATTCGACAACGGATGGTGAAACTGATGCGAATATCGATGGCGGTAGTATTAGCCTTTACGCTGCTGACGTTACCCGCGGCTGCGCAGGGTCCCTCGGTGGGAGGCAGGCTGGCCATAAGCTGGTGCATGGCGTGCCACGTCGTCGAGCCCAACCAGAGGGCGGCCACCGACAACGCGCCGACCTTCCGGGCAATCGCTGCCCGGCCGGGCACGACGGCGAGCTCGCTCGACCGCTACCTCTCCATAGGGCACACGCTCATGCCCGACTTCTCGCTCAGCCCCCAAGAGCGCGACGCGCTGGTCGCCTACATCTTGAGCCTGCGCTAGCACTGCGATCACCCCGGTGCTTGTCTGGTGGCGACGGCCGGACGAGCTGCCGAACGAGACGTTGTTCACATCGCTCGCGCAGGTCCGCGTCATGAGCGAGGAGTGGTGCGGCGACTGCAACACCGAACGACCACACAGCGCGCTCGGCAATCTGACTCCGAGAGAACAGCGCCTGCTTTGGAATAGGAAAAGACGCGGAACAAAGTTCCTGACGAAGCCTCCGGCCCTTAGCTCTCGAAGCTTGCGCAACACCGTGACAATTCGCAGTGATCTGAGCGGTGCGGGGCCGAGTGGAGACTTCGCTTCTCATGACCACAGCGAGGGCAGTCCACAATGGCGCGCTTGTCGGCCATGAGGTGGGCGAAGCGTTTTGCGATTCGGCTCATCGTCAAATCCTCATGCCGACGCGTTCGGCGACGGCGAACACGTCCTTGTCGCCACGGCCGCAGAGATTCATCACCAGCAGGTTGTCTCTCGGCAGGGTCGGCGCGAGCTTGGTGACGTGAGCCAGTGCATGAGCGGGTTCGAGCGCCGGGATGATGCCTTCCAGCTTGCAGAGCAGCGCGAAAGCCTCGAGCGCCTCGTCGTCGGTGGCCGATGCGTATTCGACGCGGCCCATTTCCTTCAGCCATGAATGCTCGGGCCCGATGCCGGGATAATCGAGGCCGGCCGAGATCGAATGCGCCTCGGTGATCTGGCCTTCCTTGTCCTGCAGCAGGTAGGTGCGATTGCCGTGCAGCACACCGGGACGGCCGCCGCTCAGCGAGGCGGCATGCTCGCCGGTCTCGATGCCATGGCCCGCCGCCTCGACACCAATGATGCGGATGTCCTTGTCGTCGAGGAAGGGATGGAACAGGCCCATGGCGTTGGAGCCGCCGCCGATGCAGGCGACCAGCGTGTCGGGCAGCCGGCCCTCGGCCTTCATCATCTGGGCGCGCGTCTCGTTGCCGATGACGCACTGGAAGTCGCGCACCATCGCCGGATAGGGATGCGGACCGGCGACCGTGCCGATGCAGTAGAAAGTGTTCTCGCAGGTCGCCACCCAGTCGCGCAGCGCCTCGTTCATGGCGTCCTTGAGCGTCGAGGAGCCCGCCGTCACCGGCCGAACTTCGGCACCCAGCATCTTCATGCGGAAGACGTTGGGCGACTGGCGCTCGACATCGACCGAACCCATGAAGACGACGCAGGGAATGTCGAACAGCGCGCAGGCCGTGGCCGTCGCCACGCCATGCTGTCCGGCGCCGGTCTCGGCGATGACGCGCGTCTTGCCCATGCGCCGGGCCATCAGCACCTGGCCCAGCACGTTGTTGATCTTGTGCGAACCGGTGTGGTTCAGCTCGTCGCGCTTGAGGTAGATCTTGGCGCCGCCCAGCTTCTCGGTCAGGCGCTTGGCGAAATAGAGCGGGCTCGGCCGGCCGGCGTAGTGCTCAAGCAGATAGTC
>JBBRFD010000174.1:0-10244 GCA_038224985.1 Reyranellales bacterium
GGCGGCAATAACGGCATGACCGACTTCAAGGACATCCTCGGCTTCTCGGTGCAGGCCGATTCGACGCGCGCCATGCTGTGCTTCGCCTCGGCGCTGACGCTGGCGCTCTTCCTGGTGCTGGCCGCCGCCGTCGTTGGTTCGCGTTTCGGCAAAGCGTTGACGGCGGTGCGCGACGCCGAGAGCCGCATGCGGTTCCTCGGCTATCGCGTCGAGGGCTACAAGCTCTTCGTTTTCGTGCTCTCGGCCGCCATGGCGGGTGTTGCCGGTGCCCTCTATGTGCCGCAGGTCGGCATCATCAATCCCAGTGAATTCTCACCGGGCAATTCCATCGAAGCCGTGCTTTGGGTCGCCGTCGGGGGTCGCGGCACGCTGATCGGACCGGTGATCGGCGCCTTCATCGTCAATATGGGCAAGACCTGGCTCACCGGTGCGTTGCCCGAAGTCTGGCTCTTCGCGTTGGGCGCACTCTTCATCGTGGTGACGGTGTTCATGCCCAAGGGCGTGATGGGCCTGTGGGGCCAGTTCAAGGGCCGTCAAATCGCCCGGAAGGCGAAAGCCGCATGAAGACCCAGCAAAAATCCACCTCGGCACTGCTTTATCTCAGCGGCGTCACGGTTTCGTTCGATGGCTTCAAGGCCTTGAACAATCTCTCGCTGCTGATCGAGCCGGGTGAGATGCGCGCCATCATCGGTCCCAACGGCGCCGGCAAGACCACCATGATGGACGTCATCACCGGCAAAACGCGCCCCGACGAGGGCGAAGTCGTCTTCGACGGCGAGGCCGACCTCACCAAGCTCGACGAATCGCATATCGCCACGCTCGGCATCGGACGGAAGTTTCAGAAGCCCACGGTGTTCGAGAACCACACGGTGCGCGACAATCTCCTGCTGGCGCTGGCCGGCTTGCGGAGCTGGTACAAGCTGTTGGGCGCCGCGCCGACCAAGGCCGAGAACGACCGCCTGGAGGAGATCCTCTCGATCATCCGCATGGGCCCGCAGCAACACATGCTCGGAGCGCGGCTGAGCCACGGCCAGAAGCAGTGGCTCGAGATCGGCATGCTGCTGGCGCAGAATCCCAAGCTGCTGCTGGTCGACGAGCCGGTGGCCGGCATGACCGATGTCGAGACGGAAACGACCGCGCATGTGCTGCGCGAGGTCAACAAGTCCCACTCGGTCGTCGTCGTCGAGCACGACATGAGCTTCGTGCGCGCCCTCGGCGTCAAGGTGACGGTGCTGCATGAGGGCTCGATGCTGGCCGAGGGCTCACTCGACCAGGTGAGCGCCGATCCGCGCGTCGTCGAAGTCTATCTGGGACGATAAGCGATGCTCAGCGTCCAGAACGTCAATCTCTACTATGGTGCCGCCCAGGCGCTGCGCGGTGTTTCGCTCACCGCCACCATTGGCCGCGTCACCTGCCTGCTGGGCCGCAACGGCGTCGGCAAGACCAGCCTCCTGCGCGCGATCTGCGGCTTGCAGCCCATTTCGTCGGGTGCCATCGCTTTCGACAGGGTCGAGGTCTCGAAGATGCCGTCCTACGAGCGGGCGCGGCGCGGCATGGCGCTGGTCCCGCAAGGCCGCGAGATCTTCCCGCTGCTGACGGTGAAGGAAAACCTCGAAACCGGTTACGCGCCGGTCAAGCGCGCCGATCGCAATGTGCCCGGCGAAGTCTTCGAGATGTTTCCAGTGTTGAAGACCATGTTGAAGCGCCGTGGCGGCGATCTTTCCGGCGGCCAGCAGCAGCAGCTCGCGATCGGTCGCGCACTCACCACACGTCCCAGGCTGCTGGTGCTCGACGAGCCGACCGAAGGGATTCAGCCCTCGGTCATCAAGGATATCGGCCGGGCCATCACCTTCCTGCGCAACCGCGGCGACATGGCGATCCTGCTGGTCGAGCAGTATCTCGATTTCGCACATGAACTGGCCGACGACTTCGCCGTCATGGACCGCGGCGAGGTCGTGATGTCCGGCACGCGCGAGACCTTCGATGTCGAGGCCGTGCGCGGCCACATGACGGTCTAGCGGGGCGTCTGCGCCCCGCGCACCAGACGGCCCGGCCGTTCGCCGGTCAATGCGCCATCCCGCATGGTTTCCACGCCGGCCACGAAAGTGTGCCTGTAGCCCGTGGCGCGCTGAACCAGGCGGCGCCCGCCGGCCGGCAGGTCATAGATCACCTCGGGCCGTCCGACAGCGAGTGCATCAAAGTCGATGATGTTGATATCGGCCTTGTGGCCGGGCGCCAGCAGGCCTCGGTCGAGCATGCCATAGGCCTCGGCGGTGCCACGGGTCTGCTTGGCGATGAGGAATTCTAGCGGCAACTTCGGTCCGCGCGTGCGGTCGCGGCCCCATAGGGTGAGCAGTGAGGTCGGCGACGAGGCATCGCAGATCACGCCGACATGAGCGCCGCCGTCGGCGATGCCCAATACGGTACCGGGATCGGTGATCATCTCGTGCACGACGTCGAGGCTGCCATAGGCGTAGTTCTCGAAGGGCAACATGAGCAGGCCCTTGCCGCCCTGCGTCATCAGCGCGTCCAGCGCCACTTCCTGCGGCGTGCGGCCGGTGCGTGCCGCCACCGCCGCGACGGAGTCCTTTGGATCGGGCTCATAGTCGGGGCGGTCGGCTATCGGAAACATCTTGTCGAACGACTCGCCCATGAAGGCAGGCGCGCCGCCCCCGATGCGTGGTGCCACGAGGCGGCGGCGCAGTTCGGCATCCGATGCGAGGCGGGCGTAGCGCTCGGCCGGCGACAGGTCGCGCAGCTCGCGCCATACCGGATGGGCAGCGAAAGGATGGACAGTAGTTTCGAAGCCCATGACCACACCGATCGGCCGCGAGCCGACCTGTGCATTGGCGGCCCGGCCGGACTTGCGGACTGCGTTAACCTGGTCGAGCGTTTCGCGCCACAGCCTGGGCTGGGCATCGACCTGGACCAGCAGGACCGAGAGCGGCCGGCCAGCAAGCTTTGCCGCGGCATCGAGCGCCTCGAACTCGCCCGGGCCGAAGTCGGAATTGACCTGCAGCACACCAGTCCGAGCGCGCTTCATGCCTTCGGCCAAGGCGAAGAGCTCGGCCTCGCGGGCGCTGAGCGATGGGGTGAAGCGGCCGTCGCGCGCCTTGTGCTTGGTGGTGCGCGAGGTCGTCACGCCCATGGCGCCGGCGTTCAGCGCTTCCGCCACGAGGCGCGTCATCTCCTCGCGCTCGCCCTGGTCGGGAATCTCGTCGTGATCGGCGCCACGGTCGCCCATGACGTAGAAGCGCAGCGCACCATGCGGCAGTTGGGCGGCGACATCGACGGCGCGGTTCATCGAGGCCAGCGTGTCGAGATAGTCGGGGAAGGACTCCCAGTTGAACTTCACGCCCTCGCTCAGCACCGTGCCGGGAATGTCCTCGACGCCTTCCATCAAGTTGATGAGATAGGCTGACTTGCCCCGCCGCACCGGTGCGAAGCCGACGCCGCAATTGCCGAAGACCGTCGTGGTGACGCCGTGCCAGGACGACGGCGTGACGAAGGGGTCCCAGGTCGCCTGGCCATCGTAATGCGTGTGGATGTCGACGAAGCCCGGCGCCACGATCAGGCCGGCCGCATCGATCTCGCGCTTGCCGGCCCCCAGCTTCGGACCCACGGCAGCGATTCGGCCGTCCTGTACGGCGACATCGGCGATCCGGCGCGGGGCGCCCGAGCCGTCGATCACGGTTCCATTTCGGATGACGAGGTCAAACATCACGGAAGGATAGGCCCGGGCGCCCGCCCCGGTCTATGCTTGCCTCAACACCAGTCGTCCGCGTTCCGGGAGTAACACCCTTGCAAAAGCCGCTTCTCTTCACGCCGTTCGCCATGCGCGGCGTCACGGCACCCAACCGCTGCGTCGTGTCGCCCATGGTGCAGTATCGCGCCACCGACGGGCAGGTGAACGATTTCCATCTCGTCCATCTCGGCAAGTTCGCGCTGGGCAAGTTCGGCACGGTCTTCACCGAGAACTGCGCCATCGAGCCGCGTGGCCGCGTCACCCAGGGCGATCTCGGGATGTGGGACGATGGCCAGATCGAAGGCCACAAGCGGCTGGTGCGCTTCCTCAAGCAGGAGGGTGCGCTGGCGGCGACGCAGATCACCCATGCCGGCCGCAAGGCCTCGACACCGCGCTCCTTCGACAAGCCCGGCCAGCTCGGCCCCGAGGGCGCGGGCTGGAAGCAGTGGGACGTGGTCGGCCCGACCGGGCAACCGGCGGCCGATGGCTATCTGACGCCGAGGCAATTGAGCGTCGAGGACCTCACCGATCTGGTCGCCAAGTTCGGCCAGGCGGCGCGCCGCGCCGATGCGGCGGGCTACGACATCATCGAGATCCACGGAGCCCACGGTTATCTGCTGGCGCAGTTCCTCTCGACGATCAGCAACACGCGCAACGACCAGTATGGCGGCGACCGCGCCGGCCGCATGCGCTTCCCGCTCGAGGCGGCGCGCGCGGTGCGGCAGAACTGGCCCGAGCACAAGCCGATGTTCATCCGCGTCTCGACCGTCGACGGCGCCGGCGGCTGGGAGGTCGAGGACACCGTGGCCTTCACCAGGGAGTTGAAAGCGATCGGTGTCGACGTGATCGATGTTTCTTCCGGCGGCCTCACCGGCCTGTCGACGGCCATGCCGGTCAAGCGCAGCCTCGGTTTCCAGGTGCCGTTCTCGGCGGCGGTGAAGCGGCAGACGCCGATCTCGACCATGACGGTCGGCCTGATCCTCGACGGCCCGCAGGCCGAGGCCATCCTGCAGGCCGGCGACGCCGACCTGATCGCGATCGGCCGTCAAGCGCTCTACGATCCCTTCTGGGCGCTGCATGCCGCCCAGGAGCTGGGCTGCGACAGTGCCTTCGACATGTGGACGCCGGAATATGGTTGGTGGCTCGACAAGCGAAAGAACAACCTGACGGACCGCAAACCGACGGGCGAAAGACTCTAGGGAACAGGAAACGAAAATGACGACAGGAATTCTGGCTGGCCTTCGCATCGTCGAGGGCTCGGCCTTCATTGCCGCGCCTTTGGGCGGCATGACGCTGGCGCAGATGGGCGCCGATGTGATTCGCTTCGACGACATCGCCGGCGGCCTCGACAGCGACCGCTGGCCAGTGACGCCGGATGGCCGGTCGATCTATTGGGCCGGCCTCAACAAGGGCAAGCGCTCGATCGCCGTCGACCTGCGCAGCCCGAAAGGCCGCGAGATCCTGACGGCGTTGATCACCGCGCCGGGCGAGAACGCCGGCATCTTCAGCACCAACATGCCGGCGCGCGGCTGGCTCTCCTATGAGAACCTGAGCGCCCGGCGCGCCGACCTGATCGCGCTCAACATCGTCGGCGCCCGCGATGGCTCGGCGCATGTCGATTACACGGTGAACGCCATCACCGGCTTTCCCATGGTGACCGGCCCGGCCGGCCATGACGGCCCGGTCAATGCGGTGGCGCCGCCTTGGGATCTCGCCACCGCCTATGCCGGCGCCTTGGCGATCCTCGCCGCCGAGCGCCACCGCCGCCTGACCGGACAGGGCCAGCGCATCGTGTTGCCGCTACAGGACATGGCGCTCGCTGCCGTCTCGGCGCTGGGCTACGTGGGCGAGGCCACCATCAACAAAACCGACCGCCCGCGCTTCGGCAACGAGATCTTCGGCACCTTCGGCCGCGACTTCAAAACCAAAGACGGACGCTTCGTCATGATCTGCATCTTCTCCGACCGTCACCTCGATGCATTGGCCAGGGCCGGCGGCTTCGCCCAAGCCTTCGCCGCGATCGAGAAGGCCAAAGGCGTCGACCTCAAGAGCGAGGCCGACCGCTGGAACGTACGCGCCGATCTTTGCGCCGTGATCGAGCCCTGGGTGGCCGCGCAGACTGCCGAGGAGGTTGGTGCGAAACTCAAGAACGAAGGTGCGCTCTGGGCGCCCTACAAGACCTTCCGCGAGCTGATCGCCGACAAGGACGCGGTGCTGGAGAATCCGCTCTTCACCGTGCTCGACCAGCCCGGCATCGGCCGCTATCCCGTCGCCGCCTCGCCGCTGCAGTTTGGCGCTGTGCCGCGCGCCCTTCCCACGGTCGCGCCGACACTGGGCCAGCACACCGACGAAATCCTGTCCGGCATCCTCGGCCTGCCGGGCCATGAGATCGCCCGGCTGCGCGACGACAAGGTGGTGGCGTGAGGGGGCGGAGTCTCACGTTTGTCTCACCCCCGTGAGACTGTTTTAACGTTGCTGGCAATGGCTTTTGCCGCATTTGTCTCACGTCTCACCACACCCACCGTTGAGGTGAAGTGTGAGGTGCACCCCTGATGTGAGACGGGCTTAAGGTGAGACAATCTGCATTGAGAATATTTACAGACTGGGCCCCGACCTGTGGCGGCGGTTGCGCGAGAGCAGGAGATGGTCGAGCGACACCGGGCCCGGTCCGGCGATGGCGAGCCAGGTGAAGAGGGCGAAGTAGATGACCTCCTCGAAACCCAGCAGCGTCAGCAGCGAATCGATGTCCATCCACTTGGCCGAGATCACGGCCACCACCATGACGGTGGCCAGCGGCACGGCGGCGATGCGGGTGAACAGACCGATCATCAGCAGCGCGCCGCCCACGAGTTCGACGCCCGAGACGAAGGGCGTGAGGTATTCCGGGTAAGGAATACCCCAGCCGCGGAAATTCTCGATCATCTTTGGCAGGGCATTGAGCTTGCCCCAGCCGGTCCAGATGAAAACCCAGCCGACGACGATGCGCGCCACCAGGGGCGCCAGCCACTGGAAATACGTGGCGACCAGCCGGGGCCACTCGATCAGGACCGTGACGATGGCTCTCATGACGAGCTCCTTTGGCCGCAAGCATGGCCGAAGGAGCCCTATTTATCCAGCCAGACATCCTCGAAACGCGAACCGTTGTAGAGGCTGTTCACCATCGGCCGGAAGCCCTTGACGTAGGGATGCCAGCAGCTTGCCGAGGCATTCCACATGATGACCGGCTTGGCGCCGTCCTCGAGCAGCTGGCGGTCGATCTGCCAGACGATCTTCTTGCGCTTCTCAAGGTCGGTTTCCTTCGATTGCAGCGGAAACAGCTTCTCGATTTCGGGATTGCAGTATCCCGTATAGTTGCGCTCCGACTTGCAGGCGAAGTGCTCGAAATAGGTCTGGTCGGGATCGTCGACGCCGTTGCCGGTGGTGTTGAGGCCGACCGAGTAGTCCTTGCGCGCCACCTTGGTGAACCAGATGGCCGTGTCGACCAGCTCCAGCTCGGCGTCGAAGAAGACCTCCTTCATGTGGCCGATCAGGATCACCGCCGGGTCGCGATAGAGCAGGTGGTTGCGCGTGGCGACCTTGAGCTTGAGCGGCTTCTCGGCGCTGTAGCCCTTCTTCTTCATGATCTCGCGCGCCTCGGCACGATTTTTCTGCACGTCCGGCCCGTAGCCGGTCACGCCATCGTACATCTCCTTGGGCAGGCCCCAGACGCCGTTCGGCCCCGGTTGCATGGTGCCGCCAACATCGGCCGCGCCCTGGTTGATGATGTCGATGAAGGACTTGCGGTCGATCGACAGCGCCAGCGCGCGGCGCATGTCGGGATCGTTGAAAGGCGGGGCATCGCGGTTGATGATCAGGTTGGTGCTGTTGTTCATCGCCGCCGTCTCGCAGATCGCCTTGGGCGCCTGGTCCTTCACGTCCTTGATCAGCGGAATGGTGACGGCATAGGGCGACGTCATGTCGTAGCGGTTGCTGACGAAGCCCAGGATCGCCGTCGAGCGCGATGGCACGATCGAGAACTCGATGCCGTCGAGATAGGGCTGGCCTTTCTTGAAGTAGTCGGGATTGCGCGCCAGACGCACGATCTCCTTCTGCTTGAACTCGACGAATTTGAACGGCCCGGTGCCGACCGGCTTGGTGCGCATATCGGCCGCCGAGACATGGCAGGGATAGACCGGGCTATAGCCCGAGGCGAGCAGCACCAGCAGCGAAGGCTGCGGCTGCTTGAGATGGAAGGTCGCCTCGAAGTCGCTGCCGGTCGTGATCTTGTCGACGTTGATATACCAAGAGCTGCGCGGGTTCTTGCGCAGCTTGGTCTCGCTGGTGCCGGCCAGCATGTCCCAGGTGCACTTCACGTCCTTGGCGGTGAAGGGCTTGCCGTCATGCCACTTCACGCCCTGGCGCAGCTTGAACGTGAGCTCCGTGCCGTCGGCATTCCACGCCCAGCTTTCGGCGAGGTCGGGCTTGATGGTGTCGAGGCTGTTCTGCGGCTTCAACTGGTCGAAGACCACGAGGTTGTTGTAGAGGCCCATGAACGGCACGACGGTCGAAGTCGTGGCTTCCTCGTGGATCGAGGCGCTGGGCGGGTTGTCCTGGAAGTACATCTTCAGGATGCCGCCGCTCTTCTGGGCGTAAGACGGCAGCGTGGCGAGCAGCGCGGTGCTCACGGCCAAAAGGCCAGTCCATAGGCGCATCTTGTTTCTCTCCCTATTTCTCGAGGGGAATGATGGCGTGACAACTCCCGCCCGTCGACCGCGTTATCGCTGCGTCACGGCGATTTCCGCCCCGGGGCTTCCCCGGTCGAAAGCCCGCTCTCTGATCGACGATCTGCAGACGCGCTCGGTACTGGCGCCACCGCCGTCGCAGCATCCGCCTGCGCGATCTCGAAGGGCAGCCGACGATCGGGCGCGAGGCCGGCTCGACGACGCGCCACGCCTTCGAACAGGCGCTCGACCGCGGCGGGGCGCAGACGCGCTTCATCATGGAAATCGGCAGCCGCGAATCGATCCGGGAAGCGGTAGCCAAGGGCATCGGGTTGGATGTGGTCTCGGAGGCCGAGTTTATTCCCGGACCCGCGCATCCGCGCCGTGCCGGTCGCGGATGCCGAAATCTACACCTACGCCCATGTCGTCTATCTGAAGGAACGGCAGAACGCCCGGTTGGTCAGCGCTTTCCTTGCCGTGTTGAACGGCTTGCTGGGCGTCAGTTCGCCATCCAGCCGCCGTCGACCATCAGGTTCTCGCCGGTGATGAAGGTCGCCTCGTCGGAAGCGAGGAAGAGGGCGGCATTGGCGACATCTTCCGAGCGGCCGAGGCGCGGCAGCGGCGTGCGGGCGTGGGAATAGTCGAGCCAGCGCGGCTCGACGGCGCGGCCGGTCTTGCCGGTGAGGATTTTGCCCGGCGCCACGGCGTTGCAGATGATGCTGTCCTTGCCATAGTCCGAGGCGATCTGGCGCGTCATATAGACGACGGCCGATTTCGAGGTGCCATAGGCGATGTCCTCGGGCGAGGAGATCATGCCGTGCTGCGAGGAGATATTGACGATGCGCCCGCGCGCCTCGTGGCGGATGTCCTGCGTCAGCATCTGGCGCACGGCGGCGCGGCACATCAGGAAGACCCCGGTGACGTTGACCGCCATGACGCGGTTCCATTCTTCGAGGCTGGTCTCGACGAGCGGCTTGCCGGTGCGGATGACGGCGTCGTTGACCACGATGTCGAGCCGGCCGGTCAAGGCGGTGGCGCGGCGCACCGCTTCCTCGACATCCTTCTCGCTGGAAACGTCGCCCTGGAAGAAGGGCACGTTCAGGATTTTGTGTGTCGGCTCGCCGCCCTCGACCGCCGCCTCGGTAATGTCCATCAGCAGCAGCTGGGCGCCTTCGTCCTGGAACTTCTTGGCGATGGCGCGGCCGATGCCCGAGGAGGCGCCGGTGATGAGGGCGGTCTTGCCGGAGAGTCGCTTCATTTCACTCAACGCTGTTTGATGATCATGTCGCGCTCGAGCTTTGCCACGAGGCGCGCGAAGGGCCAGAGCAGCAAGAAGAAAATGACGGCCGCTGCCGTCAGCGGCGTCGGATTGTAGGTCTGTTCCTGCGCCACGCGGGCCGAGCGCAGCAACTCGGGCAGGGCGACGAGGGCCGCGATCGAGGTCGTCTTCACCAGCTCCAGCGAGTTGGAAGCGAGTGGCGCCGCCACTTTGCGAATAGCTTGGGGCAGGATCACCAGGAAGACGAGCTGCAGCGGCCGGAGGCCCACGGCGCGGGCGGCCTCGCGCTGGCCGGGCGGAACCGATTCGATGCCGGCACGGAAAATCTCGCCGTAGTAGCCGGAATTGTTCAGCACCAGCGCCAGCACGCAGGCGCCGAAGCTCGGCAGTTTCAGCCCGAGGAAGGGCAGGCCGTAGAAGATGAGGATCAGCAGCACCAGCACGGGAAACGAGCGAAAGAGGTCGATCCAGATCAACAGCGCCACGTTGAGCGCCTTGTTATGGAAGCTATAGGCCACGG
>JBBRFD010000175.1:0-10193 GCA_038224985.1 Reyranellales bacterium
GTTGACCATGCGCTCTCGACCAAGCGGCGTCAGGCGGGCATTCTTATGGATGTCCATTCGGTTCTCCCAGGGAAAGGTGACGTCTCGACAACATCAGCTTCCTCGGTCAGCGCCGGATGGACAACCTATTGAAAGCTCACAGCTAGACGACTTCCGTGCCGATTTCCTTGGCGATGCGGCGCAGCGCTGCCACCGAACGCGCGGTGGCATTGCGCGCGTCGCCCGGGCAATGGGTCTCGATCGAGGCCACGATCTCGGCCTCCTTCACGCCGGCGAGCAGGCGCTTCAGCTCCTCGGCCCAGGGCACGTCGCCGTCGCCCACCGGCACCATCGTCTTCTCGGCGAGCTTGCGGTCCTTGAGATGGATTAGGTCGACCAGCGGGGCGAGGAAGGCGATGTCGGCATCGGAGGGCTTCTCGCCGCTGATCCAGGCATTGCCGATGTCGACCAGGGGCCGCAGCACCGGCGGGTCGAACTCGGCACGCTCGTCGCTCTGGCGTTCCTCCTCGAAGGGACGGATGGCGGCCACCAGCTCGGCGATATTGCCGACGTTGCAGACCGGCTCGTTCTCCAGCTCGACGGTCACGCCGAAACGGCCGGCCAGATCCATCAAGCGGTAGAAGGGCGGCATCAGGTCGTCCGGCTTGTAGTCGGCATATCGCAGGTAGCTGAAGACACGGATGCGGCTGGCGCCCAGCGCCACGGCGACATCCATGGCATGAGTGAGCGGATCCTCGGCGGGGCAATCCTTGGGATCGAAGGCGAAGTCGACCTTGCCGCCGGCCGTGCCCTTGCCCGGCGCCGCCCATTTGAGGGTCGGCGAGACGAAGGTCGGCACCATGATGCCGGCGCGCTCGAGCGTCGACGCTACCGCCGTCACCTCTTCGATGCTCATCGACATGAGGTTGCGTCCGCCGACGGTGCGCATGTCGAGGCGCTTCACGTCATTTTCGCTGCAAAAGGAGATCATTTCGGGAAGCAACGGACCGATTTCGTCGCCGATGACGCTGAGGGCAAGCCGGGGGAGGTTCATGATCCAACCCTACTATGGCCGCCATTATTTGGCTAAAGTCGAAATGGATTTCAGGAGAAATGCCTTGAGCGAAGATGCGGCGATTTTTGTCGGTGCCAGCGATACCGACCAGTACCTGCTCCTGAAATACGGCAACCGCCATGGCCTGATCGCGGGCGCCACCGGCACCGGCAAGACCGTCACCCTGCAGACCATCGCCGAGGGCTTCGCCGCCTATGGCGTGCCGGTCTTCATGGCCGATGTGAAGGGCGATCTGTCGGGTGTCAGCCAGAAGGGCGGCGACAGTCCGCGCGCCATCGAGCGTGCCAAGCTGCTCAAGATCGACGGCTATAGCGGTCGCGCCTTCCCGACGATCTACTGGGATCTGTTCGGCGAGAAGGGCCATCCCGTGCGCACCACGGTGAGCGAGATCGGCCCGGTGCTGATGGCGCGCCTGCTGGAGCTCAACGATGTCCAGGAAGGCGTGCTCAACATCGTCTTCAAGGTCGCCGACGAACAGGGCCTGCTGCTGCTCGATTTCAAGGACCTGCAGACCATGCTGCAGTGGACGGCCGAGAACGCCGGCAACCTCACGACCAAATACGGCAATGTCTCCAAGCAAACCATCGGCACCATCCAGCGCTCGCTGCTGACGCTGGAGCAGCAGGGCGGCGAGCGTTTCTTCGGCGAGCCGGCGCTCGATCTCAAGGACATGATCGCGCTCGACAAGAACGGCGTCGGCGCCATCAACGTGCTGGCCGCCGACAAGCTGATGCAGACGCCGCGCCTCTACGGCACCTTCCTGCTGTGGCTGCTGTCGGAGCTCTACCAGACCATGCCGGAAGTGGGTGACGTCGACCGGCCAAAGTTCGTCTTCTTCTTCGACGAGGCGCATCTCCTCTTCGACGACGCGCCCAAGGCGCTGGTCGACAAGGTCGAGCAGGTGGTGCGGCTGATCCGTTCCAAGGGCGTCGGCGTCTATTTCGTCACCCAGAATCCGCTCGACGTGCCCGACACGGTGCTGGGCCAGCTCGGCAACCGCGTGCAGCATGCGTTGCGCGCCTTCACGCCGCGCGACCAGAAAGCGGTGAAGGTGGCGGCCGATACCTTCCGGCCCAACAAGAAGTTCAATGCCTCCGAAGCCATCGTCGAACTGGGTGTCGGCGAGGCGCTGGTCTCCTTCCTCGATGCCAAAGGCGTGCCCTGTCCGGTCGAACGCTGCTTCATCGCCCCGCCGCAGGGTCGCATCGGCCCCTGCAGCGATGCCGAGCGCGCCGCCATCATCAAGGGCAGCGCGCTTTGCGCCAAATACGCCCAGACCATCGATCGCGAATCCGCCTATGAGGTGCTGACCGGCCGCGCCACCGGCGGCCAGGCGCCGGTCGACAACACGCCATCGCCCGCGCCGACGCGCCGGCGCGGCCAGTACGATGCGCCGCCCGTCGCGCCGTCACCGCCGACGCCAACCTCGGGCCCGTGGGGCTCGATGCCGAGCAGGCCTGTCACGCGTGCCCCGGCAGACGACGCGCCGAAATCCGAGCCGCGCCTGCGCGAGGCGCAGCCGCCGGTCGAGAAGCCTGCGCCGCATGGCCGTCAGACCGATTCAATGGTCACGACCATCGCCAAGGCCGCCGCGCGCAGTATGGCCACCATGGCCGCGCGCGAGGCCTCCAAGGCGGTATTCGGCAGGACCGGCATCGGTTCGCGCATCGGATCGAGCGTGGGCGGCGCCGTCTTGCGCGGCGTGCTGGGTTCGATCTTCAAGGGCTGAGGCGCTGGGGGCACGCCACTCCAGTGGCGCGTCTTCTCATGAATCATGATCGCGCCACCGCAGTGGCGCGGCCCCCAGCTTTAAGCCAGCCGGTCCAGTTCCTTGACGATGGCGTCGCCCATTTCCTGGGTGCCGACCTTCTTCACGCCTTCGGCCTTGCCGACCA
Source organism: Reyranellales bacterium (assembly GCA_038224985.1). Taxonomy (GTDB): domain Bacteria; phylum Pseudomonadota; class Alphaproteobacteria; order Reyranellales; family Reyranellaceae; genus Reyranella. The sequence goes on from JBBRFD010000175.1 coordinate 2,950, forward strand.
GCAGGTCGCCGGTGCGGTAGCCCGCTCCCAGCACGTTCTCGACCGCCCGTTCGACCATGTCGGCATCCTTGCCGAGGTCGAAGGAGTAGCGAAGCATCATGGCGTAGCTGAGCGTCTGGGCGATCGGATTGGCCAGGCCCTTGCCGGCGATGTCGGGCGCGCTGCCATGGATCGGCTCGTAGAGCGCCTTGCGGCGGCCGGTGGCGTCGGGCGCACCGAGCGAAGCCGAGGGCAGCAAGCCCAGCGATCCCGTCAGCATCGAGGCTTCGTCGGACAGGATGTCGCCGAACAGGTTGTCGGTGACGATGACGTCGAACGACGTGGGCGTGCGCAGCAGCTGCATGGCCAGCGCGTCGGCATACATGTGCGAGAGCTCGACGTCGCCGTAGCTCTCCTTGTGCAGCTTGGTGGCTTCTTCGCGCCACAGCACGCCGGTGTACATCACGTTGGCCTTCTCTGCGGAGAGGACCTTGTTCTTGCGCTTGCGGGCGAGTTCAAAGGCGACGGCGCAGACGCGGCGGATTTCCGGAACCGTGTAGCGCTGCGTGTCGAAGGCCTCGACCTCGCCCTTGGCATTGGTGTGGCGGCCGCGCGGTTCGCCGAAATAGACGCCGCTGGTCAGCTCGCGGATGATCATGATGTCGAGACCCTTGACGATCTCGGGCTTCAGCGAACTGGCATCGACCAGTGCATCGAAGACCTTGGCCGGGCGCAGGTTGGCGAAGAGATCCATCTCCTTGCGCAGTCGCAGCAGGCCGCGCTCGGGCTTCTTGCTGAAGTCGGCGGTGTCCCACTTGGGGCCGCCGACCGAGCCGAACAGCACGGCATCGGCTTCGAGCGCCGTCTTCATGGTGTCGTCGGAGATCGGCGCGCCGTGCTTGTCGAGAGCGGCGCCGCCCACCAGGTCTTCCACGATGTCGAAACCGATCGCGCGTTTCTTGCCCATCCAGGCAATGACCTTGCGCACTTCGTTCATGACTTCGGGACCGATGCCGTCGCCCGGCAGCATCAGCAGAGTGCGATTTGACGCCATTTTTTTTGTCTTCCGATCAGGTCGTGTTGTGCAGCCAGGGCTGCGATTCCTGCTGGCGCTTTTCGAAGCTGTCGATGTCCGACTTCTTCTCCATCGTGAGGCCGATATCGTCGAGGCCGTTCAGTAGGCAATGCTTGCGGAAGGGATCGATCTCGAAATGCACGGTGCCGCCATCGGGGCCCTTGATCTCCTGCTTCTCGAGATCGACCTCGATGATGGCGTTGGAGCCGCGGCTCGCATCGTCCATCAGCTTGGCGATGATCTCTTTCGGCATCTTGATCGGCAGGATGCCGTTCTTGAAGCAGTTGTTATAGAAGATGTCGGCGAAGTCCTCGGAGATGATGCAGCGGATGCCGAAGTCGAGCAGCGCCCAGGGCGCATGCTCGCGGCTCGAGCCGCAGCCGAAGTTGGGACCGGCGACGAGGATCTTGGCGTTCTGATAGGCCGGCTGATCGAGGATGAAGTCCTTCTTCTGACCGTCGGCCGTCCAGCGCATCTCGTAGAACAACCCCTCCTTCAAGCCGGTGCGCTTGATGGTCTTGAGGAAGTTCTTCGGAATGATCATGTCGGTGTCGACATTGACCATCGGCAGAGGCGCCGCGACGCCGCTCAGAGTCGTGAATTTTTCCATGGGATCCCCGCGAAAGGCCCGGAATAAACGGGCTTTCGGCGGGCACGTCAAGCTGGCCAAAAAGCCGGGGCTTCAGCCGAAACCCCAGCCGATACCGGCCGGCAGGGCTTGGCGGCGGTCGAAAGCCAGCATGCCCTTGACGTTGCGGATGACGGTCCAGCCCAGCCAAACCGCCATGATCGCGCAGATCTCGGGAAACCAGGCGATCACGACCCCCGCGGCGACCACGAGGAGGCCGCGCCAGAAGGCGACGATCTGGAAATCGTCGTGCGAGCGCTCGATCGCGCCCGCCGTGCCCCGGTTCCTATAGGCCATGGCCAGGCCGACCAGCGTGGCTGGCCAGAACAGCACCCCGGCCAGACTGAGCAGACAGATCAGCCGCGGTGCGTTGCTGCCGATACCGTCATCGCTCATCGCATCTTCACGACCAGGGTGCCGGCCATGATGTCGTGCAGGCCGCGCTTGCGCTCGGTGAAGGCCACCATGATGAAACCGATGCCGAGGATGATGGCGGAGATGAACTTGGCGAAATAGCGCCCGGTGGCATGGCCGAAACCCAGCCGCTGACCGTTCTCGCTGACGACGCGCAGGCCGACGGCCATCTTGCCGACCGTGGCGCCGCGCTCGGAGCTTTCGAGCAGGGCGAAATAGAGCCAGCCGACGACGATGGAGAGGCCGTTGCCGGTATAGTCGAAGCTGGCCAGCGGGTCGGCGGCGAAGGGATTGCTGCCGACGACCATGCCGATCACGGTCGAGGCGACGCCCAGCAGGACAACGTCGATGATGTAGGCCACGACGCGGAGCCAGAAGCCGCCGTAGCCGCTAGCGCCATCGGCGGCGACGGGCTTGGCGTCCCACACCGGCGGCGGCGGGGCAGCGGGGCCTGAATTGGGAACGGTAGCCATGCGGTCCTCCGTTTGATGCGGGCGTTTCAGCGGGTTTTCAGAACGAGCGTATCGGCCAGCAGATCGTGCAGGGCGCGTTTGCGCGCCGTGAAGGCGGCCAGCAGATAGCCGATGCCGAACGGCACCAGCGGCGTGATCAGCGTCTTGAGGAAATAGCGTGCCGTGGCGCGGCCGAACGACAGCCGCGCGCCATCGGCCCGTACGATGCGCATGCCCATGGCCTGCTTGCCCAGTGTCGCGCCGCCCGCCGAACTGGTCATCAGCGCTTCGTAGAGCCACGACACGATGAGCATGCCGCCGACGGCCATTGGTATCAGCAGAAGTGCCAGAAGCGCCACGGCGCCCTGGTCCTCGTTGTCCATCGTGGAGAAGTCGATCATCAGCGACAGAACGCCGACCACGCTGGCGATGGGAACCGTGAGGATGAGGCCGTCGATCAGCAGGGCGACCGCACGGCGCCAGAAACCGCCGGAAGGAGCGAGTTCGGTGCTGGGCAACGGCGATGAGTCGGGAGACGGTGGGGACCAAGCGGGCGGCGGTGGCGGCACAGAGGCCATGATGGCTCCCAAAGAAAACGGGCGGTGCATTGCTGCACCGCCCGTGACGTTAGCACTGCCCGCCCCGCTACTGCTACGGGAACAGCCATCCGTGTCGCCTACTGGTAGTCGCGAACGTCCGCCAGCGTGCCCTTGATCGCGGCCGCCGCGGCCATGGCCGGGCTGACGAGATGGGTGCGGCCGCCGCGGCCCTGGCGGCCTTCGAAGTTGCGGTTCGAGGTCGAGGCGCAACGCTGGCCGGGGTCGAGGCGGTCGGCGTTCATCGCCAGGCACATCGAGCAGCCCTGCAGGCGCCATTCGAAGCCCGCCTCGATGAAGATTTTGTCGAGACCTTCTTTCTCCGCCTCGAGCTTCACCAGGCCCGAGCCCGGCACGACCATCGCCGATACGTTCGAAGCCACCTTGCGGCCCCTGGCGATCTCGGCGGCGGCGCGCAGATCCTCGATGCGTCCGTTGGTGCAGGAGCCGATGAACACGCGGTCGATCGGCACGTCCACCAGCCGGGTGCCCGGCGTCAGGCCCATATAGGCCAGCGACCGGGTCCAGGCTTCGCGCATGTTCTCGTCGGGCGCATTGGCCGGATCGGGAACGACGTCGGTGATGGCGAGCGCATCCTGCGGGCTGGTGCCCCAGGTGACCATCGGCGGGATGTCCGAGGCGAGGAGATCGAGGCGCGAATCGAAGATCGCACCCTTGTCGCTCGGCAGACGCCGCCATTGGCTGAGCGCCAGATCCCAGGCGCCGCCCTTCGGAGCATAAGGCCGGCCCTCGAGGTAGTTGAAGGTGGTCTCGTCGGGCGCGATCAGGCCGGCGCGGGCGCCCGCCTCGATCGACATGTTGCAGACCGTCATGCGGCCTTCCATCGTCATCTCGCGGATGGCGCGGCCGGCATATTCGATCACATAGCCGGTGCCGCCGGCGGTGCCGAGCTTGCCGATGATGGCCAGGATAACGTCCTTGGCGGTGACGCCGAGCGGCAGGATGCCTTCGACGCCGACGCGCATGTTCTTGGCCGGGCGCTGGATCACTGTTTGCGTCGCCAGCACGTGCTCGACTTCCGAGGTGCCGATGCCGAAGGCGAGCGAGCCGAAGGCGCCATGCGTCGAGGTATGGCTGTCGCCGCAGACGATGGTCATGCCGGGCAGGGTCAGGCCCTGCTCGGGGCCGATGACGTGCACGATGCCGCGACGTGCGTCGTTCATGCCGAAATAGGGCACGTTGAACTCGGCGACGTTCTTCTCGAGCGTCTCGACCTGGATGCGCGACTCCTCATCCATGGCGTCGGTGGTGGTCGGCGTGTTGTGGTCGGCGACGGCCACGGTGGCGTCGGGACGACGCACCGCACGGCCGGCGGCGCGCAGGCCCTCGAAGGCCTGCGGGCTCGTCACCTCGTGCACGAGGTGACGGTCGATGTATATCACGCAGGTGCCGTCGTCCTGCTTGCTGACGACGTGGCCGTCCCAGATCTTCTCGAACAGGGTCCGAGGCGGAGCGGGCGGGGGTGGCGGCGTAGCCGCCTTCTTACGGAACGCCATGATTCACCTGCTACTTCTTGCCGCCGCCCTTGGCGTTGCGGACGCTGCCTTCGGCCTTGGGCTTTTCCTTCTTCAGCTTCTCGCGGCGCGGACGCTTCAGGGCTTCCTCGGCCTGCTCGGCGATCAGCGTGCGCTGGGCTTCGGTGTCCTCGGCGATGCGGCTCGCCTTGCCGCGCAGATCGCGCAGGTAATAGAGCTTGGCGCGACGCACCGTGCCCTTGCGCACCACTTCGATTTCCCAGATCAGCGGGCCATAGAGCGGGAAGACGCGCTCGACGCCCTCGTTGAAGCTGATCTTGCGCACCGTGAAGGCCGAGTTCACGCCGTCGTTCTTGCGGGCGATGCAGACGCCCTCGAAGACCTGCAGGCGCTCACGGGCGCCTTCCTGCACCTTGACGTGCACGCGCAGCGTGTCGCCGGGTTCGAAACGCGGCACCGGCCGTTCGGCCTGCACCTTGTCGACTGTCGCCTGGCCGATCGCATCGAGAATGTTCATGGCATCCGTCCTTTCGTCACTTCTCTTCGTTTTTCGCCGCGGTCCGTCGGGAGGCCCATAGATCGGGCCGCCGCCGCCGCGTGATCTCCTCCCGCTGCTCCATCCGCCATTGTGCGACCTTGCCGTGGTGGCCTGAGACCAGAACGTCCGGCACGCGCCGTTCGATTCCGTCCGGGCCGGCCCAGGTCGCGGGCCGGGTGTAGTGCGGGTATTCCAGCAATCCGTCCTCGAAACTCTCCTCAGCCGCCGATTCGGCCGCGCCCATCACGCCAGGCAGCAGCCGCACGCACCAATCCATCACCGCCATGGCCGCGATCTCGCCGCCCGAAAGCACGAAATCGCCGACCGAAACCTCTTCCAGCGCATGGGCCTCGATGACGCGCTCATCGACGCCCTCGAACCGTCCGCACACCAGCACCACGCCCGGCCCCCTGGCCAACTCCCGCCCGCGCGCCTGAGTGAACGGCGCGCCGCGCGGCGAGAGCAGCAGCTTCGGCACTCCCGGCCCACCTGATCCTGGCGAAACCGCTTCGAGCGCCGCCGACAAGACGTCGGGCTTCATCACCATGCCGGCGCCGCCCCCGAAGGGCGCGTCGTCGACCGTACCGTGGCGATCCTTGGCGAACCGCCGGATGTCGACCGCCTCGAGCCGCCACACGCCTTCCGTCAACGCCTTGCCGGCCAGGCTCTCGCCCAGTGGGCCCGGAAATATCTCCGGAAAGAGCGTGAGCGCGGTTGCGCGCCACACGCCTTACGCCTCCTTCGCCTCTCCGCCCGGCAGCACGCCGGCCGGCGGATCGATCAAAACCTTGCCGCCCTCGACATCGACCTCGGGCACCGTCTCGTCCGTGAAGGGCAGCATCACCGACTGGCGCGATGCACTGCCCCCCGAGACCTCGATCATCAGCCCGGCGCCGAAATCGTTGAAGGCCACCACCTTGCCCCAATCCCGTCCGTCCTTGCCGACCGCAGCGAGCCCGATCAAGTCCGCCTCGTACCATTCCTTCGCGCCCGTGGCAGGCAATACGCTGCGCTCGACGTAGAGCTTGGTGCCGCGCATGGCCTCCGCCGCGTTGCGATCCGCGACACCTTCGATGCGGGCCAAGACCGCGCCGCGACTGGCGCTGAGGGCCTCGACCTTGAACCGCTTCTTCCCCGTTTCGTCCGCCAGCGGGCCGTAGCCGGCCACCGCCATCGGATCCTCGGTGAAGCTCCTGATGCGCACCAGACCGCGCACCCCGTGGGGTGCCGCGATGACGCCCAACAGAACGCGGTCCTCAACCATCAGGTTGCCGCAGCCTCCGCCGGCGCGGCGGGTTCGGCGGCCGGCGCCGCTGCGGCGGTAGCTGCCGCGGCAGCCGCCGCCTTGTCGCGCTCGACCGTCTTGGCGCGGGGCAGCGACTTCTTGGTCTGCTCGCGGCGCACGCGCGGCTTCATCATTTCGGCCTGGGCGAGGAACTTCGCCACGCGGTCGGACGGCTGGGCGCCGACCTTCAGCCAATGCTCGATGCGTTCCTTGTCGAGCGTGATGCGCTGGGCGTGCTCGCGCGGCAGCAGCGGATTGTAGGTGCCGAGCTTCTCGATGAAGCGGCCGTCGCGCGGGCTGCGCGAGTCGGCCACCACGATATGGAAGAACGGCCGCTTCTTGGCGCCGTGACGTGTCATGCGGATGGCTAGCATTCTGTCGATCTCCTTCGATACGTTCCGATTTCCGAATTTCTCTTCACTTCAGCGCGGCCCACTTCAACGTGGGAATCCGGGCGGCTGCATCATGCCGCCCACGCTCCGCATGAATCCCTTTTCGCCGAGCTTGTTCACCCGCTTCATCATCTTCAGCATGTCGGCGTGCTGCTTCAGCAGCTTGTTGACGTCCTGCACCTGCATGCCCGACCCGGCCGCGATGCGCTTCTTGCGCGAGGCGTGGATCATGTCGGGGTTGCGCCGCTCCTTGGGCGTCATCGAAAGAATGACGGCTTCCTGGCGCTTCAACTGCTTCTCGTCGATCTTGGCCTTGGACATGGCGGCCTTGGCCTGCATGGCGCCCGGCAGCATGGCCATCAGGCCCTGCATGCCGCCCATCTTGCGCA
>JBBRFD010000176.1:0-10046 GCA_038224985.1 Reyranellales bacterium
CATCGGCGTCCTGGCTCAATGCCGTCGAAGGCTTCTTCGCAAAGCTCTCACGACGCCGCCTCAAACGCGGCGTCTTCCGCTCCCTCACAGACCTTCAGGCCGCCATCAACCGCTTCGTCGCCGAAACCAACAATCAACCAACGCCATTCGTCTGGACTGCCGATCCCAAAAAGATCATCGCCGCTGTCAGAAGAGGGCACCAAGTGTTAGATTCGTTCCACTAGGAGCGATGTCGTGGGCGAGGACGCCGCCGCGCAGTTCATTGATGAAACCTTAGGCCGAAGCCGCCGCTGGCAGGAAGCTGAACGAGCGACAGCCAGGATCCGGTCTTCATCAGAGGCCCAAGGCGATGGCAGTATGAATAGCCAGTGCGCATCACGTTCACGGGTGCCGGGGGCAATGATCTCCGCGTGGCGCTGACGGGGAAATGCTTGCGGAGCTGATCGTCGTCAGTGGTTTACGAGTTTTGGCCTCTAAACCGTTCCGTCCGCCGACTCTTTCGCGAAGCCGTGCAGGCGCGTGGCGATGACCTCACCCACTGCCTCGACAGCAGCTCGCCGTGGAAAGTGGGTGCGCCAGACGATGCGTACCGTCCGCCCTACCTGTGCCGCCAGCGGCCGCAGCACTGTCCCCGCATCCTCTGCCGCCCCAGCCGCGAGCCCCGGGATCAGCGTCGTCCCATAGCCGGCGGCCACCATGTTGAGCAGCGTCGAGAGGCTCGTCGCGCGCATAGTATCGTTCAGCACCCCACTTCGCCCGCAGGCCACCAGCGCCTGGTCGCGTAGGCAATGCCCATCCGCCAGGAGCAGGATGTCTTGCGCCAAATCCACCTCTGTTATCACGTCGCGCTTAGCGAGCGGATGCTCCGGCGGTAGCGCTGCAAGGAAAGGCTCGACGAAGAGGGGCTGGCTTGCGAGGTCCGGCCCGATCACCTCGGTCGCCAGCAGAGCGGCATCCAACTCATACGCGCGCAGCTGCCGGAGCAGCACAGTGGTCTGGTCTTCCCACGGCTCCACCACGAGAGCGGGTAGCGCCTCGCGCAGCGGAGCGAAGACCAGCGGCAGCAGGTAGGGCGCCAGTGTCGGAATGATGCCAAGCCGAAGGCGCCCGGCAAATGGGTCGCGCAAGCTGCGCGCCGCGGCGAGGATCGCGTCCGCCTCCGCCACTGCAGCGCGGACATGGCCGAGCAGCTGCTCGCAGGCGGCAGTCGGCACTATTGTTTTGCTGGTGCGCTCGAACAGCACGACGCCGAGCAACTCCTCAAGCTTACGGAGTTGCACGGAAAGCGTCGGCTGACTGATGCCGCAGGTCTTAGCGGCGCGGCCGAAGTGCCGATGCTCGACCACAGCCAACAGGTAGCGGAGATCCCGCAGATTCATACCGTCAATCTTACCGCATTCGATAGTTGTTATCTATCACATTGATTGAACCATTTAGCTTGTGTCTATTAAGATGGGCGTTAGGTTTAGCGAACTATTTACGAGTCAAGTCAACCGACGCAGCAGAGATTGGAGAAAAACAATGGACACCAGAACTGGCGGGAACGAGGGCAAATGCCCGGTCGTGCACAGTATCCCTCACAAGGGTAACCGGGACTGGTGGCCGAACCAGTTGGATCTGCGGGTTCTCCATGGGAGTTCCAGTTTGTCCAATCCCATGGGCAAGACGTTCGACTACGCCAAGGAGTTCAAGACGCTCGACCTGAACGCTGTGATCAAGGACCTTCATGCCTTGATGACGGACTCGCAGGAATGGTGGCCGGCTGATTTCGGTCACTACGGCGGGCTGTTCATCCGTCTCGCGTGGCACAGCGCGGGCACCTATCGCATTGCCGATGGGCGCGGTGGCGCCGGCGCCGGGCAGCAGCGCTTCGCGCCGCTCAATAGCTGGCCAGACAACGCGAACCTCGACAAGGCACGGCGGTTGCTTTGGCCGATCAAGCAGAAATACGGCAATAAGATCTCCTGGGCCGATCTCTTTGTTCTCGTGGGCAACGTCGCGCTGGAGTCGATGGGCTTCAAGACGTTTGGTTTCGCCGGCGGCCGCGCCGACACATGGGAGCCCGAAGAACTTTATTGGGGTCCGGAAGGCTCATGGCTAGGCGACGAGCGCCATAGCGGCGAGCGCGAGCTTCGGAACCCGCTTGGTGCGGTGCAGATGGGTCTTATCTACGTCAACCCGGAAGGGCCGAACGGCAAGCCCGATCCGGTCGCCTCCGCGCGCGACATTCGCGAAACCTTCGCGCGCATGGCGATGAACGATGAGGAGACGGTCGCGCTCATCGCCGGTGGCCACAGCTTCGGCAAAACCCATGGCGCGGGCGATCCGTCGCTGATCGGCCCGGAGCCGGAGGGCGGCGAGATCGAGGCCCAGGGCCTTGGCTGGCATAGCAAGCACGGCACGGGCTTCGGCGCCGACGCCATCACCGGCGGCCCCGAAGTCACCTGGTCGCAGACGCCAACGAAGTGGAGCAACCACTTCTTCGACAATCTCTTCAAATACGAATGGGAGCTGACGAAGAGCCCGGCCGGCGCGCAGCAATGGAAGGCGAAAGGCGCCGAGACCACAGTGCCGGATGCCTTCGACGCGTCGAAGAAGCACGTGCCGACCATGCTGACCACGGACTTGGCGCTTAAGGCCGATCCGGCCTACGAGAAGGTCTCGCGGCGCTTCTACGAGAATCCGGAGCAATTCGCGGACGCCTTTTCGCGCGCATGGTTCAAGCTCACGCACCGCGACATGGGTCCGATCGTGCGGTACCTCGGCCCGCTCGTGCCTAAGGAGACGTTGATCTGGCAGGACCCGATCCCAGCCGCGGATCATCTGCTGGTTGACGAAAAGGATGTTGCTGCACTGAAGGCGAAGATTCTTGCCTCCGGCCTGTCCGTGTCGCAGCTGGTCTCGACGGCTTGGGCGTCGGCATCGACATTCCGCGGTTCCGACAAGCGTGGCGGCGCGAACGGCGCACGCCTTCGCCTGAGCCCGCAGAAGGATTGGGAGGTCAATGAGCCGAAGCAGCTTGCGACGGTGCTGCAGAAACTCGAAGCAATCCAAAAGGACTTCGGCAAGAAGGTCTCGATGGCCGACCTGATCGTTCTCGGCGGCGGAGCAGCGATCGAGAAGGCCGCCAAAGACGCCGGTACCGACGTGAAGGTGCCCTTCACGCCGGGACGTATGGACGCCTCACAGGAACAAACCGACGCTCACTCCTTCGCAGCGCTCGAACCTGTCGCTGACGGCTTCCGCAATTATCGCAGCGGCAAGCAGTTCATGAAGCCCGAAGAGGCGCTGGTGGACCGGGCGCAGTTGCTGAGGTTGACCGCGCCGGAAATGATGGTGCTTGTCGGCGGCCTGCGCGTCCTCGGTGCGAACACCGGTGGATCCAAGAACGGCGTCTTCACCCAAAATCGCGGAACGCTGACAAACGACTTCTTCGTCAACCTGCTCGACATGAGCACGGAGTGGAAGCCCGTGGGCTCGGACGGCGAGTATGAAGGTCACGACCGCAAGACAAGCGCGGTCAAATGGACAGGTACGCGCGTGGACCTGATCTTCGGTTCGAACTCGCAATTGCGAGCGCTCGCGGAAGTCTATGCAGTGGGCGGCTCGCAAGAGAAGTTCGTACATGATTTCGTGGCGGCGTGGACCAAGGTGATGAACGCCGATCGCTTCGACCTCGCCTGATTTTGCCGGAAAGGCGTTCGGATTCGGCTGGGGTTCAGCCGCATCCGAACGTCAGCTCCCCCGAGCGTCCGGTCTACTGGCAGGCCAAGCGAGATGGTGTATGGCCGGTCCGCCGCTATCGAGCTGAGGAGCTGGCGCTGCACGCGCTGGTCGCGTTCGTCTCCTGCAATCCTGCTCACTTGGTCAAAAAGCCAAATCGGATGCGTCAGTAGCCCCGGGTCGAGCGGACCCTAAGCATGTAGACATGCTCGTGATGCCAAAAATAGCCGGAACCTTTCATCATGTGCGTCGTTTAATTACGTGCGTCGTTAAAGAGCCACAGGAGTATTCCCGAAAATGTCCACTATCCTCAGGCGCGCCGGCCTCATGGGGTTGGCTTTCGCCGCTCTGCTCACCGCCGGCTGCCAGCAGCAGATGGCAGATATGACTGCCAAGCGCACCGAGTTCAAGGCGACGCTCAACGGCGCGAGCGAAGTGCCGCCCGCCAACAGCCCTGGCCGCGGCGAGCTCGAAGCCAGCTACAACCCGTCGTCACGCGAACTTGAATGGCGACTGCGCTTCTCGGACCTGAGCGGTCCGGTCACCGCCGCGCATTTCCATGGCCCGGCCGCGCCCGGTGCGAACGCCGGCATCGCCCTGCCGATTCCCGGCACCTTTGTCGGCACCTGGCAGCGAGGCGATGCTAAGCTGACCGATGCTCAGGCGGCTGACCTTCTGGCCGGGCGCTGGTACGTCAACGTCCACACCGTCAAGTTCCCAGGCGGTGAGATCCGCGGCCAGCTGGTTCGCGACAAGTAAAAACGAGCGTCACAACGGGTGGGCGACCAGCGAGAGCCGGTTGCCCATTTACGTCTTTAGCGCTTGCTCAGGAAGGCCTCTCCTGGTTACGCGGTGCAGCTTTGCCACGGCGGCCCGCGATACCGGCCATGACACAATAAAGAGCTCATTCGACTGTACCGTTCTCGATAGCCAACGCTCAATCTTTGGCGACCTTGGTCGAGGTGTCCAAGGTACGCCAGTAACATAGACAGAGCTTCTTGGGAGTGCGGGACATGGCTGCGAGCGGAAACAACGGCATCCTTTATGCGATCATCGGCGCACTCGGTGTCGCCGTGGTTGGCGGGACGTATTATATATTCGGCAGCAATATCCACCCCCCGGAAGCCAAGGTCGCAGTGGCCCCGGTCGCCACACCAGCGCCGTTGGCGCCAGCCGCCTCCCCCCAGCCACCCTCTACCGATTCCGAGCGCAACGCTCTGGCTGCGTCGATCGATCGAACGATCACCACGGGCGATTTCGCCAATGCTGACCGGCTCCTGGCCGACGCCAACCAGCGCTACTCTGGAAACGCCACCTGGCCGCCCTTGCAGCAAAGGCTCGCCAAGGCGCGGGCCGATCGCGAGGTGCAACTGCGCCAGGCCGAAGCACGACGGCTGATCGCCGAGGCACGGCGCTTTGCCCAGGTTGACGATTTCAGCGACGCCGAGTCGATGCTGCAGGCGGCCGCGACACAGGCGCCGGGGTTGCCCGAGATCGCGCAGGCCCGCAACGACATCGCATTCCTGCGCACCGAACGCGGCGACCGCTATCGCGAGCGATATCAATATGAGGCGGCCGTCGACCAGGCCCTTGCGACGGATCGCTTCTGGGAAGCCGAGCGCCTGCTTGCCGATTATGCCCAACGATTCGGCGCGGACAACGAATACCGCGCTCGCAACGAGCGGCTGACACAGATGCGCAATGCCGCGACATGGCAGGCCCGCGTCAACCAGGCCCGCGCCCACATCGCGGCCGCGCGCCAGGCGATGGACCGCGGCGACTTCGCCGACGCCGAGCGCCGACTGGCCGTTGCCGACAGCTCCGCCCCCGGATTCCCGGAAACCAACACCGCGCGTGCCGATCTCAGTCGCCGGCGCATCGCCGCCGAGAAGCAGCAGGACGAGATCGCGCTGATCCTGCGCGCGATCGACCTGGCCTTCCAAGCTCGCCACTACGACGACGCCGATCGCGCCATCGACGACGGCCGTCGCCGCTTCGCCACCTACGCCGGTTGGGTGGATCTACAACGGCGTGCAGCCGATGTGCGTCAGGGCAACGACCGGCAGGCCGAGGAATTGCGCGCCAAAAACGAGCGCGCCCTGGCACTGGCGGTGACGGCCCGTCGCAGTGCCGCGCAGGGCGACTTCGCAACGGCCGACCGTTCGCTCACCGAAGCCAGCGGCCTTGCGCCCACGCTGCCCGAAATTGCCATCGCGCGTGCCGAACTCGAGCGCGCCAAGGCCGATCGCGCGCGCCTGGACGCAGAAGCCCGCGCCGTCGCGGCCTCGGCCGACGCGGCACTGGTGCGCAAGCAGTACGCCGACGCCGAGCGGCTGATCGGCAACGGCACCAAGCGCTATCCCGGCTTTGCCGGCTGGGCCGAGCTGTCGCGCAAACTGGCCGACGAGCGCCGCTTGACGCCGGCGCAGACAGGCAACGTACCGATGCCGGCCGCGCCACAGTCGACGCAAATGCCGCCTGCTGCTGCACCCAATACCGCGACCGCCGCCCCGCCCGCTGCCGCGATGCCCAACTCGGTGACAGCACGGCCCATCAACCCACGCATGACCGAGCTGGTGGCGGCTGCACGCGAGGCAATCAAGCGCTCGGACTTCCAGGCGGCTGAGCGTTCGCTCACCGAAGCAAACGGGCTTTCCCCGAATATGCCGGAGATCGTCGCCGCCCGCGTCGAACTCGAGCGTGCCAAGGCCGAACGCGCGCGCCAGGAAGCAGAGGCCCGGGCTCTGGCGGCATCGGCTGACGCAGCCATTGCGCGCAAGCAATACGTCGACGCCGAGCGGCTGATCGGCGACGGCGCCAAGCGCTATCCTGGCTTTGCCGGTTGGGCGGATCTCTCGCGCAAGCTGGCGGACGAGCGGCGGACGGCGCCCGTTCAGACGGGCAACGCACCCCCGGCGCAGGTGCCACAACAGACACCGCAACTGCCGCCGCAGGCCCAGATACCCCCCGCATCGGCGCGCCCTTCCGCGCCGACGCCCAACACGCCTGTCGCGCCGGCCGCCAATCCGCGCGTCGCGGAACTCGTGGCAGTTGCCCGCGATGCCCTCAAGCGCTCAGACCTGGCCGTGGCCGAGAAGGCCGCCGCTGACGCCGAAAAGCTTGATCCCACCGCCGCCGCCGTGGCCGCCTTTCGCGTCGAGCTTGAGAGCGCCAAGGCCGATCGCGCGCGGCAAGAGGCGGAAGCCCGAGCCGTGGCGGCATCGGTCGATACTGCACTGGCGCGCATGCAGTTCGGCGAGGCCGAGCGGCTGATCGGCGATGGCAGCAAGCGCTATCCGACCTTCGCCGGTTGGAGCGATCTTTCGCGCAAGCTTGTCCTCCAGCGGCATGTCGCCGAGCTCGTGTCGGCTGGCCGCGACGCGATCAAGCGTTCCGATTTCGCGGCGGCCGAGAAGTCCGTGGCCGAAGCCGAAAAGCTCGATGCCAAAGCCGCGGCTGTGATCGAGGTGCGGGCCGAGCTGAAGACAGCCGCCACAACCCCTGCGAGGGCGATCGTCCTGCCCTCCAGTTCGCGCACCGTGGAACTCATGGCGGTTGCTCGGGAAGCCATCAAGGGGGCGGATTTCTCCGCCGCCGAAAAGGCCATTGCCGAAGCCGAAAAGCTCGACAGTAAAGCCACGATCGTGATCGAGGTGCGCGCCGAGTTGAAGGCCATTGAGGACAAGGTCAGGGATAACGACAAGGTGCGGCCGCAGCAGCGCGGCAACCGCAACTAGGCGGTGGCGTACACCGACTACTCCGGTTCTTAACCCACTACTGAGACGCCCGCCCGGCGAAAATTGGCCCGCCCACCATCGGCCGATGCAGCTTCGGCGGGCCGCCTCGACGCAGCACAAGGAGCGCCACTAAGCCGCTCAAATGTGCGGACGCCCATGGCCCATCCATCATGGTCAGCTCGCGGCCGTGCCCGAAGCTCTATTCGCCTGACGAAAAATTGCTGGTTGCCACGCCCGGTCGCCCTATACCGAAGCCGAGCGGCTTTTTGAGGAGGGACAGGTGCCCGCCGGATAGTGCGACGTATCGTGGATGCGCGTTTTGCAATGCAATGAAAGGTGGCGAACATGGGAAGACTCGACGGCAAAATCGCAGTGGTGACGGGCGGCGCATCGAGGACTGGCGAGGCGACAGTGAGGCGTTTCGTCGCCGAGGGCGCGAGCGTGGCATTCTGCGATCGGGACGGCGAGCGCGGCCTGCGCGTGGCGGCCGAGCTCGAGGCCTCCGGGGCAAAGGTCGCCTTCACGCAGGCTAACGTTGGTACCGAGGCGGCCTGCCTGGTGTTCGTTAATGATGCCGCACAGAAGTTCGGGCGCATCGATATCCTCGTCAACAATGCCGGCATCCGCAAATACGAGAAGATCGACGAGGCGAGCGCGGCCAGCTGGAACGAGATCCTCAACGTCAACCTGTTGAGCTACGCATTCTGTGCCAAGGCGGCGGTTCCGCTCATGCGCGCGACAAGGGTGGCGCCACCGTTAACGTGGCCTCCGTACGTTCCATCATCGCTGGCGGCGGCAACCTGCTGTACGACACCACCAAGGCCGCGATCGCGGGCCTGACGCGAGCCCTCGCCGCCGACCATTCGGCAGAAGGCATTCGTGTGAATGCTGTCGGCCCAAGCACGATCTTCACACCGTTCCATCAGCGCCGTATCGAAGCGGCCGGCGAGACCGTCGAGCAGTACAGCGCCACGGCCGCGCAAGGCACCATGCTGAAGCGCCCGGGCAGGGCCGAGGAGGTCGCGGCTGCGATCCTGTTTTTGGCCTCCGACGACGCCCCCTACATTACCGGCGCCCTGCTGTTTGTGGGCGGCGGTATGACGGCGCTTTGAGGTAGATATCAGGTGTCGGGTCGACAGGTTATCCGGACGGGGCGCGATCTGGGCGTATTACCGAGGGTGCGGCATGAGCGCGACCGTCAGGGTGCGTCTGCCGCTCACGGTTCGTCGCACGGTAGCCGAGCTTTGTCGGAACGCCTCGACGCAGCAATTGGAAGGTCTACGGGGCTATGGTTTGCTCCAACAAACTGGAAAGACCCAACTTGGCCTAGCCATCGGATCGGGAAACGGCCGAGTTTGTCGATCAGGGTGCCCGACGAAATTCCTGATCCTGTGCCGGAAAGCCCATGTCGGGGCGGCCACCATCTCGACAGGAAGCGTTGGCACCATCGACGCGCTGACAGGTCAGGGTTCGCCCCATCCATCTCGCTTCCGACCCGCCCTTGCAGACGACGTCCGGCTGCGTCGTCCGGAACGTCCCGTCCGCAGCAAACTGGCCGGTGACCGGCGCCCGACAAGACATCGTCCCGGCGCGTGGGCAGCTTATCGTCTGCTCGCGCTCACCCCGCCCATTGGCGTCGAAACAGATCCGCCCGACTTTCGTGACGCAATCTTCCTGTCGCCCTGACCCTCCCGAGCTCGCCACCACCGTCGGGGCTTCCCGTCCCAAATTCCAGCAACCCTGCAGGACACCGAGATCTTTCGCCGCCCATCGGTCCGCCGGAAGAGGGGTAGGTGGTGGAGGCGGTGGAGGCGGTGGTGAGGGCTCCGCTTGCGGCGGCGTCTGTGGTCGAGGTGCCGGTTTGGATGCCTGCTGAGGGGGTGGCGGCGGAGGCGGCGCAGGTTGAAGCGCCTCTGCCAGCTTGCACTGCTCGCGCTTGCGATCGAAATCTGCGGCTAGAGCGGCAAGCTGAGCGGAAAGCCGCCCTTGATCACCCTGAAGATCCGTTAGGGAAGCCTTGAGCGATGGCGTCGGATCCGGCGGTGCCGGAAGCGCCGACGGGGCAACCTGCTCGACCATAGTGATCGCCAGCGACGCGTCGGTTGGCGCAACGGTGCGCAGCACCCAGGCACCGATGAGAAGAAGGAGAATGGATAGAAAGCCAAAAAGAAAGAAGGCTATGCGATGAGCTCGATTCGCTTCTGAAGGAGGATACCCGGATGCCATTGGCTGAGACTATCGGCGATCAGGCGCGAAAGTATGGCGGGCCAAAGGCAACTAACGAGAAATAGGCATACCCGGCAGCGTTCAAGAGCGGATAATCGCGGGAATCGGAGGTCACATGGGTCGAGAAGCAAAGCTGCGACGCGAAGGAATGGTGCCCAGGGGCGGAGTCGAACCACCGACCCTGCGATTTTCAAATGCGCTTCAAACATTTAGAATCAAGTACTTATACCAATCGCCAGAACTCATGACACGTTAGCCCACCGTCGCCTGGTTATGGATGCGAGTTGTTGTGGTTTGGCGAGCAGATCAGTCCATGCCTTGCAGCAGGCATCGACGATGGCGTCGTAGGTTTCATAAATG
>JBBRFD010000177.1:0-10041 GCA_038224985.1 Reyranellales bacterium
GATAAGAACCTTGCTCTTGTGAACCGCTGCCATGACCTTCCCGCATCCCGTCTTTCGCATATCTATTACATATATGCAGGCCTCCCCTTTCTTGCACGGGTGTTATTCACATCTCGCGCAATTGTTCTCGGCTGTTAGCGGATTTCTCGCAACTTTATTGCGCAAATGGCATGGTTCTGGCATAGAGCGCCGCCAATGGAGGAAACATAATGGCTCGCGCGAAGCTCGACCGTATCGACCGGCGCATTCTCAGCGATCTGCAGGAAAGCGGACGCATGACCAACGTGGACCTGGCCGAGCGGGCCGGCATATCCGCGCCGCCCTGCCTGCGGCGCGTCCGGGCGCTGGAGCGGGCCGGCATCATCAAGGGCTACCACGCCGATCTCAGCCCCGAGGCGCTGGGTTACAGCGTGTCGGTCTTCGCCCTGGTCGGCCTCAACAGCCAGGCCGAATCGGATCTCAAGTCCTTCGAGGAGTTGATCGCTGGCTGGCCGGAAGTGCGCGAGTGCCACATGCTGGCGGGCGAGGCCGACTTCCTGCTGAAGATCGTGGCCGAGACTTGGGACGAATATCAGAAGTTCCTGACCACGCGCCTGACCTCGGCGCCCAATGTCAGCCACGTGAAGTCGATGATGGTGTTCCGCACCGCCAAGCAGCTGCCCGGCGTGCCGATCACCGTCGAATAAGAGCCTTTCGATGGATAGCGCCTCTACTCCCGACGTCACCCTGGAGCGCCTGCACGAAATCGCCGACGCCTTCGCCCGCCGCGACGTCGAGGGTATCGTCAATTCCTTCGCCGAGGAGGGCGAGTTCCGCAACGCCAAGGGCCCGGACTTCTGGGGCCAGAGCTACAAGGGCAAGGTCGCGATTCGCGCCTATTTCACGCCGCTCTTCGCCACTGCCGGCGACGTGGCCTGGAAGCACACCAGCGAATTCATCCACGGCAACCGCGCCGTCACCGAATGGCATCGCACGGCCACGCTGAACAGCGGCGCGCGCCAGTCGTGGCTGGGCTGCGACCTCTATACTTTCCGCCGCGGGCTAATCGTCATGAAAGATACTTTTATCAAGGTCGTCGGTTAAAACACCCTTGCGGGTAACGCCGTGTATTGATAGCGTCAAAAATACACAGCGTTACCGTCTCGGAGCGTGGCATGCATCAACTGGCACAATCGGCCCGGCTGTTGGTATCGGACCTCGCTTCGACTCTGGTCTTCCTGATGGTGTTGCTGGTCACGAAGGACCTGATTCTGGCGGCGGCCTTGGGTATCGGCTTGGGCACAGTGCAGATCGGCTGGCTGCTTTTCAAACGCAAGCCTATCGACATCATGCAGTGGCTGAGCATCGGCCTGGTTTTGGTCTCGGGCGTCGCCACGCTTCTGACCAGCGACGCCCGCTTCATCATGGCGAAACCCAGCATCGTCTACTGCATCGTCGGAGCTTACATGCTGCGGCCGGGCTGGCTGAACCGTTACCTGCCGCCCATTGCCATCGCCACGGTCCCCGACCTTGCTTATGCCTTCGGTTATGTCTGGGCGGGGCTGATGTTCGGCTCGGCGGCACTCAACCTCGCCGTCGGTCTCAACACCGACGCGATCACCTGGGCCAGCGTCATGTCGATCTGGGGTATCGCGAGCAAGATCGCGCTGTTCGGGATTCAGTATGTGACGATGAAGACAATCGGCATGAGGCGCGGACGTGCCGCGGCCGGCCTCACTTGAAGGCGACGGCCATCACTTCGTACATCTTGGCGCCGCGCGGAGTCTGGACCTCGACGGCGTCGCCCACCGTCTTGCCGATGAGCGCCCGGCCGAGCGGCGACGTCGTTGAGATGCGGCCCTTGGCCAGGTCGGCTTCGTAGGGACCGACAAGCTGGTACTTCGCCTTCTCGTCGGTGTCCTGGTCGGACAGCCGTACGATGGCGCCAAATTTCACTATTTTCCCAGAGAGCTTGCTGAGGTCGATCACGTCGGCCCGCGAGACGATATCCTCGAGCTCGCCGATACGGCCCTCGATGAAACTCTGGCGTTCGCGCGCCGAGGTATATTCGGCGTTTTCCGAAAGGTCGCCATGCTCGCGCGCGGCCGCGATCGCCTTGATGATGGCGGGACGCTCCGTGCTCTTCAGCAGCTTCAACTCATCCTCGAGGGTCTTCAGACCCTCGGAGGTCATCGGCACTTTTTCCATGGGGGGATCGTCCTTCGTCGCCAGCGCGGCGTCAACCGCCCAACGCCGTCTGTTCCTCAACAACCTTTTAGAAGGTGCTCTTGAAGTAGGATTGCAAGGGCGCCACGTCCAGTGCCCCGGCCTTGAGGGCGGCGATGCCCTCGACCGAGGCCCGGGCGCCGGCCACCGTGGTGTAATAGGCGATCTTGTTCATCAGCGCCGCACGCCGCAGCGTGTAGCTGTCGGTGAGCGCACCGGCACCATCGACCGTGTTGAAGACGAGCTGCACCTTGCCGTCCTTCATCAGGTCGACGATATGCGGGCGGCCTTCCAATACCTTGTTAACGCGCTCCGTCGCCACGCCCTGTTTGCGCAGGAAGTCCGAGGTGCCGCCGGTGGCGACGACCGTGAAGCCCAACTCGATCAGGCGCCTCACCGGCTTGACCATGGCGGCCTTGTCGGAATCCTTCACCGAGACGAAAACCACACCCTCGATCGGCACCTTTTCACCGCTGCCGAGCTGTGATTTGGCGAAGGCGCGGCCGAAATTCGAATCGAGGCCCATGACCTCACCGGTCGAGCGCATCTCGGGTCCGAGGATGACGTCGACACCAGGGAAGCGGGCGAACGGGAACACGGCTTCCTTGACCGCGACGTGCTTGCCCTTATTCTTCTTGATGGCGAGGCTCTTCAGCGATTCGCCTGCCATCAGGCGGGCGGCGAACTTGGCGATCGGCTGCCCGGTGGCCTTGGCGACAAAGGGCACGGTACGGCTGGCGCGCGGATTTACCTCAAGCACGTAGACGTCACCGTCCTTGACCGCGTATTGCACGTTCATCAGACCAACGACCTTCAGCGCCTTGGCCATCGCCTCGGTCTGGCGCTCGATCTCGGCAATGATCTTGGCCGACAGCGAATACGGCGGCAGCGAGCAGGCCGAGTCGCCGGAATGAATTCCCGCTTCCTCGATATGCTCCATGATGCCGGCAACGAAAACATTCTGGTCCTTGTCGGCAAGCGCATCGACATCGACCTCGATGGCGTCGCGCAGATAGGAATCGATCAACACCGGATTGCTGCCCGAGACCTTCACGGCATCGCGCATGTAGCGCTGTAGGGCGGCGAGATCGTAGACGATCTGCATGGCCCGGCCACCCAGCACATAAGACGGCCGGATGACGACGGGATAGCCGATCCGGTCAGCGATCTTGACGGCCTGTTCTTCGGAAGTCGCCGTACCGTTGGCCGGCTGGCGCAGGCCCAGTTTCTGGATGAGCTTCTGGAAGCGGTCGCGGTCCTCGGCCAGGTCGATGGCATCGGGCGAGGTGCCGAGAATAGGAATGCCGACGGCTTCGAGCGGCTTGGCGAGCTTGAGCGGCGTCTGGCCGCCGAACTGCACGATCAGGCCCATCAACTCGCCGTTGCGGCGCTCGACATCGACCAGCTCTATCACGTCCTCGGCCGTCAGTGGCTCGAAGTAGAGGCGATCGGCGGTGTCGTAGTCGGTCGACACGGTCTCGGGGTTGCAGTTGACCATGATGGTCTCGTAGCCGGCCTCGCGCAGGGCGTAGACGGCATGGACGCAGCAATAGTCGAACTCGATGCCCTGGCCGATGCGGTTGGGACCGCCGCCCAGGATGATGACCTTGCGCCGGTCGGTCGGCTCGGCCTCGCACTCCGCCGGATAGACGCCGTCACCCTCGTAGCAGGAATAGAGATAGGGCGTGTGCGACTGGAATTCGGCGGCGCAGGTATCGATGCGCTTGAACACGGGACGGACACCCAAGGCGCGGCGCGTCTTGGCGACCTCGGGCGCGCCCAGTCCCGAAAGCTCACCCAGCCGGTCGTCGGAGAAGCCCATCTTCTTGAGGTCGAGCAGGCCCTTGGCATCCTTGGGCAGGCCCTTGTCGCGCACCTTGTTCTCGACCTGCACGATCTGTTCGATCTGGCGCAGGAACCACGGCTCGTACTTGCTGGCCTGGGCGATCTCCTCGACCGTAAGCCCATGGCGGAAGGCCTGGGCGATCACCAGGATGCGGTCGGGCGTGGCCCGCGCGAGCGCGCCCACGATCGCCGACTTGTCCGGCGCGCCCTTGATTTCCATTTCGTTGAGGCCGGTCAGACCGGTCTCCATCGAGCGCAGCGCCTTCTGCAGCGACTCCTGGAAAGTGCGCCCGATCGACATCGCCTCGCCGACGCTCTTCATCGAGGTCGTGAGCAGGGCTTCGGCGCCGGGGAACTTCTCGAAGGCGAAGCGAGGCATCTTGGTGACGACGTAATCGATGGTCGGCTCGAAGGACGCCGGCGTCGAACCGGTGATGTCGTTCAGGAGTTCGTCGAGCGTATAACCGACGGCCAGCCGCGCCGCGACCTTGGCGATCGGAAAGCCGGTCGCCTTCGAGGCAAGAGCCGACGAGCGCGAGACGCGCGGATTCATCTCGATCACGACCATGCGGCCGGTCGCCGGATCGACGGCGAACTGTACGTTGGAGCCGCCCGTATCGACACCGATCTCGCGCAGGCAGGCGATCGAGGCGTCGCGCATGATCTGGTATTCTTTGTCGGTCAGCGTCAGCGCCGGCGCCACCGTCACCGAATCGCCGGTGTGGATGCCCATCGGATCGACGTTCTCGATCGAGCAGATGATGATGCAGTTGTCGTTGCGGTCGCGCACGACCTCCATCTCGTACTCTTTCCAGCCGAGCACGGATTCCTCGACCAGCACCTCGGTCGTGGGCGAGGCTTCGAGGCCGCCCTGGACGATCTCGAAGAACTCGTCGCGGTTATAGGCAATGCCGCCACCGGTGCCGCCCAGCGTGAAGGACGGACGGATGATGGCCGGCAGACCGACGAGTTCCAGCGCCTTGGCGGCTTCCTCGCGATTGTGCACGGCCTCGCTCTTGGGCGACTCGAGACCGATCTTGGTCATGGCGTCGCGGAACAGCAGCCGGTCCTCGGCCTTGTCGATGGCCTCGGCATTGGCGCCGATCAGCTCGACGCCATACTTCGCCAGACGCCCGTCTCGATGCAGCGACATCGCCGTATTGAGCGCCGTCTGGCCGCCCATGGTCGGCAGGATGGCGTCGGGCTTCTCCTTTTCGATGATCTTGGCCACGAAATCAGGCGTGATCGGTTCGATATAGGTTGCGTCGACCAGGCCCGGATCGGTCATGATCGTGGCCGGGTTGGAATTGATCAGGATAACGCGATAGCCCTCGTCCTTCAGCGCCTTGCAGGCCTGAACGCCGGAGTAGTCGAACTCGCAGGCCTGTCCGATGACGATCGGACCGGCGCCGATGACCAGGATGCTCTTGATGTCTGTCCGCTTGGGCATGGTGCTCTATTTGCCCTTGCTCTTGTCGATCAGCTGCACGAAGCGGTCGAACAGGTAGTGGCTGTCGGTGGGGCCGGGCGAGGCCTCGGGGTGATACTGCACCGAGAAGGCCGGCATGTCGGTGCAGCGCAGGCCTTCGTTGATGCCGTCGAACAGCGAGACGTGTGTGACCTCGGCGTTCTTGGGCAGCGATTCTGGAATGACGCAGAAGCCGTGGTTCTGCGAGGTGATCTCGACCTTGCCGGTGGTGAGATCCTTCACCGGCTGGTTGGCGCCGCGATGGCCGCGCTCCATCTTGCGCGTCTTGCCGCCCAACGTCAGGGCCAGCAGCTGATGGCCGAGGCAGATGCCGAACAGCGGCACCTTCTTGTCGAGCACGCCCTGGATAGCCGGCACGGTATAGCCCACCGTCGCCGCCGGATCTCCCGGGCCGTTCGACAGGAACACACCATCAGGCTTGTGCCGCAGGATGTCCTCGGCCGTGGCCGTCGCCGGCACCACCGTGACCTTGCAGCCGGCATTGGCCAGGCAACGCAGGATGTTGCGCTTGGCGCCGTAGTCGACGGCGACCACATGATACTTGTGCTTGCCGAGCTTGCCGTAGCCCTTGCCGAGCGTCCATGCGGTCTCGTCCCACGTGTAGCTCTGCTTGGTCGTGACTTCGATGGCGAGGTCCATGCCGTCGAGACCGGGCCAGTCCTGCGCCAGCTTGCGCATCTTGGGGATATCGAACTTGCCGTCGGGCGCATGAACGACCACGCCGTTGGGCGGGCCCTTGTCGCGGATGCGCCGCGTGATGGCGCGCGTGTCGACGCCGCAGACACCTGGCAGATTGTGGCTCTTCAGCCAGTCGTCGAGCGGCTTGGCCGAGCGCCAGTTGGCCGGCTCGGTGATCTCGGCGCGCAGGACGATGCCGCGTGCAAAGGGTGTGATGCTCTCGATGTCTTCGGCATTGGTGCCGACGTTGCCGATATGCGGGAAGGTGAAGGTGATGATCTGGCCAGCATAGGACGGATCGGTGATGATCTCCTGGTAGCCCGTCATCGAGGTATTGAAGCAGACCTCGGCCACGGCGTGGCCGGCGGCCCCGATTCCCTTGCCCCAGAAAACAGCGCCATCGGCCAATACGAGCGCGGCCGTCGCCCAACGCGGCGCGGCGTCATTTGCGCCGGCGGTTTTTGGTGTCGTCATACAAAATGCGTCCGTTCCGGCCCGCCCGAGCGCGCGCCCCAACCAAACGGAGAAGGCGACCTGCGAACCGCGCGGGTTGTAACGAAGCGGTCGCATAGGGTCAAGACACCGCGGGCAGGCAATTCACAAGCTATTTCAATAACTTATTTGCTTTGCCAACAGCCGGACGGGCGATTATTTTCGTTGGATGCTCAGAGAAAAACTAAACGAAGCCATGAAAGACGCCATGCGCGCCCGCGATGCCGTGGCGCTCGGCACGATTCGCCTCATGCTTGCCAAGCTCAAGGACGTCGATATCGCCGCCCGGACGGAGACAAACCGCGAGGGCGTGGCCGACGACAAAATCCTGTCGATGCTTCAGGGCATGATCAAACAGCGCAACGAATCGGTCACCCTCTTCATCCAGGGCAACCGGCCGGAACTGGCGGACAAGGAAAAGGCCGAAATCGCCATCATCGAGCGCTTTTTGCCCCAGCAGATGGACGAGGCCGCCGTCGAGACCGCCGTGCGCGAGGCGATCGCCGCATCAGGCGCCACGACCATCAAGGACATGGGCGGCGTCATGGCCACGATGAAGGCCAAGTACGCCGGCCAGATGGACTTCGCCAAAGCGTCGGCTGCCGTAAAGAAAGCGCTTAGCCCTTAGGCTAAGCGCGCTATCCCCGCTATCCTCGCCCGCCTCACTGGCGCGGGCGGGTCGGCAGCGCCATCTTAAGCCATGGCTTTCCCTCCCGGCTTCCTCGACGAACTGCGTGCCAGGCTGAGCCTGAGCGACATCGTTGGCCGCAAGGTATCGCTGAAGCGCCGCTCGGGTGCCGAGTACGCCGGGCTCTGCCCCTTCCATAACGAAAAGTCGCCGTCCTTCACGGTCAACGACAAGAAGGGCTTCTTCCATTGCTTCGGCTGCGGCGAGCATGGCGATGCCGTGGGCTTTGTCATGAAGATCGAAGGACTCTCTTTCCCCGAGTCGGTCGAGAAGCTGGCGCGCGAGGTCGGCCTGCCGGTGCCGCGCGCCACGCCGCAGGAACGCGAGCGCGCCGAGCGCGCCTCTACATTGCAGGAAGTCGTCGAGATGGCGGCGCGCTGGTTCCAGAAGCAGCTGCGCCTGCCGGTCGGCCGCAATGCCCTCGATTATCTGCGCGGACGCGGACTTGAAGATATCGCAATCGACGATTTCAGACTGGGCTTCTCGCCCGACTCGCGCGACGGACTGATTTCAGCGTTGAAGCGCGAAGGCGCCACGATGGACAAGATCGTCGAGGCCGGCCTCGCCATCCAGCCCGAGGATGCCGGTCGCGAGGCCTATGACCGCTTCCGCGGCCGCGCCATGTTCACCATCAACGACCGCCGCGGCCGCGCCATCGCCTTCGGTGGCCGTGTCATGGGCGTGGGCGAGCCCAAGTACCTCAATTCCCCGGAAACGCCGCTGTTTCACAAGGGCGCCAATCTCTACTGCCTCGACCGCGCCCGCCAGGCGGTGACCAAGGACCAGCCGGTCATTGTCTCCGAAGGCTACATGGACGTGATCGCGCTGCATGGCGCGGGCTTCACCGGTGCGGTGGCCCCGCTCGGCACGGCGCTGACCGAGGGCCAGCTCGGCGAGATCTGGAAGCTCGCGGACGAGCCCTATCTCTGCTTCGACGGCGACAATGCCGGACGCCGCGCTGCCCAACGCGCCGCCGAGCGCGCCCTGCCGCTGCTGCGCGCCGGCAAGAGCCTGCGCTTCGTGGCGCTGCCGCCGGGTGACGATCCCGACACCCTCATCCGCAAGAGCGGGTCCGGGGCAATCCAGCGCGTGCTCGAGCAGGCCCGGCCGCTGGCCGACATGATTTGGGAAATGGAAACCCAAGGCAAACCCACCGATACGCCGGAGCGCGGCGCCAGCCTGCAGCGCGCCATCCAGAGGCGCGTCGCGGAAATCGTCGACCCGGTCGTACGCGACTACTACCAGGCGGACATGAGGGACCGGCTCTATCGCCTGCGCAGGCCGCTCCGTCCGCAATGGCGGCCAGGGGGCGCGCCCGGTAGTTTCTCGGGCAGCCGCAAGCCCTTCCGGCGGCCGGGCGATCCCGAGCCGGCGCCCTTCGCCGCCGGCACCGCGGCGCTCCGCTCTGGCGCCGATCTCTACACCTCACGCCAGGAACGGGCCTTGTTGGGCGCCATGATCGAGCGACCGACGCTTTTGCATCAGTTGTCCGAGGAACTGGTGAAGCTGGACCTGGACAACAGCCCGGAACTCAAGCGCCTGCGCGGCGCCCTGCTGGATGCGCTGGCAATGGCGCCCTCAGGACTGGATCCGGCGGCAGATTCCGCAATTTCCGGGGGTGATTCGGGGGCGCCGTCCCTTGAAGCGCGGCTTATCGAGGCTCATCTCAGCCGCTCAGGTCTCTCCGGGATAGCGGATGCCGCCCGGGCCAAGGCCCGCGAGGTTTTTCGGGACGATCCGGCCGATGCCGATGGCTGGGTCGACCAGTGGCGGCGGATGGCCCGTCATCACGACCAGCTGACGAGCGGCCCCGATGAGCTGAAAAGGGCCGAAGTAGCCTTTGCCTTGGACAGCAGCGAGGAGAACTGGCGGCGCCTGAACGCCATTCTCGACCGAATGCGCAGCGAAAACGCCGAATCCGGTGCCGGATAGCAGGCTTGCAGGGGGCGCGGACGACTTGTCCTATGGCTCCTTGAAGGGAAGCCCCATATAGTAGAGGGAGTTTTTCGCGGTCGCCCGCCCGCCTCCCTCTTCAGAGAGACCCTAATCCCCGGCCGGTTTTTGGCCGTTTGGACCCGTTTGTCGCATCTAAGGAACAATGAATGGCGACTAAAGCCGCAATCGTTACCCAGCCCGAAGCCTCCGACGCCCAGGAGGGCCCCGATGCCCCCTTGCTCGACTCCTTGGGCGCAGAGCTCAAAAAGCTCGTCCAGAAGGGCAAGGAGCGCGGCTACGTCACCTATGACGAGCTGAACGCCGCCCTGCCGCCCGACGAAGTGTCCTCCGAGCAGATCGAGGACACGATGGCGATGCTATCGGAAGCCGGCGTCAACGTGGTCGAAGCCGAGGAGCAGGAAGAGGCTCCGGCGGCCGCCAACCCGGCCGAGCCCGCCAAGACCGCCGTGGTGGCGGCCGAAGCGACCGGCGAGGACGAGGAACTCGGCCGCACCGACGATCCCGTGCGCATGTACCTGCGCGAGATGGGCAGCGTCGAGCTGCTTTCCCGCGAGGGCGAGATCGAGATCGCCAAGCGCATCGAGGCCGGCCAGGACAAGATGATCGGCGGCATCTGCGAGAGCCCGATGACGATCACGGCGCTGCTGGCGTGGCGCGACGCGATCAACGAAGGCCGCATCCTGCTGCG
>JBBRFD010000178.1:0-9996 GCA_038224985.1 Reyranellales bacterium
AGCCACGCCGACAGGGTCGAGAAGACAAGAAGGAACGGCAGCCCGGCCGAGAAGCCGAGGAAGAGCAGCGTGACGACGCGCGGGTGCGTGTAAGTGGCGAGCGTCTCGCGCCAGCCGCGCTTGGTGACGGCCTCGCTCAAAGCAGATCCCGCAGCGGCTTCTCGGGCCGCGCGCCGACATGGGAGATGATCTCGGCTGCCGCTATGCCGCCCAGCCGCGCGCATTCGGCCAGCGGCTTGCCGTGCGTGAAGCCGAAGAGGAAGCCGCCGGCGTAGAGATCGCCGGCGCCGGTCGTGTCGACGACCTTGGCGACAGGAGCGGCCGGCACGGCATAGGTCTCCGAGCCCTTCACGACCACGGAGCCCTTTTCGCTGCGCGTCAGGGCGGCGATCTTGCCCTCGGCACGCGTCGCGGCGAGAGCAGCCTCGAAAGTATCGACCTGATAGAGCGACTTGATTTCGGCTTCGTTGGCGAAAAGGATATCGACCTTGTCGCGGATCAGCGCGCGGAACTCGTCGCGGTAGCGATCGACGCAGAACGAATCCGACAGCGTGATCGAGACCTTGCGGCCGGCGGCGTGGGCGGCGTCGAAGGCCGTCACGACCGCCTTTTTGGCTTCCGGCGGATCCCACAGATAGCCTTCGACGTAGGTCACTTGTGCCGCCGCCACCTTGGCCATATCGATGTCGGCGGGGCCGAGGCGGACGCAGGCGCCGAGATAGGTGCTCATGGTGCGCTGGGCATCCGCGGTGACGACGATCAGACAGCGCGCCGTCGCCGGTCCGTCGGTCGATTGCGCCGTCTCGAAGGAGACGCCGGTGGCGCGCAGGTCGTGGCCGAAGACGGTGCCCAGCTGGTCGTTGCGCACCTTGCCGATATAGGCGCCCTTGCCGCCGAAGGAGGCTACGCCGGCCATGGTATTGCCGCAGGAGCCGCCCGAGACCTCGATGCCCGGACCCATGGCGGCGTAAAGCGCCTCGGCGCGCGCCTCGTCGATCAGCATCATGCTGCCCTTGGTGAGCGCGTGCGTCTCGAGGAAGGCGTCGTCGGCGCGGGTGATGACGTCGACGATGGCGTTGCCGATTCCCAGGACGTCGAAGGCGGCGGATGTCATGAACTCTCCCGGCTAGAACGACAGAAGATGCATGCCCGGCTTCGTCTCCTCGAGGAGGGTGACGATGCCGGCCACGGTGAAAGGCACATCGGTGCGCAAGCTTGCCCGGTCGATGCCGAGCGCTCGCAGGCCCATTTCGCACACGATGAAGCGCCCGCCAAGCTCGACGCAGGCCGACAGCAGCGTTTCGAAGTCGCCGACGCCACGCGCGCGATAGATCGCGTCGCGGCCCTGGTTGTCGAGCGTCGCCGGCGGACCCATCAGGGCGCGCAAGCCACCCATGGTGAAAAACAGCACGGCCGGCTTGTTGACCGCGAGTGCTGCACTGGCGAGCGCCAGCGCGTAATGCGCGCTCTCGTAGTCGGCGGAGCGGATGATGACGGAGACGCCGCCCTCGGTCTTCATGGCGTGCCGCAGGTTGGACAGTCGGGTCGCTTGGCGACGCTCAATTCATCGAATGAACCGGCCAGCGCGTCGTACATCAAGAGCCGCCCTGACAGCGAGCGGCCAAAGCCCAATACTTCCTTCACCACTTCGGTCGCCTGCAGGGCGCCCAGCGTGCCGGCGAGTGCGCCCAGCACGCCGGCCTGGGCGCAGCTCGGCACGGCATCTTCGGAAGGGGCCACGGGAAACAGGCAGCGCAGGCAGGGATGTCCCGCGCCGTGGAAGGCCTTGTAGGTCGAGATCTGGCCGTCGAAGCGCAGGATGGCCGCGGAGACCAGGGGCTTCTTCAGGCGATAGCAGGTGTCGTTCGCGAGATAGCGTGTGGCGAAGTTGTCGCTGCCATCGGCCACGATGTCGTAACCGGCGATCAGGCGCTCGGCACTCGCGGCATCGAGGCGTTCCTTGTGCGCGATGACGTTCACTTCGGGGTTGATCGCGTTCAGCGCCCGCCTGGCGCTTTCGACCTTGGCCGTGCCGATGTCCCCGGTGCGATGAATGATCTGGCGCTGCAGGTTGGAGAGATCGACCGTGTCGTCGTCGACCACGCCCAATGTCCCCACACCGGCCGCAGCCAAATACTGCAGCAGGGGCGCACCCAATCCGCCGGCGCCGATCACCAGTGCGCGCGTGGCGATCAGCCGCGCCTGACCCGTGCCGCCGATCTCCTGCAGCACGATATGGCGCGCGTAACGCCTGATCTGCGGTTCCGTCATATCGGGTAGGCCGGTCATGGTCCGCTTATAGCATGGGACCGGGCATGCATTGGCTGTTACACCCCCGGCGATGAGCCCGCCCGCGCCCTCGTCCGCGCCCCTCTCCCCACCGACGGGCCCGGCGCGACCGACCCTGACGCCGACCCTGACGCCGATCCTGCTGGTGCTGCTTGCCCTGCTGTCGGCCTTCACGCCGCTGTCGATCGACATGTACCTGCCGGCGCTGCCGGTGATCGCCGCCGACCTGCGCGGCAGTACCGGCGACATCCAGCTCACACTCTCGGCTTTCATGATCGCCTTCGGTTTCGGCCAGATCTTCTACGGCCCGGCGGGCGATCGCTTCGGCCGCCGGCCGGTCATCCTGGGCGGCCTTGCGGTCTATATTGTGGCCAGCATCGGCTGCGCTTTCGCCGCCAACGCTGGCCATCTCGTGACGTTGCGTTTCTTGCAGGGGCTGGCGGCCTGCGGCGGTGTCGTGCTGGCGCGCACCATGGTGCGCGACCTCGCGGAAAAGGATCAGGTGGCGCGCGCCATGTCGCTGGTCCATGCCTGCAGCACGCTGGCGCCGATGCTGGCGCCGCTGATCGGCGGCCAGGTTCTGTGGCTGCTGGGCTGGCGCGCCATCTTCTGGGTGCTGGCAGGGATCGGCGTCATCGCCCTCGCCGCCGCCAGCGCACGCCTGCCCGAGACGCTGCGGCCGGAATACCGCCAGCCGCTCGATCTCTCCTCGGTGCTGAAACGCTTCAGCGAGCTGGCGCGGCATCGTGCCTTCATGGGCTATGCCTTCACCGTCGCCTTCCAGTTCTCCGCCCTGCTGTCGTTCCTCTCCGGCTCGCCCTTCGACTTCATCGAGACCTACGGCATCGACCCGCGCAACTACGGCCTGATCTTCGGCGGCCAGGTGCTGTTCATTACGGTGGGCAGCCTGCTCAACGCCCGCTTCGTGCCGGTCTTCGGCGCTGGCCGCATCCTGCACTACGGCGTCTACCTGCCGGTGGTCGCCGGGCCGATCGCACTGATCCTCGGCATCGTCGAAGTGCGCAGCGGCACCATCGGCCTGTGGCCCTTCGTCGTCTGCTTCGTGGTGCAGATCGCCGCCATCAGCGCCATCGGCGCCAATTCGATGGCCTTGGCGCTGCAGCGCTATCCGCATATGGCCGGCACGGCGTCCTCGCTGATGGGCGTGATGCAGTTCGGCATCGGCGCGATCTTCGGCGCGGCCGTGGGCCAGACGATGGACGGCACGATCCTGCCCATGACGATGGCGATGGGTATCGCAGGCCTGCTGTGCTTTGCCTCCCACCGCCTGCTGGTGCCGCGTTCATGACCGCTTCCCCGCCGCCCGCACCCGCACCTGCCCCTGTATCTGCCCCTGTACCTGCCCCAGCCTCCACAGTCGCGCGGCCGACGTTGACGCCGATGTTGCTGGCATTGCTCGCCCTGTTGTCGGCCTTCACGCCGCTCTCCATCGATCTCTACCTGCCGGCGCTGCCGGTGATCGCGGTCGATCTGCGCGGCACGGCGGGCGACATCCAGTTGACCTTGTCCGCCTTCATGATCGCCTTCGGCGTCGGCCAGATTTTCTACGGCCCGGCGGGAGACCGCTTCGGCCGCCGCCCGGTCATCCTGGGCGGCCTCGTCGTCTATGTCCTGACCAGCATCGGCTGCGCCTTCGCCGGCGAGGCGATGCAGCTCGTCGTGCTGCGCTTCCTGCAGGGGCTGGCGGCCTGCGGCGGCGTCGTGCTGGCGCGCACCATGGTGCGCGACATGGCCGAACGCGACCAGGCGGCGCGCGCCATGTCGCTGATGATGGCCTGTACCTCGATCGCGCCTATGCTGGCGCCGTTGATCGGCGGGCAGATCCTATGGTTCTTCGGTTGGCGCGCCTGCTTCTGGGCGCTCGCCCTGATCGGCGTCGTGGCCTTCGCCGCCTCGTACTTCCGGCTGCCCGAAACCCTGCGGCCGGAATACCGCCAGCCGCTGGTGCTGTCCTCGATCCTCAAGCGCTTCGGCGAGCTGGTGCGCCACCGCGCCTTCATGGGCTACGCCTTCACCACCTCGTTCATGTTCTCGGCGCTGCTGTCCTTCATCTCGGGCTCGCCCTTCGTGCTGATCGAACGCTACGGCGTGGCGCCGCGTGATTACGGGTTGATCTTCGGCGGGATGATCGTCTTCATGACCATCGGCAGCCTGCTCAACGCCCGCTTCGTGCGCCGCCTCGGCCCCGACAGGATCCTGCGCTACGCCGTCTATGTGCCGCTGCTTTCGGGTACCTCGGCGATGGTGCTGGGTTACTTCGAAGCGCGCTACGGCACCATTGGCATGTGGCCCATCATCGTCTGCTTCGCCCCGCAGATCGCCACCATCAGCCTGATCGGTCCCAATGCGATGGCGATGGCGCTGCAGCGCTACCCGCATATGGCCGGCACGGCGTCGTCCTTGATGGGCGTGATGCAATTCGGTCTCGGCGCGCTCTTCGGTGCCGTGGTCGGCCAGACCTATGACGGCACCATCGGTCCGATGACGTTGGCCATGGGCGTGGCCGGCATCCTCTGCTTCCTGTCGAACCGCCTGCTGGTGCGCGGCGGTTAACGCCGCAGGTCGATCGTCAGCAGATCGCCTTTCTCGTTGCCGGCGGCGAGGTTGGCGCCGTCGGGCGACCACGCAAGACAGGTGATCGCCGACTTGTCGGCCATCTTCACCACGACGGTGCGCTTGCTCTTGATGTCGCCGAGCTGGATCTCGCCGATGTCGTAGCCGCCGGCCACGAAGTCGAGCGTCGGATGGGCGGCGACGACGGTCATCAGGCCGGCACCTTCTTCGCCGAACTGGAGCGGCGGCTTGCCCTCGGGGCCGCTGCCGGCGAAGGACCAGGCGGTGAAGACGGGCTGCGCCGAGGTGTAAAGCCAGCGCGCGCTGGCCGACCAGGAGAGCGACTTCACCTTGGCGGGATAGCCCTGCATGCGCATGTCGGTAGCTTGGGCAATGCGCCAGACATGGATGTCGTTTTCCTGGGTACCGGTGGCGATGAACTTGCCGTCGGTGCTCCAACGCAGCGCGATATGGCTGCCGGTCCAGGCGAGGCGGCGTGGCGGCGGAGCTGCGGCGCCGAGGCTCCACACCGTGACGCCGCCGTAATGCGCGCCAGCGACGCGGCTGCCGTCCTTGCTGAAATCGAGATCGGCCACGGTGCTCTGGTGCGGGCCGAATTCGCGCGTCTCGCCGTCCTTGCCGACGACGATGATGTTTTTGCCGATGCCGGCGGCGATTGCGCCGGTGGCGCGATGCGCCGCCAGATGGTCGATCCACTTGCCTTTTTGATTCGCGAGTTCCGTCATGCCGCCATCGGCGGCGATGCGCAGGAGGCGGCCGTCGTCGCCGCTGCTGATGAAGCCGTCGCCCACCGGA
Source organism: Reyranellales bacterium (assembly GCA_038224985.1). GTDB lineage: Bacteria > Pseudomonadota > Alphaproteobacteria > Reyranellales > Reyranellaceae > Reyranella. Next base: position 5,680 of record JBBRFD010000178.1, read on the forward strand.
TCGGCGACCAGCGACAGCACCGCGCCTGAATGGGCGGCGACCGTCTTGTCCTCGGGCAGAAGACGCAGGCCGCCGTCACCCAGGCCAAAGGCCACGCGGCTGCCGTCGCGGCTGAAGGCGCAGGCGGCGACCGGTGCATCGGTCGCTACGATACGGGTCGGTGGCAGGCTGCCGCGCCAGGCCGGATGGGCGAGATCGAGTTTCACGCGAGGACTACTTGAGGCAGGCTTCGAAGCCGCGCTGCAGGTTCTCGCCGTCGAGATTGCGGCCGATGAACACCAGCTTGCTCTTGCGCGCCTCGCCGTCCTTCCAGGCCACGCCCCAGTCGCTGTCCATCATCATATGGACGCCCTGGTAGACATAGCGCTTGGGCGCGCCGTCGATGGCGAGGATGCCCTTGCTGCGGAAGATGTCGCCGCCGCGCAGTTGCAGGAGCGCGCCCATCCATTTCTGGAATTTCTCGGGATCGACCGGCTTGTCGGCGGTGATCGACAGGCTCTTCACCTCTTCTTCGTGATTGTGATCGTGGCCGTGCTCGAGGAAGTCGGGTTCGAATTCGAGGATGCGTGCGAGATCGAAGGCGCCCTTGTCGAGGATGGCGTCGAGCGCGATGGCGCTCTTCTGCGTCTTGTGGATGCGGGCATAGGGATTGATGCCGCGAATCCTGTCCTCAACCTTCTTCAGGTCGTCGGCGTTCACCAAGTCGGTCTTGTTGAGCAGGATGACATCGGCGAAGGCCACCTGCTCCTGTGCCTCGTCGCCCTGCTTGAGCTGGGCGAGGAAGTGCTTGGCATCGACGACGGTGACGATGGCGTCGAGCTTGGTGCGGGCCTTCACGTCGTCGTCGGTGAAAAAGGTCTGCGCGACAGGGCCGGGATCGGCGAGGCCGGTGGTCTCGACCAGGATGCCGTCGAACTTGTCCTTGCGCTTCATCAGGCCTTCGATGATGCGGATCAGGTCGCCGCGCACGGTGCAGCAGATGCAGCCGTTGTTCATCTCGAAGACTTCCTCGTCGGCGTTGACGACGAGGTCGTTGTCGATGCCGAGCTCGCCGAATTCATTGACGATCACGGCGTACTTCTTGCCGTGCTGTTCGCTCAGAATCCGGTTGAGCAGCGTGGTCTTGCCGGCGCCGAGATAGCCGGTCAGCACCGTGACGGGGACTTGTATCGAGGCTGGGGCTTGAGCCATGGGAAATCCTTGAATTTGGGGCCCTTGAGATAAGGCTGCCGACCCTCGGAGTCTAGGGCCGGCCGTCCCTGATCAGGCGCGGCAGCTCGCCCACCATGCCCATGGCGTGGCGCACGAAGAAGCGGCGCAGCGGCGGGATGCGGTTGACCGTGGCGAGGCCGAGATCGCGCGCCGCACGCAGCGGCTTCGAATCGTTGGAGAACAGCCGGTTCAGCAGATCGGTGGCGGCGACCATGACGAAATTGTCGGTGCGCCGCCACAGCACGTAACGCTGCAGCGTGTCGGCGCCGCCGATATCGAGGCCGAGCTGTTTGGCGTCGACCAGCACCTCGACGAGAGCGGCGATATCGCGGACGCCGAGATTGTAGCCCTGGCCGGCGATGGGATGGATGCCGTGCGCGGCGTCGCCCACCAGCACCAGCCGCTGCTCGATGTAGCGGTCGGCATGGACGAGGCCGAGCGGGAACCACCAGCGCGGGCCGATGGTGCCGACGGCGCCCAGGTGATCGCCGAAGCGGCGCGCGAACTCCGCCTGAAAGCGCCCGGTGTCGAGCTCGAGCAGGCGCTTGGCGAGGTCAGCCTTCTCGGTCCAGACGATCGACGAGCGATGCTCCCCATTGGCTCCATCCGTCATCGGCAGGATGGCGAAGGGACCGCCGGGCAGGAATTTTTCCTGGGCGACGCCGCGATGCGGCTGCTCGTGCCGGGCCACGACGACGATGGCGATCTGGTTGTACGACCACGAGCGCGCGCCGATGCCGGCATCTTCGCGCATCGTGCCCATGCGGCCCTCGGCCGAAGCGATCAGCCGCGCCTCGATGTGGCGCCCGTCTTTCAGGGTGAGGCGCGCGCGGTCGGCATTTCGTTCGGTGTCGACGACCTCGGCCGGCGCGATCAGCTCGACGCTGGCGCAATCGGCCAGCCGGCGCAGCAGCGCGCCGCGCAGGAATCGATTTTCGACGATCCAGCCCATCGGCGGTGCGTTTTTGGCCTCGGGATCGGCGGCGGCTTCGCGATGATCGAAATGCAGGAAGAAGGGCGAGGCCTTGCCGGCATGGCCGGCATCGGAAATGCGAATGTCGAGAATGGGCTCGGCCCGGGCCGCGACATCGCCCCAGACGCCGATGGCCTCGAACAGGCGCTGGCTGGTATAGGCGATCGCCGTGGTCCGGCCATCGAAGCCGGCCGCGGTCATGGCCTCGAGTGGCAGGCGATCAATCAGGGCGACGCGCAGTCCCGCCCGGCCGGCCGCCAGCGCCAGCACGCTGCCGCTCAGACCGGCGCCGACGATGGCCAGATCGAACCGTTCCCTACCCGCTGCGGCGCTCATGGCCGGCAAAATGGCAGGGTCATCTCCGGTCCGCCAGTGCCTCAAATTTGTGCATGCAAACCGCCGCTAACCCCTTGAAATGGCTGTTCTCCCGGCTGGCACGGCCTTTGCTAACTCTGTGAGGACCGAGGAGGAGCGACACAATGAAGTTGGTCATGGCGATCTTCAAGCCATTCAAGCTGGACGAAGTCCGCGACGCCCTGACCGGGCTCGGCATCCAGGGCCTGACCGTGAGCGAGGTCAAGGGCTTCGGGCGGCAGAAGGGACAGACTGAAATTTATCGCGGCGCGGAATACGCGGTGAGCTTTCTGCCCAAGATCAAGATCGAGGTGGTGATCGAGGACTCCATGGTCGAGCGCGCGGTCGAGACGATCCGCAAGGCCGCCGGCACCGGCAAGATCGGCGACGGCAAGATTTTCATCATGACGGTGGAGCAGGCGGTTCGCATTCGCACCGGCGAAGCCGGCGCCGACGCGCTGTGAGGCTCGGGGTGATGCAGTTCGGGGGAACAACGACAATGACAAGCAAGCTTCGCAATCTGCTGGCCGGCGCCGGAGCCGCCGGGCTTCTTCTTCTGCCGGCCTTGGCGCAGGCCGCCGACAAGCCGAAGATCGACTCGGGCGACACCGCCTGGATGCTGACCTCGACGGCGCTCGTGCTGATGATGACCATCCCCGGCCTGGCGCTATTCTATGGCGGCATGGTGCGCAAGAAGAACGTGCTTGCCACCGTCATGCAGAGCTTCGCGGTGACCTGCCTGGTCACCGTGCTGTGGCTGTTCGTGGGTTATAGCCTGGCCTTCACGCCCGGCAGCACCATCCTCGGCGGCCTCGGCAAGGTCTTCATGAAGGACCTGACGATCGACAGCGTCCATGAGCTCGCCAAGACGATTCCCGAATCCGTCTATATGTGCTTCCAGCTCACCTTCGCCATCATCACGCCGGCGCTGATCGCCGGCGCCTTCGCCGAGCGCATGAAATTCTCGGCGATGATGTGGTTCATGGGCCTGTGGTCGCTGATCGTCTACGCGCCGATCGCCCATTGGGTGTGGGGCGGCGGCTTCCTCGGCGATTGGGGCGTCCTCGACTTCGCCGGCGGCACCGTGGTTCATATCAACGCCGGTATCGCCGGTCTCGTCTGCGCCCTCGTGCTCGGCAAGCGCAAGGGCTTCGGCGCCGACAACATGGCGCCGCACAACCTCGTGCTCAGCGTCATCGGCGCCGCACTGCTCTGGGTCGGCTGGTTCGGCTTCAATGCCGGCTCGGCCGGTGCGGCCAACGGCAGCGCCGGCATGGCCATGGCGGTGACGCAGTTCGCCGCGGCCGCCGCCGCGCTCGCCTGGATGTTTGCCGAGTGGGTGACGCGCGGCAAGCCGTCGGTGCTGGGCATCATCTCCGGTGCCGTCGCCGGCCTGGTCGCCATCACGCCGGCCTCCGGCTTCGTCAGCCCGGCGGCGGCGCTGGCCATCGGCATCGTCGCCGGCCTGGTCTGCTTCTGGGGCGCCACCGGGCTCAAGCACGCCATGCGCTACGACGACTCGCTGGACGCCTTCGGTGTGCACGGCATCGGCGGTTTCGTCGGCGCCATCCTGACCGGCGTTTTCGCCGTCGAGGCGATCGGCGGCAAGAAGGGCCTGATCGACGGCAATGCCGGCCAGGTCCTGACCCAGCTCTGGGGCTGCCTGGTCTGCATGGCGTGGTGCGCCGTCGCCACCTTCGTGATCCTCAAGATCGTCGATGCGATGATCGGCCTGCGCGTCACCAACGAGCAGGAAATCGAAGGCCTCGACATCAACC
>JBBRFD010000179.1:0-9974 GCA_038224985.1 Reyranellales bacterium
AACCGTGGGACCGGGACCGCTGAAGCGGGTCAACGACCTGCCGGCCGGCGCCGATCGCCTCGTGTCGCAAGCCAGCGGCATCGACGCCGTGATCGTGAACGGCGAATTGATCCGCCGCGACAACAAGGATGTCTTCGCCGCCAACGACAAGCTGCCCGGCCGCCTGCTGCGCGGCGGCCGCGCCGCCTGACTTCACATCAACAGGGAGAAACGCACATGATCCACGTCATCGCCATCATCACCGCCAAGCCCGGCAAGCGGGACGAAATCCTCAAGAACTTCAAGGCCAACGTTCCCGCCGTGCACGCCGAAAAAGGCTGCATCGAGTACGGCGCGACCGTCGACACCGATGGCGGTCCCTTTGCCAAGTTCGGCCCCGACACCTTCGTGGTGATCGAGAAGTGGGAGAGCATGGATCACCTCAAGGCCCACGGCGCCTCGGAGCACATGAAGGCCTACGGCGCCAAGAACAAGGATCTCGTCGCCGAGCGGGCCGTTCACGTCCTGCAGAACGCTTGATAAGGGCGATCACGGAAGACGCCGTCGCGGACTATGACCGCGACGGCGTCGTTTGCCTGCGCGCGCCGTTCGACCAATCCTGGATCGAGCGCATGCGGGCGGCGATCGAACGCGACCTCGCCGCGCCAGGCCCCAATGCCACCAACTTCGCCGAAGGCAGCAGTGCCGGCAGGTTCTTTGGCGACATGTATATGTGGCGGAGCGATCCGGATTTCCGCGCCGCCGCGCTCGACTCGCCGGCCCCGGCCATCGCCGCGCGCCTCATGCGCTCCGATGGCGCCGATTTCTTCTACGACCAGCTCTTCGTCAAGGAGCCGGGCACGGCGCATCCGACGCCCTGGCACCAGGACCAGCCCTACTGGCCGGTGAAGGGCTGGCAGATCGCCTCGGTCTGGATCGCGCTCGATACCATCGACCTCCGTAACGGCGCCGTCGAGTTCGTCGCCGGCTCGCACAGATGGGGCATCAACTATCGCCCGACGCCCTTCCGCAAGGGCCACGAAATCAAGTTCACCTCGAGCGACCTCGTGCAGATCCCCGATATTGATGCCGAGCGGTCAAAGTACGACATCAAGTCATGGTCGATGGAACCCGGCGACTGCCTCGTCTTCCATGCCATGATCGTCCACGGCGCTCCCGGCAACAGCACGCCCGGCGCGCGGCGGCGCGGGTTATCGCTGCGTTACACCGGCGACGATGCGCGCTACGACCCACGTCCCGGTGTCTTCCAGTTTCCTCATCAACCGGTACTTGAGCCCGGCGCACCGATGACCTGCGAGCTTTTCCCAAGGGTCTGGCCTCGCGGCTGATCAGACGTCGCTCAGGATGCCCTTTGTCACGATGGTCAGCATGCCGGTGATCAGCAGGTCGCGGTTCGACCAAGGAAACTCCGGCTTCATGATCATCGCAGCGACGACTCCGTGGATGCCCATCCAGCAGAATTCGGCACAGGTATCGGCGGGGTAGTTAAGCTTGGTACCGGAAACCTCGATCTCGTTCAGGATCGCGACGAGGCGGCTGAAGACAATGGCGCCGCCGACGCCCGGCTTCATCGGATCGTCGATCGCCATGCGATGGCCGACCTTGCGCACCGCCTCCGGGATGTTCGAGCCCATGAACACCAGCTTGTATTCGTCGGGGTGGCTGAGACCGAAGCGGCCATAGGCCTCACCGAACTTCATCAGGCGCTCGACCGGATCGCGGACGGTCTGTTCGAGGCCTGCAATAATAGCGATGAGCTGGGCGAAGGTCTGGTCGCAGAGCGCCAGCATGATCGCCTCTTTATCCGTGAAATACAGATAGAGCGCCGGCGCCGAGACGCCAACCTCTTCGGCGATCTTGCGGATGGTCGTGGCCTCGTAGCCTTCCTTCAGGAACAGCTTCTTGGCCGCCACGAGGATCTCGTCGCGCCGGGTATGTCCCTCACCGCGCCGTTTCCGGGTGCTGACCAATGCCGTGGACAATTCAGGCTCCATGCACTTGACTCTTATATGAACGACGTTAAGTTATCAATGTTAAGTTATCAGCGTTCAGTAACCGCAGGCATCATACCATGCGCTTTCCCGCAATTCCGGCAGTTCTCACCTCCCGCCTCACCAAGATCGCCGGCCTTGGCATCCTTGCGGCGGCCGTTGCCGCAGGCGGCATGTTCGGCTGGACCGCCAATGCCTCGCGGGCCCCCGTAGCCGTCGTGGAAGCTATCCGCCCGGCCCGCGTGGTGGAGATCGCCTTCAAGCCGCAAAGCCAGGCCCTGCTGCTGGCCGGTACCGTGGTGCCGCGCATCGAGACGACCCTGGGCTTCCGCGTTGCCGGCAAGATCGTCTCGCGCGACGTCGATGTCGGCGGGGTCGTGAAGCGGGGCCAGCTCATCGCCCGTATCGATCCGTCCGACTATCGCCTGGCCGTCGACAATGCCCGGGCGGCCCTGGCCTCGGCCGAGGCCGACTATCTGCGCGCCAAGGCCGACCACGAGCGCTACCTGCAGCTGCGCGGCAGCACGGCCTTCATGCCGCAGACCCTCGAAACCAGGCAGTCCACCGCCTCGACGGCGCTGGCGCGTGTCGACCAGGCCAAGAGCCAGCTCGCCTCGGCCGACAACAACCTCGCCTATACGGAACTGCGCGCCGATGTGGCCGGCGTCATTACCGCAGTCCAAGCCGAAGTCGGCCAGGTGCTGGCGCAGGGCCAAGGCGTGGTGAAAGCCGCGCGCACAGACGAGCTGGAAATCCTGGTGGGCGTGCCCGAGCATCGGCTGAAGGCCGTGCGCGAGGGCGTCGACGCTTCCTTCGACCTGTGGTCCGACCCGGGCAAGCGCTTTACCGCCCGGCTGCGCGAACTCTCGCCCAGCGCCGATCCGACCACCCGCACCTATCCCGCGCGCTTCTCGGTCGTCGACAAGCCCGAGTTCATCGGCCTCGGCATGACCGCCTCGGTCTCGCTCAGCCGGCCCGACACACAGCCGCTGGCCGAAGTCCCGCTGGTCGCCATCTACCAGCAGGGCACGCAGCCCGCCGTCTGGGTGATCGACCGCACGAGCGGCGCGGTGGCGCTGCGGCCCGTGACCATCGCGCGCTGGCGCGACGACACGGCGCTGATCGCCTCGGGCGTCGTCAACGGCGAGCTGATCGTCACCGCCGGCGTCCACAAGCTCGAGGCCGGCCAGAAAGTGAAGCCGGTCCTCCAAGCTCTCGCCCAGCACTAGTCGGAGGCTTAGCCATGATGAGCAAGACCAACCTCTCCGAGCTGGCGCTGAAGAACAGCACGCTCACGCTGTTCTTCATGATCGTGCTGATCGCCGCTGGCATCTTCGCCTTCTTCAACCTCGGCCGCAGCGAGGACCCGCCCTTCACCATCAAGCAGATGGTGGTCTCGGCCACCTGGCCAGGCGCCACGGCGCGCGAGATGGAGCAGCAGGTCACCGACAAGATCGAGACGAAGCTGCAGGAGCTGCCCTACTTCTACAACGTCACCAGCAACACCCGGCCTGGCGAGGTAGTGATCTATGTCTCGCTGCGCGACGACATCCCGCCGGCCAAGGTGGCCGACCTCTGGTACCAGACGCGCAAGAAGGTCGGCGACATCAAGGGCAGCCTGCCGCAGGGCATGGTCGGTCCCTTCTTCAACGACGAATACGGCGATACCTACAGCCTGATCTGGGCCTTCGAATCGGACGGCTTCTCCAGCGCCGAGGTCAAGGACATCGTCCAGGCCACCCGCATGCGCCTGCTGCGCGTGCCCGACGTCACCAAGGCCGACATGTTCGGCCTGCAGGACGAGAAGATATTCATCGAATTCAGCCATGCGCGGCTGGCCATGCTCGGCATCCCGGTCGACCAGATGCTCGAACTCGTGCGGCGCGAGAACGCCATCGTCTCGGCCGGCATCATCGAGACCAAGGGCGAGCGCGTTTCCGTGCGCGTCGACGGCACCTCGATGTCGGCTGAGCAGTTGGCACAGCTCTCCTTCTCCGCCAATGGCCGCACCGTCACGCTCTCCGACATCGCCGAGATCCGACGCGGCTACCAGGATCCCAAGCAGCTTTCGATGCGCTTCAACGGCAAGCCGGCGATCGGCCTCGGCATCGTCATGCAGGCCGGCGCCAATATGGAGACACTGGGCACGGCGCTGAACACGGCGATGGCCGAGATCGAGCGCGACCTGCCGGTCGGCATCACCGTCCACCGTGTCGCCAACCAGCCCGAGGTCGTGAAGCACTCGATGGCCGAGTTTATCCAGTCGCTGGGCGAGGCGCTGGCCATCGTGCTGGTCGTGTCGTTCCTCAGCCTCGGCTTCCGCACCGGCATTGTCGTGGCGCTCTCCGTGCCGCTGGTGCTGGCCATCACCTTCGTCGGCATGATGATGCTGGGCATCGACTTCCAGCGCATTTCGCTGGGCGCCCTCATCATTGCGCTCGGCCTGCTGGTCGACGATGCGATCATCGCCGTCGAGATGATGATGGTGAAGCTGGAACAGGGCTACAGCCGCATGGAAGCGGCCACCTTCGCCTATACCTCGACCGCCTTCCCGATGCTGACCGGCACGCTGGTCACGGCCGCCGGCTTCGTACCCGTGGGCTTCGCCAAGTCGAGCTCGGGCGAATACACCGGCTCGATCTTCTGGGTCGTCGGCCTGTCGCTGCTGATCTCGTGGTTCGTGGCCGTGCTGTTCACGCCGTGGTTGGGCTATCGGCTGCTGCCGCAGCCCAAGGTCCATCACGGTGACGCTTATGGTGGCCGAATGTATGTCTTCTTCCGGCGGCTGATCACCTGGTGCGTGACCTGGCGCAAGACAACCATCGCCGTCACCGCGGTTGCCTTCGTCCTGTCGCTCGCCGCCTTCGGCCTGGTGCAGAAGCAGTTCTTCCCGACCGCCAACCGGCCGGAGCTGATCGTCGACCTCAAGCTGGCTCAGGGCGCCTCCTACACCGCGACCGATGCAGAGGTGCGCAAGCTCGAGAGCTGGCTCGCCGCGTCGAAGGACATCGAGCACTACACCTCCTATGTCGGCGCCGGCTCGCCGCGCTTCTACCTGCCGACCGTGCCGGAACTGAAGAACGCGAGCTTCGGCCAGGTCATCGTCATGACCAAGGGCATCGAGGAACGCGAGCGTGTCGTGGCTGAACTCGAACAGCTCTTCAAGACCGACTTCGAATCAGTGCGCGGCCGCGTGCAGCGCCTGCAGAACGGCCCGCCCGTCGCCTATCCCGTCATGTTCCGCGTTCTGGGCGAGGAGCCGCAGCAGGTCCGCGCCATCGCCGAGCGCGTCCGTCAGGTCTTCAAGGCCGATCCCGACACCCGGGACATCAGCTTCGACTGGAACGAACTATCGAAGTCGGTGCGGCTTGAGGTCGACCAGAACAAGGCGCGCGCGCTGGGCGTCGACTCGCAGCTGCTGGGCAACACGCTGCAGACGCTGCTCTCGGGTGTGATCGTCACGCAGTATCGCGAGGGTGACGAGACCATCGACGTGGTTGCCCGCGCCATCGCCTCGGAGCGACTGAGCGTCGAGGGGCTGGAATCGATTCATCTGCGCACCTCGACCGGCGGCATCGTCTCGCTGGCCCAGCTGGCGACGCTCAAGTTCGAGCTCGAGGAGCCGATCCTGTGGCGGCGCAACAAGGAGCTGCTGATGACCGTGCGCGCCGGCGTGGCCGACGGCGTACAGGGCCCCGACGTTGCCACCCGCATCGACAAGGCGCTGGGCGAGCTGCGCGCCTCGCTGCCGCCTGGCTACCGCGTCGATGTCGGCGGCGACAAGGAGGAGAGCGCCAAGAGCCAGGGTTCGATCTTCAAGATGATGCCGGTGATGGCCGCCTTGATGGTGACTTTGCTGATGCTGCAGCTCAGGAGCTTTTCCAAGCTGACGCTGGTGCTGCTGACGGCACCGCTGGGCATGATCGGCGTGTCGTTGTTCCTGCTGGTCTTCCACCAACCCTTCGGCTTCGTCTCGCTGCTGGGCGTCATCGCGCTGGCCGGCATGATCATGCGCAACTCGGTGATTCTGGTGGACCAGATCGACCAGGACATCGAAGCCGGCCATACGCCCTGGGATGCCGTGATCGACGCCACGGTGCGCCGCGCCCGGCCGATCCTGCTGACCGCCGGCACCGCCATCTTCGCCATGATCCCGCTGTCGCGCAGCGTGTTCTGGGGACCGATGGCCTTCGCCCTGATGGGCGGTCTGCTGGTGGCGACGGCGCTGACGCTGCTCTTCCTGCCGGCGCTCTACGCCGCCTGGTTCCGCATCAGGCCGGGCGTTGCCACACCGGTCGTGACGGCGACGACGCCCGAGCGGCCGCACCTCGCCCTGGCCGCCGAGTAGGTACGGCATGACCATTGCCTTCGCCGCAGGAGCCGCGATCCTCGGAATCGCCACCGCGATCGGTCATTCGGTCATCGGTGAGCGCAAGATCTTCCCGCCGCTCTACGTCGGCAATCCCGGCGGCATTCTGAAGTCGCGCGCCATGCGGGATGTCCTGCGGGCCGTCTTTCACATGCCGTCGCTGACCTGGGCCGTTCTCGGGATCGGCGTCCTCCTCGCGCGCCTTGAAGGCGGCAATTCGCTGCTGGGAATCATTGCCGCGATCCTCTTTGCCGGCTCCGGCATCGGCAACCTCGCCGCCCTGCGCCGCCCGCATTTCGGCGGCCTCATGCTGCTGGCTGCGGCGGCGTTGACGCTTGCCGACTTGCTGCAGGCGCGATTCTAGGAGATTCGTCCTTCGGCGGTGTGAAGGTCGCTCGTCCGGGCGGCGCTGACCTCAAGGATGATCTCGATGCCGCGCACGATATCGTCGACGGCCATCGACGGCGCGCCACCCAGCCGGGCGGCCTGTTCCGGCACATAGGGAATGTGCAGGAAGCCACCGCGCATCGGGATGGGATGGCCCGCAGCGATATCCATCAGGGCGTAGAAGATGTGGTTGCAGACAAAGGTGCCGGCACTGTTCGACACGCCGGCGGGCAATCCGGATTTCCTCATCTCGGCGACGCAGGCCTTGATCGGCAGGGTGGCGAAATGGGCCGCCGGGCCGTCGGCCACAACCGGCTTGTCGAACGGCTGCTTGCCATCGTTGTCGCGGATGCGCGCGTCCTGGACGTTGATGGCGACGCGCTCCAGCGAAAGTTCCGTGCGGCCGCCCGCCTGCCCGACGCAGAGCACCATGTCGGGCCGGATCTTCTCGATCGCGGCCCGCAGAACACCGGCCGACTTGGCATAGGAGGTCGGCAGCTCGGCGGTATGGACCTGCAACGATCCGTAGCGCTTCTTCAGCTTCGAGATGGCCAAGCCCGACGGATTGACGCTGTCGCCGCCGAAGGGATCGAAGCCCGTGACCAACGCTTTCATGCCTGCTCCAACCAACGGCTCAAACGAAAAGGGCGCCCCGGAGGACGCCCTGACGTTAGTCGTTATCGCCGCCGGCGGCTATGCGTTAGCCTTGTCGACCGCGCGGCGGGCCATGACGCCCACGAGATGGGCGCGATATTCGGCGCTGCCGTGGATGTCGCTGTTGAGGTTGTCGGCCGGGATCTTGATATCCTTGATCGCCGCCGAGGAGAAGTTCTTGGCCAGCGCCTCTTCCATCGCCTTGACGCGGAAGACCGAGGGACCGGCGCCGGTCACGGCGACGCGCACGCCGGCGGCCGTCTTGGCCACGAACACGCCGACCATGGCGTAGCGCGAGGCCGGGTTCGGGAACTTCATGTAGTCGGCCTTCTCGGCCTTGGGAAAGCTGATCGCCGTGACCAGCTCGCCATCGGTCAGCGCAGTCTCGAACAGGCCTTTGAAGAAGTCGTCGGCCGCGATCTTGCGGGTATTGGTGGTGACGGTGGCATTGAGCGCCACCACCGCCGCCGGATAATCCGCCGCCGGGTCGTTGTTGGCGACCGAACCGCCGATCGTGCCGCGGTTGCGCACCGCCGGATCGCCGATATGGCTGGCGAGATAGGCCAGCGCCGGGCTGTTGCTCTTGACGTCGGCCGAGCTGGCGACATCGCCATGCTTGGTCATGCCGCCGATGACGAGGTTGCCGCCCTCGACCTTGATGCCGGACAGTTCCTTGATGCCGCCGAGATCGACCACGTCGCTCGGCCGTGCCAGACGCAGCTTCAGCGTCGGGATCAGCGTCATGCCGCCCGACATGACCTTGGCCTCCTCCTTGCCCTTGAGCGCGGAAACGGCGTCGGCCAGCGACTTGGGACGGTGATAGGCGAAATCGTACATTTTCAGTTTCCTCCGGTTACTCGGCCGCCGCGTGACGGGCGCCCTGGATCGATTGCCACACGTTGAGCGGTGTGGCCGGCATTTCGACGTGCTTCACGCCCACCGATGCCAAGGCATCGTGGATGGCATTCATGACGGCAGCCGGCGACGCAATCGCGCCCGCTTCGCCGCAACCCTTCACGCCCAGCGGATTGTGCGGACAGGGCGTTACCTTGTAGCCGAGCTTGAACGACGGAAAGTTGTCGGCGCGCGGCATGGTGTAGTCCATGTACGAACCGCTGGTGAGCTGGCCCGTCGCCTTGTCGTAGACCGCGGCTTCCATCAGCGCCTGGCCGACGCCCTGGACGATGCCGCCATGGACCTGCCCCTCGACGATCATCGGATTGATGATGTTGCCGAAGTCGTCGATCGCGGTGAAGGCAATAACCTCGGTCGTGCCCGTCTCGGGATCGATCTCGAGCTCGCATATATGGGTGCCGGCCGGATAGACGAAGTTCGCCGGATCGTAGAAAGCGTTCTCGTCCATACCCGGCTCGGTGTCGGCATGCGAGTAGTTGTGCGGCACGTAAGCCGCGAACACGACCTGGGCCAGCGGCACGCTTTTGTCCGTGCCCGCCACCTTGAAAGTACCGTTCTCGAACTCGACGTCGGCCACGGCGGCTTCCATCAAATGGGCCGCGACCTTCTTGCCCTTGGCGATGATCTTGTCAGTCGCCTTCATGATGGCCGAGCCACCGACGGCGAGCGAGCGGCTGCCGTAGGTACCCATGCCAAACGGCGTCATCGCCGTGTCGCCATGGATGACTTCGATCTGGTCCATCGGCACGCCGAGCTTGTCGTGCACGAGCTGCGCGAAGGTGGTCTCGTGTCCCTGCCCGTGGCTATGCGCCCCAGTCATGACCTGCACGTTGCCCGTCGGATTGAACTTGATCTGGGCCGATTCCCACTGGCCGACGCCCGCGCCCAGTGAGCCGACGACTTGCGAAGGCGCCAGGCCACAAGCTTCGATGTAGGAAGAAAAGCCAATGCCGCGCAGCTTGCCGCGCGACTTGGCTTCGGCGCGACGAGCTTCGAAGCCCTTGTAGTCGGCGACCTTCATCGCTTCGTCGATCAGGGGCGGATAGTTGCCCGAGTCGTACTGCAGCGCGACAGGCGTCTGGTACGGGAAGGCAGTCGAGGGAATGAAGTTCAACCGGCGCAGCTCCGCCGAATCCATCTTCATCTCGGTCGCCGCCTTGCTCACGATGCTCTCGATCACGAAGGTCGCTTCCGGACGGCCGGCGCCGCGATAGGCATCGACCGGCGCGGTATGCGTCAGCGCCGCCTTCACATTGGCGTAGATCAACGGCGTCGTGTACTGGCCCGCGAGCAGCGTGGCGTAGAGATAGGTCGGTACTGCCGTAGAGAAGGTCGACAGATAGGCGCCCATGTTGGCGATGGTGTCGACCTTGAGCGCCAGGAACTTGCCGTCCTTGTCGAGCGCCAGCTCGGCATGGGTGACGTGATCGCGGCCATGGCAGTCGGTCAGGAAGGATTCCGACCGCTCGGCCGTCCACTTGATGGGGCGGCCGACGCGCGACGCCGCCCAGCACACCATGGTCTCGTCGGCATAGCAGAAGATCTTGCTGCCGAAGCCGCCGCCGACGTCGGGGGCGATGACGCGCAGCTTGTGTTCGGGGATGCCGAGCACGAAAGCCGACAGGATCAGGCGCAGCACATGCGGATTCTGCGAGGTC
>JBBRFD010000180.1:0-9879 GCA_038224985.1 Reyranellales bacterium
CCTCGGTCTGGTTCTTCATCACGCTGCGGCGCAAGGCCAACTACTGGCCCTTCCTGCTGACGCTCGGGCTGTTCGCGCTGGGGCTGATGGGGCTGGGCATCAGCATGTTCCCCTATGTCGTGCCGGGTGTGATCACCATCACCGAAGCCGCGTCGCCGCCGTCGAGCCTCAGGTTCATGCTGGTGGGTGCGGCGGTGATGATCCCGATCATCCTCGCCTATACTGCCTATTCCTACTGGGTGTTCCGCGGCAAGACCGGCCATGAGGGCTATCACTGAGATGCCGGCGCCCCGGCAATGGCTCTGGTTCGTCGCTCTCTGGGCCGGCGGCGTCGGCGTGACGGCCGCCGTCGGCTACGGCATCAAGTTTTGGCTGTCGGCCGGCAATTGAAGGCCACGGGCGTGCGCGTATGGGTCTCGCGCAGGGAGACGAGGTCGTCACGGCCTGCCCATTCATGCGACGGATCGAAATAGCGGAAGCCACCATCGGCCGCCTGGTACTCCATGCGCCAGGTCTTGCCGGAATGGGTGACCGAGGCGCGATTGCGCGCATAGACCACCATGACCTGCTTGCGGCCCTCGCAGATATAGTTGATGCCGCGGGGCGTCGGATCGTCGGGCGCGCGCGGCGCCCCGAAGGCCGCCGCGGTTTGCGGCGGCTCGGGCGTGCAGGCGGCCAAAAAAGCCATTACGACAATCGACAGGCGCTTCATCCTGCGCTTTCCTCCCTCCGGCGAGCTTAGGAGACGCGATGCCCCTGTTCAAACTGCGCGACGGCGCCGAACTCTATTACGAAAAGACCGGCAGCGGGCCGCCCCTTTTCCTTGTCTCGGGCCTTGGGGGCGATGGCCGGTTCTGGACTCCCCATGTCGCCGAGCTCGCCAAACAATTTACCGTCGTCGTGCATGACCATCGCGGCACGGGCCGCAGCAGTTTGTCGAAGATCGTCTATTCGGTTGCCCAGATGGCCGACGATGCGCGCCAGCTCATCGAAGGGCTGGGCTTCGCCAAGGTCCATTGGTGCGGCCACTCGACCGGCGGCGCCATGGGGCAGGTGCTGGCGATCGAACATCCGGCTCTCATCGACAGGCTGGTGCTTTCGGCGACCTGGGCCAGGACCGATGCCTTCTTTCGCCGCCTGTTCGAGGCGCGCTCAACCGTGCTGCGCGAGCTGGGGCCGGCGGCCTATCAGAAGTCGAGTGCGCTGGCGCTCTATTCGCCGGCCTGGGTGCGCGACCACGATGCCGACCTGGTCGCGGCCGAGGCGGCGGCCGCCGACACCATCCCGGTGCCCGAGATCGTGCTGTCGCGCATCGATGCCATCGTGGCGCATGACTTGCGCGACCAGCTTCAGAAGGTGCGCAGCCGGGCGCTGGCGATCTGCGCCCGCGACGACATGGTGACGCCGCTCTATTTCACCGAGGAACTGGTCCGCTTGATCCCCAATGCCCGGGCCTATGTCCTGCCCGACGGCGGCCACTTCTATCCGGTGGTGCATGGCGCCGAATTTAGGCGTGTAATGACGTCCTTCCTGTTGGAGTCCTGATGCCATGAAAATCGAACCGATGATCGCCGCTGCCACGGCCGAGTTGACCGCCATCCGCCGCGACATCCACGCCCATCCCGAGTTGGGTTTCGAGGAGGCGCGGACCTCCGAGATCGTCGCCCGCAAGCTGAAGGAGTGGGGTTGCGAGGTCACCACCGGCATCGGCAAGACCGGCGTCGTCGGCACCATCCGCGTCGGCAACAATCCGACGGCGATCGGCCTGCGTGCCGACATGGACGCGCTGCCGATGGAAGAGTACAACACCTTCGATCATCGCAGCCGCCACAAGGGCCGCATGCATGCCTGCGGCCATGACGGCCACACGACAATGTTGCTGGGTGCTGCCCAGTATCTCTCGGCGACGCGCAACTTCGACGGCACCGTGCATTTCATCTTCCAGCCGGCCGAGGAAGGCCGCGGCGGCGCCGAGGCCATGGTCAAGGACGGCCTGTTCGACAAGTTTCCCTGCGAGCAGATCTTCGGCATGCACAACAGGCCGAAACTCGACGTCGGCAAGTTCGCCATCCGCTCGGGCCCGCAGATGGCCGGTGGCGGATTGTTCGACATCCATATCACCGGCAAGGGCGCCCATGGCGCGCGGCCGGAGAGCGGTATCGATCCGGTGATCATCGCCACGCAGATCATCTCGGCCCTGCAGACCGTGGTCTCGCGCAACGTCGCGGCCCTCGATTCGGCGGTGATCTCGGTGACGCAGATG
The DNA here is from genome assembly GCA_038224985.1 of Reyranellales bacterium. GTDB lineage: Bacteria > Pseudomonadota > Alphaproteobacteria > Reyranellales > Reyranellaceae > Reyranella. Next base: position 2,264 of record JBBRFD010000180.1, read on the forward strand.
CATTCGGGCGACGCCTATAACGTCATCCCGCAAGAAGCGGTGCTGCGCGGCACCATCCGCGCCTTCAAGAAGGAGACGATGGCGCTGATCAAGGAGCGCATCGAGACCATCTCGGCCGGCATCGCCCAGACGCTGGGCGGCAAGGCCGTGGCCGATGTGCGCATCGCCTTCCCGCCGCTGGTCAACGACAAGGACGCGGTGAAGTTCATTGCCGATGTCGCGGCGGAGATCGTGGGCCATGAGAACATGAACCGCGAGGGGCCCTATGTGATGGCCTCGGAGGATTTCTCCTACATGCTGGAGCAGGTGCCGGGCGCCTTCATCAATATCGGCAACGGCGGCGGCGAAGGCGGCTGCGAGGTCCACAACCCGAGCTATGATTTCAACGACGACATCATCACGCTGGGCGCCACGCTGTGGTCGCGCGTCGTCGAGACCAAGCTGGCCAAGGATGCGCGATAGGAATGCCCGCTAGAGTCGTCCTCTGGAGCGACTACGTCAGCCCCTACGCCTTCGTCGCCAAGGGGTGGGCCTATCAGCTCGAGGCCGATTACGACATCGACCTCGAGTGGCGGCCCTATACGCTCGACATCGCCTCGTTCCAGGGATCGGTGGCCGAGCGCGATCCGCATCACTGGCGGCGCGTGCGCTACGCCTACATGGACGCCCGGCGCTATGCCAACAAGCAGGGCTTGATGCTGAAGGGGCCGCTCAAGATCTACAACGCGCGGGCGGTGCAGGCGGGCATGCTCTACGCGCAGAAGCATGGTGTCTTCCGTGCCTACAACGATCTCGCCTTCGATCGCTTCTGGCGCCGCGAACTCGATCCCGAGAATATCGAAGCCGTCTCGGCACTCCTTACCCAAGCCGGCGCACCGGCAGGCTACGGGGATTTTCTCGCGGGCGCTGGCGGCGCGGAGCACGACCGGCTCCGCACCGAAGCCGAAGCCTCGGGCGTGTTCGGAGTGCCGTCGTTCGTCTTCGACGGCGAGATGTTCTGGGGCGGCGACCGGATCGGCTTGCTGCGCGAACGCCTCGACGAGAAGGGCGTGAAGCGGCGGTAACATGTAAGTTTCCCCTCCCCATTCATATGGGGAGGTGTCGCTGTCATACAGCGACGGAGGGGTCATCGGAGGGCAGTACGTGCGGCTGACCCCTCCGTCGGCCTAAGACGCCGCTACCTCCCCATATGAATGGGGAGGGCAGCTCTTGATTACGGAGTCTTGGAGATTTCCGGGCTGTCGAGCGTGCGGTCGACGCGCTCATGCAGCTTCTTCACGTCGCCGCGCTGCTTGTGCAGGCGTTCCTTGAGGATGTGTTTGGCGCGGCGGAAGGAATCGTTTATGGCAAATTGCGGATTGGCGAACCGGTCGTCGGCCTGCGGCGTGTGATCGACATTGATGTCGATGCCGCCGGGCAGGCTCATATGGATATTGGCGCTGAAAAGGCCGCTGCTGCGGTGATGCTTGTCGGGGACCTGGATGATCACGTGGCAGGCGGTCATGCGGCCGTAGAGATGCTCGAGGGCGCCGACATGTTCGGTGATCAGGGTCTGCAGGGCCTCGCTCGTCTCGCTGCCCTGAAAGCTGATGCGCAGTGGCGTTTCCATACCGCTCGATCCTCCCTTGCTTGCGTCTACACTCTATCCAACGTGGGACGTGGGTTCCTGGTTGCAAGTCGTTACCTGGTCTTTGCCGGCAGACCCTGGCTCGAAAGATAGTTTTCGAGGACGGAACTCCAGAGCTCCGGCGCGCCCGAGATTTGGCGGCCGTTGAAGCCGGCGAGCGGATCGTCGCAGCTGGGTAAAGTCGCGATGGCGAGGACAAAAGCGAGAAGAGGGAGGCTTAGTCGCCCGCGGCGACTGAGGCGTTGGCGTCGCGCTGCGGGGCCGGCGCAGCAGTGCGATGCGTCACCATGCGATGATGCAGGCCCCGGATCGTGTCGCTGCCGCGGGTCAGGCAGAGCCATGGGAAGAGACCGTGCACGAAACAGCCGAGCGAGCCAAGCAGCATGCGGCCGCCGAAGCCGAAGGCCATGCCCATGTGCTCGAAATAGGTCTCGTTGACCGTGGCGGGATGATCGATGAAACGCTTGAACATAAGGAGATTCTAGGCTTCGGCGCTGAAAACGGCTTGCTTGTTTTGCCGTACTCCCGGCAGACTTGAGAAACTGTTTCCAAGGATTGGCAGATGGCCGGGAAATTATCCCTCGATTCTTTCGACCGGAAGATTCTGGATTGCCTGCAGGACAATGCCGACATGCCGCTGGCCGAAGTCGCCCAGCGCGTCGGTTTGTCGACCACGCCGTGCTGGCGGCGCATCAAGCGGCTGCAGGACGAGGGCATCATCCGGGCCCGCGTGGCGCTGCTCGACCGCAAGGCAGTCAATGCCGGCGTCACGGTATTCGTGGCCGTGCGCACCGCCCAGCACACTGCGCAGTGGCTGACGCGCTTCGCCAAGGCGGTGGCGTCCTTCCCCGAGGTCATGGACTGCTATCGCATGAGCGGTGAAATCGACTATCTCATCCGCCTCGCGCTGCCCGATATCGAGGCCTATGACGCCTTCTACAAGCGGTTGATCGCCAAGGTCGATCTCTCCGACGTCACTTCCATGTTTGCCATGGAGGAGATCAAGTCCACCACGCGGCTGCCGCTCACCTACCTCCCCTAGCCTCCGGCAGGCATGGGCTTTAGGATCGCCGCCGTTGACTTCCAAAAAGAATGCAGGGGAAACGATGACTGCCACCCAGGATAAGACGACGGGACGCAATCGGAAAAAGGTTTTGATCGTCGGCCGCATGCCGCAGGCCGGCCTCGATGTGCTGAAGAAGCGCGACGATGTCGATTTCGAGATCCTGGCCGACGATTCGGTGACCTCGCTCCATCCCAGGCTCAAGGACGTCCATGCCGTGACCCTGGGCGGCACGCGGTTCGGCGAGGCCGAGCTGGCGGTGGCGCCGAACATGATGGTGGCGGCCCGCCTCGGCGTCGGCTTCGATGCCGTCGAAGTGCCGGCGCTGAACAAGCGTGGCGTCTTCCTGATGACGACCGGCATCGCCAATTCGGTCTCGGTGGCCGAGCATGCGATGTACATGCTGCTCGCCTCAGCGCGCCTGGTGAAGAAATACGACCGCTTCGTCCGTGAAGGCGGCTGGGGCCAGCGCCTGGCCGACCTGCCGGCGGATCTGTCGGGCAAGTCGATCCTCGTCGTCGGCATGGGCCGAATCGGCTCGCGCACCGTGAAGCGCTGCGTCGCCTTCGAGATGGACGTCTCCGTGCTCGACCCCAATGTGCCGGAGGCCGAGATCAAGAAGGCCGGCGCCACTAAGGTCATCGACCTCAAGGCGATCCTGCCCAAGGTCGATTTCGTCTCGGTGCATTGCCCCAAGGCGCCGGAGACGATCGACATGTTCAACAAGGAGACGCTCGGTCTGATGAAGCCCGACGCCTTCCTGGTGAACACCGCGCGCGGCGGCATCGTCAACGAGGACGCGCTCTACGAGGCGCTGAAGAGCGGCAAGTTGCGCGGCGCCGGCCTCGACGTGCTCGACAAGGAACCGCCGGAACCCACCAACAAGCTGTTCGGCCTGGAGAACGTGATCTTCAGCCCGCATATGGCCGGCGTCACCAAGGAAGCCAGCGACCGCATGGCCGTCAGCGCCATCGAGAACATCCTCAGCGTCTTCGATGGTCGCCCCATCGAAGCGCATGTCGTGAACAAGGAAGTGCTGCGCTAACCTTCGGCGAGATCCTCGATCTCGTCATCGGTCGGGAAGCGGCCGGTCTTGCTGCGCGTGTACTTGAGGGCGCCATCGACGGTGATGTCGAACTGACCGGATCTGCCGGGTTTCAGTTCGACCTCACGAGCACCCGGTTTTTCGAGGCGTTCCCTCACACGGAGGGCCTGCGGCTTGTAGCCTCAACCGCCGCAATATTCGATCAGGACTTTCATAGGCCGAAGGTGGGGGCTTAAGCTTGGCCCAGCAAGGGGGATTTCGATGAAATACGGACCGCTCGGCCGCTCGGGCCTGATCGTGAGCAGGATTTGTCTCGGCGGCAATTCCTGGGGCGCCAAGGGGCGGCGCGGCTGGGGCAAGTTCGACGAGTCGGAGGCGCCGGCCTATTTCAAGCGCGCGCTCGATGTCGGCATCAACTTCTTCGATACGGCCGACGCCTATAACCTCGGCCGTTCCGAGGAGATCATGGGCGCCACGCTCCTGAAGACGGTCAAGCGCGAAGAGATCGTGCTGTCGACCAAGGTTGGCATCCGCATGAGCCCGGTCGCCAACGACCAGGGTACCGGGCGCAAGCATCTCATGGCCGCGGTCGACGAGCAGCTGAAGCGCCTGCAGACCGACTATATCGACGTCTACCAAGTCCATCGCCTCGATCCCTACACGCCGGTCGAGGAGACCATGTACACGCTCGACCAGATCGTGCGCTCCGGCAAGGTCCGCTACATCGGCGGCTCGACCATGCCGGCCTACAAGTTCGCGCAGATGCTGATGGTGGCGGACTGGAAGGGCTATGCCCGGCCCATCGCGATGCAGAACCTCTACAACCTGATCGCGCGCGAGGAAGAGCGCGAGATGAACCGGCTCTGCCTGGAGCAGGGCGTCGGCCTCATTCCGTACTCGCCGCTGGCGCGCGGCTTCCTCGCCGGCAACCGCACCAAGGGCGGTGGTGGTGCGACGGAGCGCTCGAAGAACGACGCCAATGTGCAGGCCGATTCCTATCGCGACTGCGACTGGGAGGTCGCCGAGCGCCTGAAGAAGCTGGCGCTGGGCAAGAACGCCAGCCCCGCCCAGGTGGCGCTCGCCTGGTTGCTGGCCAAGCCTTACATGGGCGCGCCGATCATCGGCGCCACCGATCTCGACCAGCTCACTTCGGCTGCCAAGGCGACCGAGATTTCGATCACGGCGGAAGAATCGAAGATGCTGGAAGAGCCCTACGCATTCCGGGTCTCGCCCGAGAACTGAGGCGGAAAACTAGAGCGAGGTCACGCGCCGCTTGAGGGCCAGGGCAAACCAGAAGGCGAGCAGCGGCAGGAAGATCGCGGCAAACCAGAAAACCGGCGTCGCGCCGTAACGGTCGACGACCGGGGCGGCCACCGGAACGCCGATCGCCTGGCCCACGAACAGGCAGAGCGCGAAAAGGGCCAGGCCCGAGCCGCGCGCTTCCGGCGCCATTTGCGTGCCGTGGACCTGCAGCGTGTTGTGCAACATGTAGAACGATACGCCCGACGCGAAGATGGCGCCGAAGGCCAGCTCGCCCGAGGGCGCCAGCGCCAGGCCGGCGAAGGCGATGCCGAGGCCGGTGCCGCCCCAGAGGCAGAGGCCGCGCTCGCCCAGCAGGCGCACCAGATGATGCGCCACCGTCACATAGGCGAAGCCGCCGGCGCCGAAGCAGGCGACCGCGAGACCGACCGCGGCGAAGCCCAGGCCAAAGCGCTGGTGCAGGTCGGCGCCGACAAAGGTGAAGGAGCCCCAGAAGGTGCCGCCCTCCAGCGCCACGACAATGATCACCGTGCGCGCCCAGGGCCGGCGCAGCACGCCCCACATCTGCGCCACCATCGAACCGGCCGCGCGTGGGCTGGGCTTGGCGAGATCGGGCCGGGCCCGCATCACGACGAAGAGCGCGCCGCCGGCGGCGACATAGATCGCAAACAGCACCCAGAAGACCGAGCGCCAGCCCAGCCAGTCGCCGATGGCGCCCCCGAGGGCGGCTCCCGTCATCAGGCCGAGCGTCTGTCCCGTGAGGAAGCGCGCGAGCGTTGCCTGCCGCCGTTCGTAGCTCACATTGTCGCCGACCCAGGCGATGGCGAGCGGGATGATGGCCGATCCGGTTACGCCGGTGAGGAAGCGCGTCAGGGTCAGCATGGTGAGCGACCCCGACAGCGCACTGGCCACCGAGCAGAGGGCGGCGGCGATGCAGGCCAGCGCCACGATGGGCATCTTGCCGTAGCGGTCGCCGAAGGGGCCATGCACCAGTACGAAGACGCCGTTGGCCAGCAGGAAGGCGGTCGCGGCGATCGAGGCCTCGCCCACCGTGACGCCGAAGGTCGCGCCGAGCTGCACCAGCAGGGGATCGATGACGCGCATATTGGCGGCGGATGCGAAGGCTGCCACCGACAACAGGACGATGGCCAAAGCGGAGGCGCGCTGCGGCGCGCCGGCGGAAACGGACATGGCAGGGGCTTAGCGACCCCGGCGGCCAGCGTCGAGGGCCGCCGGCACATGCCTCGCTTTCGTCACGACTGGGCGGCGGCCGGTTTGAAGGTCAGGGAGACGCCGTTCATGCAGTAGCGCAGGCCTGTCGGCCGGGGGCCGTCGTTGAAGACATGCCCGAGATGGCCGCCGCAGCGCCGGCAATGCACCTCGGTCTGCGGCAGGACGAAAAATACCAATTCAGTGCGCGTGGCGATGGCGCCTTCGAGCGGCTGCCAGAAGCTCGGCCAGCCGGTGCCGCTGTCGTATTTGGTGGCCGAGGCGAAGAGCGGCAACTCGCAGCCGGCGCAGAGATAGGTGCCGGCGCGCTTTTCGCCGTTGAGCGGGCTGGAACCCGCCCATTCGGTCTGGTGCTTGCGCAGCACGGCGTATTGGGGCGGGGCGAGGCGCTGGCGCCACTCGGCGTCGCTATGCTTTACCTCGAAGGCCCCGTCGTCCGCCGGATCGAGCAGCGTCGCTGCGGCCACGCTGGCGCCGATGGCGGCAAAAGCCGTGCCGCCCAGCAGGAATTGTCTGCGGCGAGTTGCGTCCATGATGTGGCTCCTGTCGCATTTTATGGAGGCAGATGTGAGGCAGACGCGGGCTCACCGACAGTCACTTTGTCGTGCGGGATGGCAATGTGCGGGCTAAACTTGCCGTCATGAAACTCAAGGATCAGGTCGCCATCGTCACCGGCGGCGCATCGGGTATCGGTGCGGCGTCAGCCCGTCTCTTCGCCTCGGAGGGCGCCAGGCTGGCGCTCGTCGACCAGGACGAGGCGGGGCTGAAAAAGGTCGCCGCCGAGATCGAGAGCCTGGGCGGCCAGGTCCTCACCATCACAGCCGACGTATCGAGCGACGCGCAGGCCAAGGCCGGCGTGGCGCGGGTCGTTGAAAAATGGGGCCGCATCGACGTGCTGCTGACGGCGGCCGGCGCCTCGACGGGCGGCACGGTCGACGCCATCGACGAGGCGGCGTGGGATCGCACCTTCGCCATCAACGTCAAGGGCACCTTCCTCTGGATCCACTATGCCATCGTCTCGATGATCGCGGCCAAGTCGGGCGCCATCGTCACGGTGGGCTCGCAGCTCGCGCAGTCGAGCCCGGGCAAGAACGCGGCCTATATCGCCTCCAAGGGCGCTATCGCGTCCTTCACCAAGACCATCGCGGTGGATCACGCCGCCCAAGGCATCCGTGTCAATGCGCTGATGCCGGGCGTCATCGACACACCGATGCCGGCCAAGTCGCTGAAGCGCTACGCCGATCCCGAGGCGATGCGGGCCTTCTGGAAAGTGCGCCATCCCATGGGCCGGATCGGCCAGCCGGAGGAAGTGGCCAAGGCGGCACTCTTCCTCGCGTCGTCCGATTCATCCTTCGTGACGGGCACGCTGCTCTTCGTCGATGGCGGCTGGA
>JBBRFD010000181.1:0-9499 GCA_038224985.1 Reyranellales bacterium
GAGCCCGTCATACGGCTGTGCAGGAACAATCGGACGAACATCGCATAGACACCGACGATCGCAACGGCCTCGGCCTCTCCATCGTGCGCCGGCTGGCCGAGCTGATGGGCGGCGAGGCCACGGTGGAAAGCGTGGCGGGCAAGGGTTCGCTCTTCCCCGTGACGCTCGATCTCGGCATCGCCGAACAGGCGGCGGCCTTACCGGGGGCGCCGCCGATCGCACGCGAAGCGATTTCCGGCACGGTGCTGGCGGTCGACGATTACGAAGCTTCCGCGGCGCCGGCGCCGCGCTGGTGGCCGAGATCGCCGCGCGCGCGAGCCCGACACCCACGCCACACTCGCGCATGAGCCGAAAGGCGCCGCCCTCGAAGCGGAGGGGCGGCGGGTCGAGGCAGCGCTCTCCGGCTAGCGCCGCGTCAGGCGCTCCACGACATTGTCGAGCTGGTCGTAGTCGCGGATTTCGAGGGTGAGCAGGGTCTGCTCGCCTTCGCCGCGCAGCAGAAGGTTGGCCTTGAGGCCGAGCGCTTCCTCGATGCGTTTTTCCAGCGCCTTGGTATCGCCCGTCTTGGTGCCGCCGGTCTTGCTGTTGATGGCGGCAATAGGCGGACCGCCCTTCTTGCCCTTCGCCGGCGGCGCTGCGCCGGCAGGCGCCTTGGCCATCTGCTCCAGATCGCGCACCGTCAGCTTCTCGTCGGCGGCGCGCGTGGCCATCACCGAGGGATCGTCGAAGGCCAGCAGCGCGCGCGCTTGGCCGGCGGACAGCAGCTGATGGCGCACCATGTCCTGCACCGAGGCCGGCAGGTCGAGCAGGCGCAGCATATTGGCGACATGCGGGCGGCTCTTGCCCATGGTCCGGGCGACTTCTTCCTGGGTCTGCTGGAATTCGTCCAGCAGGCGCTTGTAGCCAGAGGCTTCGTCGATCGGCGACAGGTCGACACGCTGCAGGTTCTCGACCAGGCCGAGCTGCAAGGCCTCGACGGCGTCGAGGGTGCGGATGACGACCGGCACCTCGTGCAGCTGCGCCTTTTGCGCCGCCCGCCAGCGCCGTTCGCCGGCAACGATCTCGTAGCCGTTCAGCACATCGGGGATCGGTCGCACCAGGATCGGCTGCAACAAGCCATGGGCGCGGATCGAATCGACGAGCACGTCGATGTTCTCGAAGGTCGTGCGCGGCTGAAACTTGCCCGGCCGCAACTGGGCGATCGGCAGGCGATTGGGCGCGCGGGCGCTGAGGTCGAGGCGCGGGATCGGCGGCTCCGCCGGAGCCCGCCCAGGCGCGGCGGGCGCGACGGTGGCGGCGACGTCCTCGTCACCGAGCAGGGCGGATAGACCGCGGCCAAGACCGCGTGGTTTCAGGGGCTGGCTCATGATGCGGTCGCTGCCTGTTGTTCTGCTGCGCTACGCCGGCGGCGGATGAACTCGCTCGCCAGCAGGATATAGGCCTGCGATCCGGCGCAGGCATTGTCGTAGATCAGCACCGGCATGCCATGCGACGGCGCCTCGGCGATGCGCACATTGCGCGGGATCGTTGTGGCGAAAACCAGCTCGCCAAAATGTTGGCGGACATCGGCTTCGACCTGCTGGCTCAAGGTATTGCGACGGTCGACCATGGTCAGAACGACGCCCGCGATATGCAATCTAGGATTGAGTTTCTTCTTCACACGCTCCACGGTGTTGGCCAGCGCGCCTATTCCTTCCAGCGCCAAAAATTCGGTCTGCAGCGCCACGATCACGGCGTCGGCCGCGACCAGCGCGTTCAGCGTCACGAGGCCCAGCGAGGGTGGGCAGTCGATCAGGATCGTCGACCAACGGCTGCGGGCGCCGTTCGCCGCGTCGGCGTTCAGCGTGTCATCGAGACGATGCTCGCGGCGCTCGAGGTCGATCAGTTCGATATCGGCGCCGGCGAGCTGCACCGAGGCCGGCATGACGAAGAGGCCGGGGATCTGCGACTGCCGCACCGCGTCGTCGAGTGTCGCCAGGCCGAGCAGGAATTCATAGGTGCCGGGGGCGCGGGCGCTGCGCGCGATGCCGAGACTGGTCGAGGCATTGCCTTGGGGATCGAGGTCGATCAGCAAGACCGTCTCGCCGGTCGCTGCGAGGGCCGTTGCCAGGTTGATGGCCGTCGTGGTTTTGCCGACGCCGCCCTTTTGATTGGCGATCGCGAAGATCTGAGGCGGTTTAAGCCCGCCGCTTGTAGGCGCCGACTCGGAGGATGACGGATTCACTGTCGGTCACGCTGGCAAAATGTTGATGGGGAATGTCCCAGCCCTTGAGGGCCTCGGTCAATTCCACTTGCCACCCTTTGCCCTTGTGGAACAGGCAAATAGCGGGGTCCAAACGATGTCTGGAGGCCCATTCGAGCAACAGCGGCAGGGGCGCCAGCGCCCGCGCGGTCACGACGTCGGCGCCGAGCGGCGGGACCTGCTCGATGCGGCCGATCACGACCCGGGGCGGATGGGGCAGGTTCATCGCCCGGCCGGCCTCGCCGAGATAGGCGGCCTTGCGGGCATCCGACTCGACCAGCGTCACCTGGAGATCGGGCCGGATCGCCGCGATCACCAGACCGGGGAATCCGGCGCCCGAGCCCAGATCGGCCAAGGTTTTGGCCTCGACCGGGATCAACGGGACGATCTGGGCGGAATCCTCGACGTGGCGGGTCCAGACGTCGTCCAGCGTCGTGCGGCTGACCAGATTGATCGCCTTGCTCCACTTCTGGAGCGTGGCGACCATGCTCTCCAGCCGGGCCCGGGCATCCTTATTGTACATTTATTATTGGTGAAAATGTTTCACGTGAAACATTTTTAGGCGGCGCGGCGGCGGACGTATTTGAGGAGGGCGATCAGGGCGGCGGGGGTGACACCGGATATCCTTGCCGCCTGGCCGAGACTTGTCGGCTTATGAGCCTCCAGTTTCTGCCGGATTTCGTTCGACAGGCTGCCGACGGCGGCATAATCGAGGTCCGGGGGCAGGTTTAACGCCTCATCGCGGCGGTAAGCAGCGATATCTTGGCGCTGGCGGCTAAGATATCCCTCATATAGGGCATCTATCGAGAGTTGCTCGACGATACCACCAGGGATAGTAGCCATTTCGGGCCATAGGGTGGCCAGCCGGGCCCAATCCAGATCTGGATAAGCCAGCAATTCCAAGGCGTTACGGACGACGCCGTCCTGGTTGATGGCGATTCCCTGCTTGGCGAGCCACGAGGGCGAGGCCGTCAGATTCCTCGCCATATTCCCCGCAGAATTCAGGTGAAATTGTTTCACGTGAAACATTTCCGCCCGGTGACTGCCAACGCAGCCGATATCAACGCCGCGCGGGGTCAGGCGCTGGTCGGCGTTATCGGCGCGCAGCCACAGCCGATATTCGGCGCGCGAGGTGAACATGCGATAGGGTTCGGTAACCCCCAGACTGACCAAATCATCGATCAAAACACCGAGATAGCCGTCCGCCCGGTCGACGTGGAAGGGCGCCGATCCCGCCGCCGCGAGGGCTGCGTTCAGCCCGGCCATCAGGCCTTGCGCCGCCGCTTCCTCGTAGCCGGTCGTGCCGTTGATCTGGCCGGCCATATAGAGACCGGGCACCCGCCGGGTCTCCAGCGTCGGCCACAGCTCGCGCGGGTCGATATGATCGTATTCGATGGCATACCCTGGCCGGAGCATGACTACCTGCTCCAACCCCGGGATGGTCTGCAACATCGCGGCCTGCACGTCGCGGGGCAGGGAGGTCGAGATGCCGTTGGGGTAGACGGTCGGGTCGTCGAGGCCTTCCGGCTCCAGGAAGATCTGATGCCGCTCGCGCTGGGCGAAGCGCACGACCTTGTCTTCGATCGAGGGACAATAGCGCGGACCGGTGCTCTCGATCTGGCCGGAATACATCGGCGCCCGGTGCAGATTCTCGCGGATCAGCGCATGCGTCGCCGGCGTGGTCTCGGTGATATGGCAATCGATCTGCGGCGTCGTGATCGTGTCGGTCAGATAGGAGAAGGGCAGCGGCGGCGTGTCGCCAGGCTGCCGGTCGAGGCCGCTATAGTCGATGGTGCGGCCATCGAGCCGCGCCGGCGTGCCGGTCTTGAGGCGGCCCAACGTGAAGCCGAAGCGCTGCAACGTATCCGCGAGTCGTGTCGAGGGTTCTTCGACAGCATCGGCGGCCAGATCGGCCGGCGTTCCATCGCGCTGCCCGCGCGCCCGGCCCGCCGGGATCTTGATTTCCCCCAGATGAATCAGGCCTCGGAGGAAGGTGCCTGTCGTTATGACGACACGGCCGGCGGAAATCTCGTTGCCCGATTCGGTCACCACGCCAACACACGTGCCGCGTGCATCGAGCAGGATATCGGCAACGCCCTCACCGAGAATTTCGAGGTTCGCCTGCTCGGCCAGGATCGCCTGCATGGCTTGGCGGTAGAGCTTGCGGTCGGCCTGGGCCCGGGGCCCGCGCACCGCCGGGCCCTTGGAAAGATTGAGGGTGCGAAACTGGATGCCGGCTCGGTCGATGGCCCGGCCCATGACGCCGTCGAGCGCATCGATCTCGCGCACCAGATGGCCCTTGCCAAGGCCGCCGATGGCCGGATTGCATGACATTTCGCCGATGGTATCGACCCGATGGGTCAGCAGCAGGGTACGCGCGCCCAGCCGCGCCGAGGCGGCCGCGGCCTCGCAGCCGGCATGGCCACCGCCGACAACGATCACGTCATATGATAAGGCCCGCTGCATGCGGGCCTTAAGTCGGGGAAGAGCGGGGCTAGGTCAAGAGCCCTACCGTCCGCCCCGCACGACCAGTCCCGTCGATGAGATGGACATGCCGGTGAACTCCCGGCCGCTCGACAGGATCCGCCACGACAGCATCTTCTGCGCATAGACCAGCATCGCCGGTGCGGCGGCCGGATCGCGCGACAGATCGCTGAAGCAATGCGGATCGCGCGCGAGGTCGAAGAAGAGCGGCGGCAGACCGGCGAAGTGGATGTACTTGTAGCGCTCGTCGCGGATCACGGCGAGCGAGCACGCATCCATCGGCAGGCCGAGATCACCTTCGGCATCGACCGCGCCGGGGCCACGGAAGTCGAACTCCCAATGCACCTCCCGCCGCCAGTCGGCGATGTCGCCAGCCCGCGCCAGCGCCAAAAGCGAGCGGCCGTCGCATTGGCGCGGCACCGGCAAGCCGAGCCAGTCGAGCACCGTCGGCATGACATCGACCGCTTCGGTAAATCGCTCGACCTTTCGGCCACGTCCGGTATCGGCGGCGGCCGAGGGATCGCGCAGGATCAGCGGCACGTGGAAGGCCTCATCGAAATAGCCCTGCTTGCCCAGCAGCCAGTGGTCGCCCAGCATCTCGCCATGGTCGGCAGTGACGACGATCAGTGTGTCGTCGTAGAGGCCCCAGTCCTTCAGCTTGCCGATCAGCCGGCCGATCTGGTCGTCGACCTCCTGCACCATGCCGTAATAGGTGGCGCGCAGCTGCGCGAGTGCCGCGTCATCGAGATCGGTGACGCGACCTGCGCCGGTAACGAAATAGCTCGCCTGGTTCTGCAGCCGCAGGTAACTCGCCAGCAGCGGATGCTGCCGGGCCTCGTCGGCAACTGTCGCCGCACGGATCGGCGCCGGCATGTCGGCCGCCGAGTAGAGCGCATGATAGGGCGCGGGTGCGATGAAGGGCGGGTGCGGGCGGATATAGGCCGCATGCGCGAACCACGATTCGTCGCGCCGCATCGAGATATAGTCGAGCAGCTTGTCGGTCAGGAACGCGGTGATGCTGTCCTCGGCCGTGAAGCGCGCCGGCGCGAAGGTCGGCCCCGTGCCGCCTGCCTCGCTGGCGGCGGGCACGCTGGCGTCTGGCTCGCTGGCGTCTGGCTCGCTGGCATCGGGCCGGTAGATCTCCGTCACATTGCCGGCGAAGGGATAGCCTTTGACCTGTAGATGGGCCATCCACGGCACCGGCTTCTCGGGTAGATGCAGTTCGGGCGTGAAGCCGGGCAGTACCGACTCATAAGTGCGCAGCGCCGGATCGGTTGCCACCAGCCCCGTCGGATCGGCTGTGGTGTCGGTATAGCCGAACAGCGCTGGATCGTAGCCGGCCTTGCGGCATTCCAGGGCAATGTTGGTGAAGCGGTGCGACAGCGGCGTGCCGTTCCGCATCACGCCGTTATTGTGCTGATAGGTCCCGGTCAGCAGTGCCGCCCGCGACGGCCCGCAGGGCGAGGCCTGCGCGTAATGCTGCGTGCACAGCACGCCATCGGCCGCGAGCCGGTCGAGGTTGGGCGTCTTCAGGATCGGGTTGCCGGCGCAGCCCAGCGCATCGGCGCGCCACTGATCGATGACGATGAAGAGAATGTTCTTCGGCATCGGAAGAGTTTATCTCGCTTTTGATTTGCGCCGCTGAAAAATCCACCCGTGCAGCGCATCGGGCCGATGCGAGGAGCAGAGCAAAGTTACGCGTGGCAAAGTCATCTGAAGGGATTGCGAATCGTCAGTTCGCCGATCCTTCGTCCATGGCTCATATCTTCGGAGCAGAGTTCGCTGCACCCAAGAGCCTGCGCCGCGGCAACGATGGCGCTGTCCCAATACGAGAAGCCGTGCGCCGCTCGGATTTCGAGCGCGGCATCGACGATTGCAAGCGTGATGTCCTGGACCGGAAAGCGCGTCCATGCCCGCATCAGTCCAATCGCAATCTCGTGGTCCAGCCGATCCGATCGGCTGACACGCGTCGCCTGCACATAGAACTCCTGCAACACCTGCGTCGAAAGGGCGAGGTCGTCCGAAGCCAGCAAGCCGATGGCCACCTCGCGCTTGCGCTCTTCGTCGGACGCACGGCTGATCGAATAGAGCAGGATATTGGTGTCGATGAATCGGCGCGCCGCCATTACCGGCGCTCGTGAAGCTCGTCGCGCGACAGTCGGTCAGACGCCCGAAAGGAAGTAATCCGTTCTCGCAAGGCGCGTTCGAGTTTCTCCAACCGCTCAAATTCACTCTCGCCGGCAGCAAGATCGCTCAGGAATCGCTTTACCAGCGCCGAGACCGACGTATCGAGCTGGGCCGCCCTGATTCGCGCCCGCCGGTAGGTTTCGTCATCAAGTGTTACTGTGATGTTTTTCACATTCTCACAGTACACCTTCTGCCGCAGCGCGGTCAAGGAGGTGCTCCGACAAAGACCTGCCGTCAGGCAGCGCGTTTTCTTACTGCTGTCTTCTTCTTTGCTTTCGCCTTCATGAACCGGTCGGCCTTGTCGCGCGAGGGACCGCTGCCGCCCTGCAGGCTCCTCCTCAGGGCTTCCATGAGGTCGACCACCTTCTCGTCTTCCTCGGGCGCCTCGGTCGAGACCAGGGGTTGGCCCTTCTTCTTGCGCTCGATCAGCTCGCGCAGCGCGTCCTCGTAGCGGTCGACGAAATGCGAGGGGTCGAACTTGGCGGCCTGCTGCTCGACGATCTTCTCGGCGATCTCCAGCATGCGAACGTCGGGCTTGGGCATGGAACGGTCGAAGACGTCGCCGGCCGAGCGGATCTCGTCGTGGCTGCGCAGCGTCGTCAGCAGGATGCCCGAATCGCGCGGCTCGAGCGCGCAGATGCGTTCGCGCGTGTGCATCACGAGCCGGCCCAGCGCCACCTTCTTTTTCTTCTCCATCGCCGCACGGATCACCGCGAAGGCCTCGACACCGGTCTTGCCCGACGGGGCGAGGTAATAGGGCTCGTCCCAGTAGATGCGGTCGATGCTCTCGGCGGGCACGAACTCCTCGATATCGAGGATGCGCGTCGATTCCAGCCGCACCGCGTCGAGCTCCTCCTTGTCCAGCAGCACGTATTTGTTCTTCGAAACCTCGAAGCCACGCACCAGCTCGGAGCGCTCCAGCACGTCGCCAGTGCCCGAATCGATGGTCTGCATCTTGATGCGGTTGTTGGTCTTGGGATTGATCAGGTTGAAATGGATGTCCGAGGTCCGCTCCGTCGCCGAATAGAGCGCCACCGGGCAGGTCACCAGCGACAGGCGGAGATGCCCCTCCCAGGTCGGCTTGATCGCTTTGGTCTGAGCTTTGGCCATGATGATGATCCTTCCAAAAAGCCCGTCGTCCCGAGCGTAGCGAATCGAAGTCGAGGGACCGTTTTTTCGGTAAACGAAAAGAGATCCCTCGGCTTCGCTCGGGATGACGGGGTTATTTTTTCGCTTTCACAAACTTCTCGATAATCGCGCGCAGCGGCCGCGGGCCTTTGTCGTAATCGGCCCAAGGCTTGGCCTTGGCGAGGATCGCCGGTGCCGTCTTGATGTCGTAGCGCTTGGGGTCGAGCCCTGCCTTCACCTGGCTCCACTCGATCGGCATCGACACCAGCGCGCCCGGCCGGGCGCGAGCCGACAGGGGCGCCACGGCGGTCGCGGTGCGGTCGTTGCGCAGGTAGTCGAGGAAGATGCGGCCGGTACGGTCCTTCTTGGCCATGTTGAGAACGTATTGCTTGGGCTGGTCGTCGGCCAGCCGGCGACAGATTTCCTTGCAGAACATCTTGGCGGTGTCCCAGTCCGGCGGATTCTTTTCCGCTTTAAGCGGCACCACGACATGCAATCCCTTGCCGCCCGTCGTCTTGCAGAAGGTGACAAGACCGAGCGCCTCGAGCCGCTTCTTCAATTCGAGCGCACCCGCGACGACTTCCTTGAAGGCGACATCGGGTGCCGGATCGAGATCGAAGACGAGGCGACCCGGCACTTCCGGATTGCCCGGCACACAGTTCCACGGATGCAATTCGATGGCGGCGATCTGCGCGGCGGCGATCAGCCCCTCGACGCGGTCGATCTCGATATAGGGCTTCTTGTCGCCCTCCACCGGACGCTGGTCGATCAGGTGCGACATGCCGGGCATGGCGTGACGTTGAAAGAAAGTCTCGCCGCCGACGCCATCGGGCAGCCGCACGATCGACAGGGGCCGGCCCCTGATATGGTCGAGCATCCACGGCCCGACCGCCTCATAGTACTGCGCCAGGTCGAGCTTGGTGAAACCCTCCTCCGGCCAGAGCTTCTTGTCCGGCTTGGAGAGGATGACGCCCATCACGACTGTCGTCCCGAGCGAACCCGAGGGACCTCTTTTCGTCGCCGCAGAAGAGAGGTCCCTCGACTTCGCCCTACGGGCTCCGCTCGGGACGACGGCGGCGAGCGCCGTCGCCTTGGCCGGAGTCTCGGCCTGGACCTCGTCGGCCGGCTTGTCCTCGCGCAGTCCCTTGAAAGCAGCCTGGCGAACGTTTTTGTCGCCGGTCCAGCCGGCGAATTCGATCTCGGCCACCAGATCGGGCGTGGCCCAGTGCATGTTGGATTCCTTGGGTGGGCTGGCGCCAGCGGCAAACGGGCTGGTCTTGCTTTCGACCGACTTCAGCTTCGGCATCAGCATCGCCATCTTCCCGGCGCTGAACCCGGTACCCACGCGACCGACATAGACCAGCCGGCTCTTGCCGGCCTCGTCGGGGCGATGCACGCCGCCGAGCAGGGAGCGCAGGCGCGTTCCCTCGCTGGTCCAGCCGCCGATGATGACCTCCT
>JBBRFD010000182.1:0-9497 GCA_038224985.1 Reyranellales bacterium
TCCAACGACGAGGTCGGCGAAGTCACCGGCCAGTTCAACAACATGGTCGAGGGGCTGCGCGAACGCGAGCGCATCCGCGAGACCTTCGGCCGCTATGTCGACGAAAGCGTCGCCGCCGCCATCCTCGAGGATCACGGCGACGGCGTGCCGCCCTCGGAGACGCGCGAGGCCACGATCCTGTTCACCGATATCGAGGGCTTCACCAGCATCGCCGAGTTCCTCGAGCCCGACCGCCTCGTGACGGCGCTCAACGAATACCTCGAGACCGTGATCGAGCCGATCCGCGCCCATGGCGGCGTGGTCAATACCTTCATCGGCGACGGGCTCTTCGCCTCCTTCAACATGCCGCTGCTCTGCGACGATCACGCCTGCGCCGCCGTGCGGGCCGCCATCGAGATCCAGCGCGCCATCGCCAGCCGCACCTTCGGCCCGGACGGCGTATCCTTCGCCACGCGCATCGGCATCAACACCGGCAAGGTGATCGGCGGCACCGTCGGCGCCGGCCGGCGCATGAGCTTCACCCTGATGGGCGATGCGGTGAATCTCGCGGCGCGGCTCGAGCAGTTGAACAAGGACCACGGCACGCGCATCCTCGTCTCCGAGAGCACGCGCGAGGCCTGCGGCGACCGCCTCGCCTTCCGCAGCCTCGGCGCCGTGCCGGTGCGCGGCCGCATGGAGACCGCCACGGTGTTCGCCGTCGACGTCAATGACCAGAATCAGGGTCAGGAATTGAGAGCATGAACGCCTCCGGATTGTCCACCGACCAGATGAAGCTGCAGGCCCGCGCCCGCGAGCTGGCCGCCGGTCCCGTCACCCAGCGGGCCGCCGAGGTCGACCGCACCGAGCAATATCCCTGGGACAATGTCGAACTGCTGAAGGATGCCAAGCTGATCGGCATGACGATCCCGACCGAGTATGGCGGCCAGGGCAAGACCTGGCTCGATGCCGTATTGGCGATCGAGGCCCTGTCGGCGGCTTGTGCCGTCACCGGCCGCATCGCCGTCGAGACCAACATGGGCGCCGTCAGTGCCGTCATGGCCTATGGTTCGCACGAGCAGAAGAAGCTGGCCGCCGACATGGTGCTCAGCGGCGACAAGCCCGCCATCTGCATCACCGAACCCGACGCCGGCTCCGACGCCAACGGCATGACGACGCGCGCCGACAAGCGCGGCAACCGCTATGTCGTCAACGGCCGCAAGCACTGGATCACCGGCGGCGGCGTCTCGCGCCTGCACCTGATCTTCGCCAAGGTCTATGACGAGCAGAACAACTACGAAGGCATCGGCGGCTTCCTCGCCATCCGCGACGAGACCGTGGGCCTCAAGATCACCAAACGCGAGCCGACCATGGGCCTGCGCGGCATTCCCGAGGCGGTGGTCGACTTCGAGGAGATGGAGCTGCCGCCGTCCGCCTTGGTCATGCCGCCGCGCGGCCTCGCCAAGGGTTTCGCCGACCTGATGACCGCGTATAACAGCCAACGCGTCGGCGCCGCGACCGTGGCGCTCGGCATCGCCCAAGGCGCCTACAAGCTGGCGCTCGACTGGTCGGAGACGCGCCACCAGTTCGGCCGGCCGATCAACGAGTTCCAGGGCCTGCAATGGAAGCTGGCCGATATGTCGATCAAGCTCGCCGCATCGCAGGCGCTGGTCTATGGCGCGGCGCGCTCAGGCGAAGGCGGCTTCCCCGACATGCTGCTGGCCGCTCAAGCCAAGGTCTTCACCTCGGAAAGTGCCATCCAGGTCGTAAACGATGCCCTGCAGTTCTTCGGCGCCCGCGGCTACTCCCGCGAACTGCCGCTCGAACGCATGGCCCGCGACGTCCGCATGTTCACCATCGGCGGCGGCACGGCGGAGGTCCTGCGCAACGTCGTCGCCGGTGCGCTCCTCAAGAAGAAACTGCCGCAGACCCGCGACGGCTGGAACTGAGCAGCGTTTCGAGGCTGATCGACCGCAGCGTCGCTTCGGCGATCTCGTCGATCTCCATCAGCACCCGCTGCAGCGCGCCGCCGATATCGGTGTCCTCGCCCGCTTCCTTGGCGCGATTGCCGGGGGCCGGTTCGAAGAGCGCCACGATATCCATCAGCGTGATGCGCCGGCGATTGCCGGTGAAGCGATAGCCACCGCTCGCGCCGCGCTCGGCCTGGACGAGACCCGCCGTCGAAAGCGTGCGTAAAACTTTGGCCAGGTGATGCATCGAAACACCGAAGCGTTCGGCGAGTTCGGCGGACGACAAGGTTCGTTCAGCATCTCGCGCAAGTTCGAGAGTCGCGTAGAGGCCGAGCCGCGTCGCCGTCTGCAGCTTCACGACAGTTCCTTGTCGAGCTGCAGCGACGGCCCCGCCACCATGCCCTGCGCGCGGAAGAACGAGAGGATGAGATGGTCCTTGCGGTCGATCAGCGTGCGCACCCGCGTCACGCCCTCGGCCTTGAAGCGGCCGGCCAGCGCTTCGAACAAGGCGCTGCCGGTGCCCTTGAGGCGCAGCTTGGGATCGATCTGGATGGCAAACACCCATCCCGCCGGCGGCTGGCCGAATTCCCAGGCGCGAACCTCGCCGGCGATGAAGCCGGCAAAGGCGCCTTTATCATTCTCGGCCACCAGAAAATGCGGCCCCAAAGCCAGCCGGTCGCGCCAGTATTCGGGCTTGGAGGTGCCCGTCAGCCGGGCATCCAGGGCGGAAATGGCCGGCAAATCGGTGGCTTGGGCGAGGCGGACAGCGACCATGGGTGTTGACAGAATGCCCTTGAGGCGGGGAAAGTAAATAAGTATTTCAGTACCGAATTACGCAAATAGGAAACGCCATGGCTGAAGCTGCCATCATCGACTTCCGCACTTCGCCGGAGCGCTACAAGCACTGGAAGTTGGCACTCGAAGGTGGCGTCGCCTACCTCACCATGGACGTGAACGAGGATGGCGGGCTGAAGCCGGGCTACAAGCTCAAGCTCAACAGCTACGACCTCGGCGTCGACATCGAACTGGCCGATGCCGTGCAGCGGCTGCGCTTCGAGCATCCCGAGATCGGCGCCGTCGTCATCCGCAGCCAGCGCGACCGCATCTTCTGCTCCGGCGCCAATATCAACATGCTGGGTCTCAGCACCCACGATCATAAAGTGAACTTCTGCAAGTTCACCAACGAGACGCGACTGGCCATCGAGGACGCCACCGAACATTCCGGCCAGTCCTATATCTGCTCGATCAACGGCATCGCTGCAGGCGGCGGCTACGAGCTGGCGCTGGCCTGCGACCAGATCCTGCTGGCCGATGACGGATCGAGCGCCGTGTCGCTGCCCGAGTTGCCGCTGCTCGCCGTGCTGCCCGGCACCGGTGGCCTGACGCGCCTCGTCGACAAGCGCATGGTACGGCGCGACCACGCCGACTTCTTCTGCACCACCGCCGAGGGCCTGCGCGGCAAGCGCGCCCACGAGTGGCGGCTGGTCGACAAGCTGATCCCGCCCAGCAAGCTCGTCGAGGAGACCAAGAAGATCGCTGAGGAGATCGCCGGCAAGTCCAAGCGTCCGAAGGATGCGAAGGGCATCGCCCTGCCACCGGTCGAGCGCGCCATCGAGCGCGACACCATCCGCTATCCACATCTCACCATCGAAATCGACCGCGAGCAGCGCGCGGCGCGTTTCCGCATCGCCGGACCGACCGAGGCGCCGCCGGCCAATGCCGCCGCCATCTACACCCAGGGCACTGTCTTCTGGCCGCTGACACTCGCCCGCTCCCTCGACGACGCGATGATGCATCTGCGCCTCAACGAGACCGAGATCGGCACCTGGGTTCTCACGAGTCAGGGCGACGGGGCGCTGGTCCAGGCCTATGACGCGCTGCTGGCGAAGGAATCCGCCGACTGGCTAGTGCGCGAGATCGTGCTGTTCTGGAAACGCACGCTGAAGCGTCTCGACGTCAGTTCGCGCAGCCTGATCGCGCTGATCGAGCCCGGCTCCTGCTTCACCGGCACCCTGCTCGAAATCGCCCTCGCCGCCGACCGCTCGTATATGCTGGACGGTGTCTTCGAGGGCTCGAACCTGCCGGCCGCCACGCTGCGACTGACGGCCATGAATTTCGGCCCCTACCCCATGGGCAACGGCCTGACGCGCCTTGCCTCGCGTTTCCTGTCCGATCCCGGCCATGTCGATGCCCTGGAGCAGGAACGCAACACGGAACTCGACGCCGCCGCAGCAGACGACCTCGGCCTCGTCACCTTCACGCCCGACGACATCGACTGGGAAGATGAAGTGCGTCTTGCCGTCGAGGAGCGCGCCAGCATGTCGCCCGACGGGCTGATCGGCCTGGAAGCCAACCTGCGCTTCGCCGGACCGGAGACGATGGAAACCAAGATCTTCGCCCGCCTCTCGGCCTGGCAGAACTGGATCTTCCAGCGACCCAATGCGACAGGCCCGGAAGGCGCGCTGAAACTCTACGGCACGGGCAAACAGAGCAAATACGACCGCAAGCGCGCCTGAGACGTTGGCGTAAGGAGAATCGTCATGGCCATCGACTACAGCCAGCTCATTCCCAACAACGTCGATCTCGGCAGCGATCGCCGCCTGCAGCGCGCGCTGGAGAACTGGCAGCCGCGCTTCCTCGACTGGTGGAAGGACATGGGCCCCGAAGGCACCTCGGCCTTCGACGTCTACCTGCGCACCGCCATCTCGACCGATTCGAACGGCTGGGCCAATTTCGGCTACGTCAAGATGCCGGATTATCGCTGGGGCATTTTCCTCGCCGACCGCGATCCCGAGCGCAAGATCGCCTTCGGCGACAACAAAGGCCAGCCGGCCTGGCAGGAAGTCCCGGGCGAGCTGCGCTCGACGCTGCGCCGCCTGATTGTCACACAAGGCGACACCGAGCCGGCATCCGTCGAGCAGCAGCGCCTGTTGGGCAAGACGGCCCCCTCGCTCTACGACCTGCGCAACCTCTTCCAGATCAATGTCGAGGAAGGCCGCCATCTCTGGGCCATGGTCTACCTGCTGCACGCCTATTTCGGCCGCGATGGCCGCGAGGAGGCCGAGGCCATGCTGGAACGCCATTCCGGCGATCCCGACAAGCCACGTATCCTGGGCGCCTTCAACGAGGCGACGCCGGACTGGCTGTCGTTCTTCATGTTCACCTATTTCACCGACCGCGACGGCAAGTACCAACTCGCCTCGCTGGCCGAATCGGGCTTCGATCCGCTGGCTCGCTCCTGCCGCTTCATGCTGACCGAGGAAGCCCACCACATGTTCGTGGGCGAGACGGGAGTCGGCCGCATTCTCCTGCGCACCTGCGAGCTGATGAAGGAGCACAAGACCGACGACGTGCGCAGCGCGGGCGGCATCGATCTGCCGACCATGCAGAAGTACCTTAACTTCCATTACTCTGTTTCACTCGACCTGTTCGGCCAGGAAGCCTCGACCAACGCCGCCAACTACTACACCCAAGGCGTCAAGGGCCGCTTCCTCGAGACGCGCATCGACGACGATCATCTGCTGGTCGGCGCCGGCTACGACATCGAGACCGTCGAGAACGGCAAGATCGTCATGAAGAACGTCTCGGCGCTGGCGGCGCTCAACGAGCGCCTGCGCACCGACTACATCGACGATTGCGCCAAAGGCGTGCTGCGCTGGAACAAGGCGATCGAGCGCGCCGGCATCAATTTCGAGATCAAGCTGCCGCACCGTGGCTTCGACCGCCAGATCGGCGCCTTCGCCGGCCTGCGTGTCTCGCCCGACGGCAAGGTGCTAAGCGAGGCCGAATGGCTGGCGCAAAAGGACAAGTGGCTTCCGACCGACGAAGACCGCGCTTACGTCACCTCGCTGATGGGTCCCGCCGTGGTGCAGCCCGGCAAGTTCGCCAACTGGATCGCCCCGCCAGCGCGCGGCATCAACAACCAGCCGGGCGACTTCGAATACGTGCGGTTCAATTGAAAGCCGCCTCATTGAAGGCAGGGGGTATCTCGATCCACGTCTTTGACGTCTCGCGCGGTATTGCGGCGACGGGCCTGCGCGTGGAGTTGATAGGGCCGGACGGCAAACGACTGGCCGAGGGCAAGATCAACGCAAGCGGTGTCCTCGATCATCCCACCGTGCGCGGCGAGGGTCTGACGGCGACCGGTGTCTACGAGGCCATCTTCCATGTCGGCGACTGGTATCGCGCGCAAGGCATCGCGGTCCCGAAACCGGCATTCCTCGAAGTCGTGCCCTATCGCTTCGGCATTGCCGATCTGGTGCAGCACTATCATCTGCCGCTCAAGATGACGGCCTGGGGCTTCTCACCTTTTCGTGGCGGGGCCTGACATGCGGCATGCCGATTGCGTAATTTCTGGCAGGAAACAAGCTGGAGGATTCATGATCGCACGCAAATTCGCTTTGGCCCTGATCGCCACGCTTGCTTTGGCGGGCCCCGCCTCGGCACAGACCTGGCCCAGCCGGCCGGTCAAACTGATCGTCACCTTCCCGCCCGGCGGCGCCTCGGATGTCGCGGCCCGCATCGTCTCCGGCCCGCTGTCGGAGAAACTCGGCCAGACCGTGATCGTCGACAACAAGCCGGGCGGCGGCACGACCATCGGCGCCAATTTCGTGCTGGCGGCCAAGGACGACTTCCACACGCTGATGCTTTCCAATTCGGCGCCGCTCTCGATAGCGCCTTACCTGTTCGACAAGCCGCCCTACGACCCGGTCAAGGACTTCGCGCACGTGGCCTATATCGGCTCGGTCGCCAATGCCTTCGTCGTGCGCCCCGCCGTGCCCGCCAAGGACATGAAGGAGCTGATCGCCTGGATCAAAGGCCAGGGCAAGTCGGTGCCCTTCGGCTCGGGTGGCCAAGGCTCGATCGGCCACATCATCGGCGAGATGTTCAAGGCCGAGCTCGGCCTCAACATGGAACACATCGGCTATCGCGGCGCCGCACCGATGTTCCAGGACATGATGGCGGGCCAGCTCGACTTCGCCGTGGTGACGCTCACCGAGGTGCTGCCGCTTGCCAAGGATGGCAAGCTGCGCATTATCGCCCTTACTTCTACGCAGAAGACGCCGAGCGTGCCCGATGCGCCGCTGGTCACCGATCTCGGCTACCCGAAGCTCGTAGCCGAAAACTTCGTCGGCATCTCGGCGCCCGCCGGCTTCCCCGCCGCTGCTCAAGCGAAGCTGCACAAGGCCATGAGCGAAGTGCTCGCCGATCCCAAGATCGTCGAGAAGCTGGGCGAGCTGGGTTTCATCACCAAAGCCATGACACCAGCGGAATTCACCGCCTTCGTTGCGGGTCAAGTGCAGACTTTCGCCGCGCCGGTGAAGGCGTCCGGCGCTAAGCTATAAAATGAAAACGGGAGGAACGACGATCCAACATGCAAGGCATCAGCTTCGGCCCTGATTTCAAGATCCAGCTTCCTCCCCGCTTCAACGTCGCCACTCCCTTCATCGACCGTCACGTCGGCGAGGGCCGCGCCGACAAGGCCGCGCTGCGCACGCTCACCGAGACGGTGAGCTACGGCGAGTTGGCCGAGCGCGTAAATCGCGCCGGCAATGCGCTGCTGGCGCAGGGTCTCACGCCCGGCGACCGGCTGCTGATGGTGGTGAAGGACTGCCCGGCGTTCTTCTATCTGTTCTGGGGCGCCATCAAGGCCGGCATCGTGCCGGTGCCGCCCAACACGCTGCTGCGCGCGCCCGACTATGCCTACATGATCGAGGACTCGGGCTGCGGCCTCGTTGTCTACTCATCCGAGTTCGCGGGTGAAATCGAGCCGGCCCTGAAACAGGTGCCGGCCAAGGCGCTGACCGTCGATGCCTTCCTCGCCCTGATGGCCAAGGCCTCCGACAAACTCGATGCCCGCCTCGCCGCGCCGACCGACGACTGCTTCTGGCTCTATTCCTCCGGCTCGACCGGCCGGCCCAAGGGCGCCGTGCATGCCCATCGCGACATGGTGGTGACCAGCGAGCTCTACGGCGTGCGCGTGCTGGGCGTCACCGAGAACGACGTCTCCTTTTCGGCGGCCAAGCTCTTCTTCGCCTATGGCCAGGGCAATGGCATGACCTTCCCGTTGTGGACCGGCAGCACCGCCATCCTCGACGACCGCCGGCCGACGCCGGACACGACCTTCGAGATGATCGGAAAATTCAAGCCGACCCTCTATTACGGCGTACCGGCACTTTACGCCGCGCAGCTCGTGGCACTCGACAAGGCGCCGCGCGATCTGTCCAGCCTGCGCGCCTGCGTCTCGGCGGGCGAGGCGTTGCCGGCCGAGATCTTCCGGCGCTGGAAGGAAAAGACCGGCACGATCGTCCTCGACGGCATCGGCTCGACCGAAGCGCTGCACATCTTCCTCGGCAACCGGCTGGACGACTACAGGCCCGGGGCGTCGGGCAAGCCGGTGCCCGGCTACGAGGCGCGCGTGCTGGATGAGCATGGCAAGCCCGTAGCGCGGGGCGAGCGCGGGCGGTTGTGGATCAAGGGCCAGTCGACCGCGCAGTATTACTGGAACAAGCCCGAAAAGACGGCCGAAACCATGGTCGACGGCTGGCTGAATACCGGCGACACCTACCGCCAGGATAGCGACGGCTTCTACTTCTACGACGGCCGCAGCGACGACATGCTGAAGGTGGGCGGCATCTGGGTGTCCCCGGTCGAGATCGAGAACTGTCTGATCGGTCATTCGGCCGTGCTGGAAGCCGCCATTGTCGGCCACGCCGACGAGCACGAACTGATCAAGCCCAAGGCCTATATCGTGCTGAAGCAGGCAGGCGATGCCGGCGCAGCCCTCACGGACGAGCTGATGGCGCTCTGCAAGTCGACGCTGGCACCCTATAAGTATCCGCGCTGGGTAGAATATGTGACCGAATTGCCCAAGACGGCGACCGGCAAGATACAGCGCTTCAAATTGCGCTCCTGAGCGTTTTCGGCTTGTATAGCCGCCTGTCGGATAGGGAGAGACAACGAATGAAAATCAATTTGTTTGGCACCGCAACAATCGCCGCCACCATGGCCTTCGGGCTGCCGGCGGTGGCGCAGCAGAGCGTCAAGATCGGCTTCGTGAGTACGTTTTCGGGCTCGCAGGCTGCGATCGGCGAGGATATGCGCCGCTCGGTCGACCTCGCGGTCGAGCATCTCGGCGGCAAGGCCGGCGGCAAGGCCATCGAGATCGTCTACGAGGACGACCAGTTCAAGCCCGATGTCGGCAAAGCCCGCTCCGAGAAGCTGGTGCAGCAGGACAAGGTGAACTTCGTCGCCGGCTACATCTGGTCGAACGTACTGCTGGCCTCGCTGAAGTCGGTGACCGAGGAAGGCGACACCATCCTGATCTCGGCCAATGCCGGCCCGTCGCAGATCGCGGGCGAACTCTGCCACCGGAACTTCTTCTCGACCTCGTGGCAGAATGACCAGACACCGATGGCGATGGGCGAATACCTCAACACCAAGGGCGTGAAGAGCCTCTATCTCGTCGGCCCCAACTACGCCGCCGGCAAGGACATGCTCGCGGGCGTGAAGCGAACCTACAAGGGCCAGATCGTCGGCGAGGACTACACC